>DATJAE010000178.1:0-13165 GCA_035516595.1 Kofleriaceae bacterium | reverse complement strand
GCTCAAGCGTTACGAGCGCACACGAGCATCCCTGTGGCCATCCACGAGACCCAGGACGAGCTTCCAGACGACACGGTGGCACTCGTTTGGCCCGCACGTTACGACGACCTGTCATCGCTCGAACCGGGCCGCCGCGCACGCACGATCGCGATGGATGTGCAGCGCGGGAACGAGCTGAGTCTCCTCGAGGCGCACGATCTCGCCGGCGCGGTCGAGAAGCATCGCTACTTTCGTTGGCAGCATCGGCGTGAAGAGGAAGCTGGAGAGGGTCTGTTCGTGCGCCGTGGTGTGTTCTCGGATTCAGATGACCTGGAGCTCGCCGATGGGGCGTTCGCTAGCGAGCACTACGCATACGTGAAACGCTCGGGCTTTCCGAGCCTCCCGGCTCTGATTGCCGCCTACGCCGAGCGGTTAGCCCGGGACCCTCGCACGGACTAGTTTCCGAAGCTCATCTTGCAGTTCGCCTTCGCGACGCGGCTGGCGGTGTCGCGATCGCCGAGCTCGGGCTTGGCCATCGTGAAGCTCCAGCGCTCGGCGCCGTCTTCGAGGCAGTCGCACTCGAACTGATCGATGAACGGCTTGCATGCGACCTCGCGGCGAACGTGGTCGCTGCAGCCTTCCCAGCTGGCGGAGATGTGGTCGTTGTTGCTCGTGCTGCGGAAGTCGTGACACGCGGCGAGGTCGAGGCCGTCGCCGGTGCCGCCGGCGCGGTCATCGCTGCCCATCACCTTGTCGACGCCGCGATCGAAGTCGTGCTCGAGCTTGTCGAGGCCCTTGCCGAGCCCGCCGACGAAGCAGCCCGCGAACTCGGCGCAGCTCTTGGCCTCGAGCCCGCAGTCGAGGGTCTTGCCGTAGGCATCGCCCAGCGCGTCCTTGATGTCGCGCAGGTCGCTCGCGCACTTGGCTTCCTCGCCCTTGGCGCCGCACAGCTCCGCGCCGTGCGAGCACACCCGCTTCTCCTTGCTGCCGCCGCACGCGGTGACCGCGAGGACCACCAGAACCAGCGTCTTCATCCGCACAGTATGCCCCGTGGCTCGCTTCGGGATCGCGATACCCGAGGGCCGAGGCCCTAGGGACGGCAGTCCCCAGCAACCGGCGCGCGAGGTTGGTGCGCCGCGGCGGTGGCGCGGTGCTTGCTGTAACGCGCTGGCAACGATGATGCGCTTGCTCGTCCTGCTTTCCGTGCTCGCCGCGTGTGGTGCGAAGACCGCCGGAGGGCCGATGAAAGGGAGCGGTGGTGGGAGCGGGGGATCCGGCTCCGACGATGACACCGGGCCGGACGCGCAGTGTCCCGACGTGCACTTCCAGCCGACCCAGGTGACGCCGTCGATCGCGCTGCTGATCGATCGCAGCGGCTCGATGAGCACGGACCTGGCGGGTACGAGCACCTCGCGCTACCAGGCGATCCACGACGCGCTCGTCGGACCGAGCGGCGTGGTCGAGCAGCTGCAGGGCAAGGTCTACTTCGGCGCGTCGCTGTTCACCGACGACACGCCGTGCCCCACGCTGTACACCAAGCCGCGCGCGCTCAACAACTTCGCCGCGATCAAGACGCTGATCGAGAGCCAGAGCCCCAACGGCGACACGCCGACGCCGCCGTCGATCGACAAGGTGGTGGCGGACTTCGCGGCGAACCCGCCGCCGATGGGCAGCCCGCCGATCATCGTGCTGGCGACCGACGGCTTGCCCAACGGCTGCAACTCGAGCGACGACACGTCGGCCCAGTCGGTGGCGAGCGCGCAGGCGGCGTACGCGGCCGGCATCAAGCTGTTCATCCTCGGCATCGCCGGCGTGAACGACACGTTCCTGCAGAACATGGCGAACGCCGGCGTCGGCGTGCAGCCGGGCCAGCCGAACGCCGCGTACTACACGGCGAACAGCCCGGCGCAGCTCGCGATGGCGTTCCAGCAGATCATCGGCGGCGCGCTGTCGTGCGACCTCGCGGTCAACGGCACGATCGATCCGTCGCAAGCGGCGAGCGGCACGGTGACGCTGGACGGCATGCCGCTGAGCTACGGCACGGACTGGACGGTCACCAACAACGGCATGACGATCACGCTGATCGGATCGGCGTGCACGACGCTCGAGAACACGCCGAACCCGGTGGTCGACGCGACGTTCCCGTGCGGGACGGTGATCCTCTAGCCGCCGAGGCCGCGTTCCTTGACGATCGCGGCGTTGCGCGCGTCGGCGCGCTGGGCGGCCGGGCGAGCGGCGAGTCGCTCGGTGTAGGCGGTGAGCGACGGCGTCGCCGGGATCATGCCGAAGCGCAGCAGGTAGCGCAGGCCGCCGCCGAACACGACGTCGGCGATCGAGAACGTGTCGCCGAGCAGGAACTGCTTGCCGGCGATCGCGTACTCGACCGTCTTCATCATCGCGTCGTAGTCGCCCCAGCCGGCCTGGCTCGGCTTGAACTGCCAGCCGCCGGTCTTGGCCATCACGCCGGGCTCGAGCACCGACGGCGAGAACAGGATCCAGCGCAGGAACGTGCCGCGCCGCGGGTCGTCGAGGCGCGGCGCGAGCCGGCCCGACGCGTAGCGATCGGCCATGTACAGCGCGATCGCGGCCGCCTCGGTGACGACCGCGTCGCCGTCGACCAGCACCGGGATCTTGCCCATCGGATTGAGCGCGAGGAGCTCGGGCGACTTCTGCCCGCCCTTGGTGAAGTCGACGAACTCGAGCTTGTACGGCTCGCCGACCTCCTCGAGCGTCCACAGGACGTTGGCCGCGCGGCTGAACGGATGATGGTAGAGCGTGATCATGGCGGCATCATAGAGAGGGCGGCGGCTCGATGCGAGCGGGAGCGGGGACCGGCGGCACCTTGTAGGTCGCGAGGAAGCGGATCGCGCGCAGCGCGCGGCTGGCCCACATGACGAGCGCGAACCCCACGACCAGGAACAGCGGCCCGACCAGCATCACCGCCGCCCACGGGATCTTGGTGGGATCATCCGCGCCGCCGATCAGGTGGTTCTCGATCTTGTCGAGCGCCCACGCGGCGAACACCATGTACACGAGCGGCACGAGCTGCGCGACGAGCACCGAGATCGTGCCCCACTTCCAGAACCGCGCGTGCGCGCGCAGCGGCTGGTGGTCGTGGAACCTGCGCTGGAACACGCGCTGCGCCTTGCCGAGGTACATCGACATCGCGACGATGATCGCGACGAGGTTGAGCCCGAGGAACAGGATCACGCCGAACAACGAGTCGAAGATCAGCCCCGACGACGCGTCGGGCACGACCTGGAGGTAGACGATCGCGGTGCCGAAGAACTCGAGGATCGAGTACAGCGCCGGCTTGACGACGTAGCCCAGGATCGCGCTCGCCAGGATCGTGATCGCGAACAGCACGCCGACCGTGCACAGCGTGACCAGGACCTCGGCGAGCACGCGGCGCATCGCGCGCCGGATCACGTCGCGACCGCTCGCGCTGCCGCTCGCCGCCGCCGCGGGCAAGCGGATGATCTCGAGCAGGGTCGGCCAGATCGAGCGCACGAACAGCGCGAGCGTGAGCAGCAGCAGCACGATCGGCAGCAGCGCGAAGATGAAGTCGAGCTTCTTGAACAGGTGCGCGATCGACACGAACACGCGCGCGTCGCCGATCAGCTTCTGGCCGTTCTCGAGCAAGAGCACGGTCGGCTGCTCGTCGCTCGCCTGCAGCTGGTAGAGCGTCGGGCCGATCAGCTGGCCGCCCATGCTCGCCATCTCGTCGGCGTTGTCGTCGAGGCCGTCGAAGAAGCCCTCCGCGATCTTGAGCTGCGGGTTGGTCTGGCGGGCGAGCGCGGCCTGGGCGCTGCGAAAACCGAGCGCGATCACGCCGAACAGGTTCACCGTGACCACGAACGTCACCGCGGCGAGCGCGCTGTACTTGAACAGCTTCGCGCCCTGGCCGGGGTAGCGCCGGCGCAGGAACAGCGGCATGCCGAGCAACAGCACGCCGGCGAGCGAGAACCCGAAGATCAGCTTGCTGATCGTCGCCATCCGCCTGGCCGACTTGATCTCGATCTTGGCCTCGAGCTTGGGCAGCACCTTGGCCTTGGCGGCGCGGATCGCGGTGCGCAGCTGCTCGGCGGTGATCGCGGGCGCCGCGCTGTCCTCGGACACGTCGTGCGACACGCCCTGGAATGCGCTGTCGAACTCGTGCTCGACCTCGGGCGAGGTCGGTCCGGCCTCCTCGCTGGCGGCCGCGTCGTCCTCGTCGGGCGGCGTGTCATCGGCGCGCGCGGTGCGTGCTGCGCACGCCCACGCGATCGCGAACACCAGGCATGGGAGCAACCACCGCCGGACGGTCATGGTCACGCGTGATACCACGGCAGCGTCAGCAACTTCACCAGGCCGAACAGCAGCGAGAGGTAGCCGCCGGCCATGAAGCCCCATCGCAGGTGGCTCTTGAGCACGAGCGCCATGCCACCGAGGAACAGCGACACCGTGAAGAACATCCCGTCGAGCCCGAACAGCGTCGAGGTCGAGCTCACGTCCTCGCCTTCCTTGAACACCTTGTCGGCGTCCGCGAACTGCTCGGTGCCGGCCTTGAGCATGGTCGCGATGTACTTGTCGTCGAGCTCGGCGTCGAGCGACTTGACGAGCGCGTCCTCGGGCAGCTGCTCGGCGACGTTGTCGTCCTTGCTGCGATACATCGCGGGCAGGCCGAGCGCGGCGTAGCCGGTCGGGCTGATCTTGCGCGTGTAGAGATACTTGGCGATGAACAGATCGCGCTCCTTCTCGACCGGATCCTTGACCAGGCTCGCGTTCACGATCAGCTGCTTGGCCTGGAGGTCGAGCTGCGAGTCCTGCGCCGCGTTGGTCATCGCGACGTTCATGCTGGTCGAGCCGCGCGTCGCCGTCGTCGCCGCCTTGCCGTAGTCGGCGGTCGCGGTCCCGCCCCACTGGTTCGACTGGTAGCTCGCCCATGCTCCGCCCAGCGCGCCGAATCCGAGCAGGATCGCGGTGAGCACTTCGTACAGGCTGGTCTTGGGTTCCGGTTCGTTCGCCATGGCGGCGCATCATGCCGCAACGCTCGTGGCGTACGGCATTCAACGTAGCCAGCGCCGATTGGTCAGGCCCGTGAACCGCGTCCGGCCTTCGCGAGCGGGCGCACCATGCGAAGCGCCCGCTGGCCGCGATCGTAGGTCGCGACCCCATCGACGATGTGAAATCCCGAGCGCGCGTACAGCCGCTGCGCGCCGGTGTTGTGCTCGGCCACGGTGAGACGGAGCTGGGAGATCTGGCTGGTCGGCGCGACGCGCTCGGCCACGTCGATCACGTGATCGAGCAGCTTGGTGCCGATGCCCTTGCGCTGGTACGAAGGGAGCACGGCGAGCGCGAGCAGGTCCGCGATCACCTGCGGCTGGCCGACCGCCATGGTCGGGGGCGCGCCCGGCAGCGGCTCCTCGGTGTAGAACCCGAGCATCGCGAAGCCGCGGCCGCGGCCCTGTGCGTCCTGGTCGATCCAGGCGAGCACGCCGGGCTGCTCGAGCCACGACGGCAAGATGCGAGTGTAGTCGCCGAGATCGCGGTACGCCTCGGCGCCGGTCGCGACGATCCAGGGATGGTCCTGGACCTCCGCGCGGCGGATCATCTAGCTGACGTATCCGCCGCCTTCGGCGGAATCGCTACGACCGGAGGGACGCGCTGGAGCAGCCGGAGCGGCGGGCTTGCGCGCGGGGAGCGGGGTGACGTTGTGGCTGCGCAGGGCGGTGGGCGCGAGCTGCGTGGCATCGGCGGGCGGTGCTGCCACAGGTGCGGGCAGTGTGGCGAGGGAGCGCAGCGTGTAGCGACCGGGCGAGGTGCGCACGAACAGCGAGCCATCGCCCTTCTTCTTGATGTCCATCGACAGGTCGCGTGCGACCACTGTATCGGGTGTCTTCGACTTGCTGGGCAGGCGCGCGCCGGCGCGTTCCACGATCTCGCGGACCGACATCGGGACTGCGGTCTCGCGAAGGATCTCTTCCACCACAGCAAGCGTACTCATGACCTCGTGCCTCCAATGTCGCCAGTGAATTTGCCGCCCGACCGTCGAGACGTGAGCCATCCTAGCGCTCGCCGTTTCAGGAACCAGTCTTGACATCATTTTTTTTCGGGCGCCGGGAAACGTGCGTGAGGCAACGTGAAACGCGGTTGAATTTTTTTGGCTTCGTGCTTCGGGCCGCTTGCGCGCGCGTGGATTCCGCGCAAAAGCTCGGCCGGGGCGCGCGTGCCCCATGCGAGGACGCACCATGGGGCTCACCGAGGTCATCACGCTGCTGCTCGGGCTCACCGGGTTCGGCATCCAGCCCAACCCGCGGCCGGCGACCCCCGACGCCGTGCTCGCGTACGCGCTGCCCGACCCCGACCTCGTGGTGCACCTCGACGTCACGAGCCTGGTGCCCGGAAACCTCAAGACGCTGTCCGCGCTGGCCGATCAGCCGACGATCAAGGCGTCGCCCGACCTCGCCAGGGCGATGCGCCAGCTGGTGACCGAGGTCGAGAGCGCGCGCGGCGTGGCCAAGACGATGACCGGCGTCGACCTCGCGACCGACGTGTCGGACGTCACCGCGTTCTTCCACATCGTGCCGGGCCACGATCCCGACGCGGTGGTCGAGGCCCACGGCAAGTTCTCGACCGCGACGATCGACAAGATCGCCGGCGCGGTCCACAAGCCGGCGACCAGGACCAAGGACGGGGGCGAGCAGGTCGAGATGCCCGACGGCAAGGCGATCGCGGTCACCCACGACGGCGTGCTGCTCGCGGGCACGAGCGCGCTCATCGCCGCGCGCACCGGCGGCGGCTGGAGGATGCCCGCGCACGGCGCCGGCACCAACCTCGCCTACACCGCGGAGACGATCGCGCAGCACCCGGTGTTCAGCGTGGTGTTCACCGGCGCGCCGGCCGCCCGCGAGGCCGCGCTGGCCGGCCACGCCGACGACCACGACCTGTTCGCCGACCTGATGAAGCGCCACAAGGCGGCCGGGATCGCGGTGTTTCACGACGGCATCGGCTGGTTCTGGGTCGACACGACCAAGGCCGGGCTCGACGACTTCGCACAGATGTCGGACGGCATGATCGACCTCCTGCGTGCGGCCCAGGTCGCGCCGCGCGGCTTCGCGAAGATCGCGCTCGGTGCGCTCGATTCGTACCGCGGCAAGAGCCCGCAGGTCGACGCGGTGATCGCCCGCAAGGGCGACCTGATGAAGCTGGTCGACACCTACACCGGCGACGGCAAGTTCAAGGCGAACGTGTCGACCGATCCCAAGGCGCTGCGGCTCACCGTGCGGCTGGTCGGCAAGACGACGAGCGAGGTCGTGCCGGTGGGCGTGATCGTGCCGCTCGCCGCGATCGGCGCGTTCGCGGCGCGCGACGAGGCGGCCAGGCCGCAGCTGGTCGCGCCCTCGCCGTCGCAGGTGCGGCCGGCGGCGGCACCGCCTGCACCGCGGCGCTAGCCGGCGAGCTCGCTCGGCCGCAGCTGGCTGACCAGCTCGCGGATCTGGGTCAGGTCCTCGAACTCGTCGGCGAGGCCGACCGACGACATGTCGACCGTGACCTCGATGATCATGTCGTCCTCGACCAGCGGCACGTCGTCGCGGCCGGTGCGGCGCTCGCCGACGCGGCGCTCGTAGCGAAACACGCGGGTGTCGGGCTTGCCGATCCGGCGATCCTTCTTGCGGCGCTCGCGCGACACCGCCGTGCGCAGGGCCGCGATCGTCCTCGGCACGGGATCGAGCTGCGCGATCTGGCCGGCGCAGTTGAAGCACATCGGCTTCCACGCGCCGAACAGCTCGACGCTCTTCAGGAACCGCCGGCGCTTCTCGTCGCAGGTGACGCAGCGCGCGCCGAGCCCGACCGGGCGCGCATCGACCCAGCGCGCGTAGCAGCCCCAGCATCGGCCGCGGCGCAGCTCGTGCACCTTGGCGCTGCAGACTTCACAGGTGTCCACGCATCGGTGCTACGGCGTGGCCGTGCCGGCGGCAAGTTTTCGGCTAGATTCCACGATCGTGCCGTCGACCCGCGCGCTCATCCACGCACCGTGGTCGGCCTCCAAGGTCGCGATGGCGCTGCGCTGCCCGCGGCTGTTCCACTTTCGCTACGTCGAGAAGCTGCCCGAGCCCGAGGTCATGCCCGAGGCCCGGATCGGCAAGGCGATCCACAAGGCGCTCGAGCTGGTGCTCCAGGGCACCGCGATCGCGGAGGCCACCGCGACGGTGCGCGCCGAGCTGCCCGAGGCCGAGCAGCCGCGGTTCGACGCGTTGTGCACGGGGATCGCGCCGTTCGCGTCGCGCATCCAGCAGTTTCGCCGGCGCCGGCGGGTCGCGCGCCAGCTCGTCGAGTACTCGCTCGCCGTGCGCGAGGACCTGTCGACCACGCAGTTCTACGCGGGCGACGCCTACTACCGCGGCGTGCTCGACGTCGGCTACATCTTCCAGGACGACTCGATCGCGGTGCTCGATCACAAGACCGGCGTGCGCATCCCGGGCACGTCGATCGCCGACCAGCTCGAGGGCTACGCGGTGCTCGCGGCGGCGGCGTTTCGCCACGTCCGCCAGTTCTGGCTCGGCCTGCACTGGGTGGCCGAGCGCGCGGTCGAGTGGAGCGCGCCGGTCGCGCCCGAGCTGATCGTCGGCAAGCTCGTGCCGGACCTGCTCGACAACATCGAGGCCGCCGCGCTCGCGATCGACGACGGGCCGCGGCCCAACCCCGGCCCGTGGTGCGATCGCTGCAGCTACCGCGCGGTCTGCCCGGCCAGCCGGGAGCTGCGCTACGAGCCGGTCGAGTACGACGGCGACCTCGACGACTAGCCCCCCGGGCCGACGCGATCGGGCTAGGGTCGGCACACCGGGCGCGCGAGGCCGGCGACGGTCGTGCACTGCGTGTGCGGCGGGCACGGCTGCATCGCGCCCTCGCTGCAGTACGCCTCGCAGGTCGAGGTCGCGGCCTCGCACGCGAGCCCGCGCGCGCACAGCCCGCGGTCCCCGCAGCGCTCGCCGTAGCTCGGGCCGCGGCCGGTCGCGCGATCGATCGCGAACCGGGCGCGCGGGTCGAGCGGCAACCCTTCGAGCTGGGCGCCGACGTCGTCGAACCCCGACCGCGCCGCCTTGCCGGCCTGCGCGAGGTACTCGTGCGCCGCCCACAGCGTGTCGACCTCCGCGCAATGCTTGATCGGCGCGCAGCCGTGATCGTTGCGGAACGCGATCTCGTCCATCAGGTGCTGCTCGGTCACCGCGAACACGTCGGGCAAGATCTTGTCGAGCTCGGCGCCGAGCGGCGGCATCACCGCGGCGATGGTCGGCGACGGCGCGGCGGTCGGTGCGCGCAGCTCCGCGGCGGCGGCCTGGAACCTCGCGCCGAGCCCGTGCGCACGCGCGGCGGCGTCGCGCAGCGCGTCTGCGGTGTCGGCGCGATGCATCGTCACGGCGGCCGCGCGATCGAGCGGCTCGGTCGCCGCGAGCTGGGTCGCGATCGCGTCCAGGCGTGTGGCCTCGGCGGACAGATCGTAGCTCGGCGCCGCCGCTGCGGGCCGCGCTGGCGACGGCGGCGGCGCCGGTTGCGGCGCGGCGCTCGAGCCGCAGCCGATCGCGAGCACGACGGCCGGCGCCCTCATCCGCCCCTGCCCGGCCCGCGCCAGCGCAACACGCGCGACGGCCACGGCGCCAGGCCGTCGTCGCGCAGCTTGCTCGCCGCGCGCGCGACCAGGCGCGCCTGCATGCGCATCGCCTCGCCGAGCTCGTCGGGCGCGCCCGCGATCGCGAGCTCGACCGCGCCGTCGTCGCCGAGCGTGGCCTCGCCCTCGAACGTCGCGTCGGGCGTGTAGATCGCGGCGCGATACGACGCGCTCGCGCCGGCATCGCGCACCAGCTCGAGCAGGAGCCGCGCGCCGTCCTTCGGCGTGAGGTCCCTATTCACCGAGGTCCGACGCGAACCGGCTCGACACGTCGCCGGCGTTGCCCCACTGCGCCTGCTTCCACTCGACGTTCCACTGGCGGAGGATCCACATCGGATCGAGCAGCAGGCGCGCGCCGATCTCGTCGGAGGCCTTGCCCCAGAGGTCGTCGCGCTCGTCGGGATCCTTGGCGAGGTCGTACAGCCTCGGCGCGTTCGGACCGACCAGCTTGAGCTTCCAGTGGCCGATCCGGCCGGCGTGCATGTTCTCGTACTGCGACGAGAACGACATCCACGGATAGCCGCCGGCCGCGCCGTTGGCGAGCGGCACCAGCGAGATGCCCTGCCACTCGGGATCCGGCGTGACGCCGAGCGCGTCGGCGATCGTCGGCATGATGTCGATGCTCTCGGTGCCCTCGGTGATCCGCGCCGCCGGGAACATCGGCGGGTAGTGCACGATCAGCGGCACGTGCAGCAGGGTCTCGCGCTCGCTCCCGCCGTGGCCGACCCGGCCGTCCTCCCACAGCTCGTCGCCATGATCGGCGGTGATCACGATCATCGTCTGATCGTAGATCCCCCACGACTGCAGCTTCTCGATCAGCTGGCCGATCAGGTCGTCCTGGTAGCTGACGTTGCTGTCGTAGAGCGCGCGCACGTGATCCTTCTCGCGATCGGTGAGGTCCTTGCCGGTCGAGCCGCTCGGCCCGTCGTCGCCGTACTCGGTCTGGAACCGGCCCTTGTAGCCGCCGTCGTACTTGTCCATCCACGGCGACTTCGCGCGCCACGTCACGTGGGTATCGATAAACCCGAGGTAGAGGAACCACGGCTTGTCCTTGTGCGGCGCGATGAACGAGAAGCCCTTGTCCATGATGTCGGCGCCGCGCAGCCCGAGGCTCTTCTCGATGTGGTTGACGAACGCGTCCCACGAGGTGCCGAACCCGCGCGCCGGCCGGATGTAGCCGTTACCCGAGGCGCCGGCGGTGAACTTGCCGGCCTTCTTCGCGACCTCGTCGATCGTCATCCACTTGTCGGCGAGGTGGTCGCGCATCTCCATCGCCCTGTGCTTGGCGAGGTAGTTCGCCGACCAGATCGACGCGTGCGACACCTGCGATTCGTTGCCCTGCACGTAGTCGTCGACGAACAGCGTCGAGGTCTCGGCCAGCTTGTCCCAGTTCGGCGTCTCCGGCCGCGCCTTGGGGTTGAACGCGCGGATCTTGTCGGCGCGCAGCGCGTCCATGATGATGAACACCACGAACTTGGGCGGGTCGCCGCGCTTGACCGTCGGGCGATCGCCGGGGACGACCAGCGCGGCGTTCGCGACGTGGGTCTCGGCGCAGCCGGCGCCGTCGAGATCGAGCCGCGCCGCCTTGCCGGCGAGCGCGGAGAGATCCACCGCCGAGCCGGTGCCGGTGAGCCTGCCCTCGGCGGTGGTGCCGTCCTCGGCGGTGGCGACCACCGCGACCTGGCAGTTGCCGTCGGCGAGATCGCCGGTGAGCCGCGCCTTGTCCGGGATCGCGACGAACCAGGTCATGCCGCCGCTCTTGGGCAGGATCAGCGTCTTGGTCGACGGATCGTAGAACTGCACGCTGCCGTCGTCGGGCGGCGCGGTCTCGCCGCCGACGTCGAGCCACGCGAGCTCGGTGCCCGAGCCCTTGGTGAAGATCGTCAGCGCGTTCTCGCCCTCGACCAGCCGCCCGCTCGGCACGTCGAGCGTGACGGTCGACCAGCCCGCGTCGATCTTCGCGTTCTCGTCCTTGTGCTCGTTGACCCGCAGGCTCAGCGTGCCGGCGTCCTTCGCGAACACGCGCATGCGCACGGTGGTGCGCCCGGCCTGCGCCGCGGTCAGCGGCACGAACACCGAGCCGCTCTTGCCGGTCAGCCGCGCGACCTTGGTGTCGCCCTCGCTCTGACGCAGGTCCCACGCGTGGTGCGCGCCCTTGCTCAGCATGTTGCCGAACCGCGTGTACTTCGCGAACCCGGCCGAGCCCGCCGGCACGACGAGGCCGCCGCCGCGCATCAGGTGCGCCGACAGCCGGTTGTCGATCAGCGAGTACACCGGATGCTCCGGCCCGCGGCTCGGCGCGGCGACCGGCGGCGCGGGCGGCGGCTCGGACTTGGTGGTGCCGCCCGGCGTCGGCTCGGCGACCTTGACCGGATCGGTGGTCGGCGTCTTGTTGTTGCTGTTGCCGCACGCCGCGAGCGCGGCGCACAGCGCGATCGCGCCGCGCATCAGCGCCGCGCCCCGAGCAGGCCGTGGCCGAGCAGCGCCGCACCCAGCCCGATCGCGCCGAAGCTCATCACGTCGAGCCCACCCGTCAGCGAGCGCATCGCGAGCTTCCACGCCAGGCCGCCGAGCAGCACCAGCGCGCCGAGCGCGATCTCGGTCTTGCGCTCGCGCGTGCGGCCCTGCGCGACGATGTCGTCGATCGAAGGCAGGGGCGCTGCCTCTCCCTGAAGCGCCGCCGAATGGCGCGGTGAGATCGAAGGCAATTCCGAAGGCACGGGCGGACACTATCAGGTTATGCGCCATGCGTGGCTATAGATGTTGAGGCGGTCGCCGCGCACGAACCCGACCAGCGCGACGTTGAAGCGCTCGGCCAGCTCGATCGCGAGCGAGCTCGGCGCGGACACCGAGGCGACGATCGGCACGCCGAGCATCACCGCCTTCTGCACGAGCTCGTATCCGGCGCGGCCACTGAGCAGCAACGCGTGATCGGCCGGCGTGATTCCCGCGCCGAGCGCCCAGCCCGCGAGCTTGTCGACCGCGTTGTGGCGTCCGACATCCTCGCGCAGCTCGACCAGCGCGCCGGCGGGCGTGAACAGCGCCGCGGCGTGCAGCCCGCCGGTGTCGCGAAACACCTGCTGCGCCGCCGCGAGCTTGCCGGGCAGCTCGCCGAGCACCACCGCGGCGATCCGGGTGTCGGCGGCGACCTCGCGCGCGCGCTGCTCGAGATCGGCGATCGCGACCCGCCCGCACACGCCGCATGCCGCGCTCGCGAGCAGCCCGCGGCGGGCGAACGCCGCCGGGTCGACGTCGATCTCGACGGCGTCCTCGCCGGCCTGCGCGATCGCGCCGGCGCCCGCGATCGACTCGGCGTGGAGCAGGCCGCGCACCAGCTCGAGATCGGCGCCGGGCGTGCGCATGATCGTCGCGACCGGCGCGCCGCGCGCGCGCAATTGCAGCGGCGCCTCGATCACGACGCGATCGCGATCGGCGCGGCGCGTGCCGGCCTCGCCGCGCTCGATCGCGACCTCGCGCTGCATCATCCGTCGTTGATAGCATCGCGCCGGGTCCGGCGCCGCGGCGCCTCGACGAGCA
>DATJAE010000177.1:0-20621 GCA_035516595.1 Kofleriaceae bacterium | reverse complement strand
CCTGGTTTCGATCTCGCGCTGGCCCGTGCTGCTCGCGCTCGTCCTGGCCGCGCTCTACGCGCTCTACCGCTTCGGTCCCTCGCCGCGCGAGCTCGGCCGCACGCGCCGGGTCTGGCCGGGCGCCGCGGTCGCGACGCTGCTGCTCGTGCTGCTGTCGTGGGTGCTGTCGCTGTGGGTCGTCCACGTCGCCAACTACGAGCTGTTCTACGGCGCGTTCGGCAGCGTGATCGTGATCGTGCTGTGGTTCTACCTGTCGACGTTCGCGCTCGTGATCGGCGGGTTCGTCAACGCCGAGCTCGAGCGCCGCGCGGGCGCGCCGGCGCCGGATCGGTCGCTGTACTGAGCCGAAAAAACGCCGGCCCGGGCAGAATCGCCCGGGCCGGCCAGCCATCCTCGACGCGTGGGTGCGCGCGCCGAAGCCGTGATCACTGCCGCGTGCCGGTGAACGTCGCGGTCGCGAGCGGCGCGGGCGTGCCCGAGTAGCTCAGCGTGCCGGTCCACTTGCCCGTGGCGAGCGAGTCGATCTTCTTGTCGTTGTTGGTGTCCATCGCCTTGGCGGTCCCGGTCATGTCGAACTCGAGCGCCGAGGCGTCGATCTTGTCGATCTGCTGGTAGATCGCGCTCGCGCCGAACTTGAGGCCGTCGGTGCACGCGCCGGCCCAGGTGCTCGCGTCGCCGATGCCGATCGCGTCCGAGATCGCCTGGCCCACCGCCGAGCAGTCGACCTCGTCGGTGAGAAACGTCTGGAGGTCGCTCGCGTTGGGATCGACCAGCGGGATGATCACGTTGTCGAGGCCGAGCCGCAGCACCGCGCCGTACGAAACCGGCAGCTTGTGCTCGCCGATCGTCAGCTTGCTCGTGCCGTCGAACGTGATCCCCACGTTGTTCGCGACGATGTTCGGCAGGCCGTAGTCCGAGAAGTCGAGGTCGGTCTCGACCGAGTCGACCGAGAAGTGCACGCCGGTCGCGGTGTGCGTGGAGCTGTACTCGGTGCCCTGCTTGGTCACCGCCAGCGTCGAGTTGAGCCCGAACTTCTTCGCCATCTGACCGAAGTCGTTGCCGACGTGGAGGATGTCGGTGACGAAGCTCGGCGCGATCGACAGCAGCTGATCGTTGAGGTAGCCCGCGACGAAGTCCTCGCCGTCGGACAGCACGGTCTTGAGCGTGCCGTTCGGCAGCTGCGCGATGATCTGGTCGAGGATCCACTTGGTCGGATCGTCGGGATCGTCGGTCGCGGCGATGAAGTCGTTGACCACGACGCCGACCGTGCCGGGCATGTTGGTCGAGAGGTCGAACGTGCTCGACAGCTTGTAGTTGCCGCTCGCGTCGAGCTGCGTGGTGCCCGAGCCGGAGCCGGAGCCAGAGCCTTGGCCGCTGCCGCTGCCGCTGCCGTCGTCGCCGCCGCCGTCGTCGCCGCCACCGTTGGCCTTGGACTGCGCGGCGCAACCGGCCGCCGCAGCACCGAGCACGAGCACCAATGCGAAGCTGATGTTCTTGAGGGTCATCTGGGATCTCCCGTCGAGGGGCTGTTGATGTGCGCGACTTGTGCAGCGCATGTGCCATCGGTTACGCGGATGTGATCCATCCGTGATCCATGCACTTCGCGCGCAACCGCACACGCGCTGGCAAGTCGCGTGGCCGGGTCAACCGTGGTTCGTGGTGCCTGCGAACCTAGGCGCGCCGGCGCTGCCGCCACAGCTCGAGCACGAGCAACGTCCACAGTCGCTGGCGATGATCGACGCGCGCCTCGGCGTGCTCGCGCAGCCAGCGCTCGACCACGTCGCGGCGCACGCGGCCGGACGCGGCGAGGCTGCGCGCCCCGAGCACGACGTCGCGCGCCAGGCCCCGCAGGTCGTCGCGCAGCCAGCGCCCGATCGGCATGCCGAAGCCCTTCTTCGGACGATCGACGATGTCGTGCGGCAGGTAGCGCCGCGCCAGCTTCTTGAGGATGTACTTGGTGGTGCGGCCGCGCAGCTTGAGGCCCTGCGGCAGGCTCGCCGCGTACTCGGCAAACGCGGTGTCGAGCAGCGGCGCGCGGACCTCGAGCGAGGCCGCCATCGCCGCGCGATCGACCTTGGCGAGCACGCCGTGGCACATGTAGAGGCCGACGTCCTGGTAGAGCACGCGCTCGAGGTGGTTGCCGTGGCCCTCGCGGTAGCGCGCGCGCGCGGCTGCGTAGACGTCGTACCCGCCGCCGAGCAGCTCGTCGACCTGCGCCGCCGGCGTGGCGCCGAGCCACACGTAGTTGCGCTCGTCGTCCGGCGCGTCGAGCCCGAGCAGCAGCTTCTTGAGCTTGAAGTCGAAGCTGAAGTTGTCGTGCGACACCGGCAGGAGGTCGGCGAGGTAGCGGCCGGCGCGCGCGAGCTTGCGCAAGGGGCCGAGCGCGCCGGCCAGCTCGTGCGCGAGGTACGTCGGATACCCGGCGAACAGCTCGTCGCCGCCGTCCCCGCCGAGCGCGACCGTGACGTGGCGGCGCACGAACCGCGACAGCAGATACGTCGGGACGATCGACGCGTCGCCGATCGGCTCGTCGAGGATGTCGCCGAGCTCGGAGACGATGCCTGCCGCGGTCGCGACGCCGAGCGGCTCCTCGTGGTGGGTCGTGCCGAGGTGGGCCGCGACCTTGCGGGCATGGCCGCTCTCGTCGAACGACGGGTCGTCGAACCGCACCGAGAACGTCTCGATCCCGGCGCGGGCGCGCGCCGCGAACGCGGTCACCAGCGACGAGTCGATCCCGCCCGAGAGCAAGACGCCGAGCGGCACGTCGCTGACCAGCCGGCGCTCGACCGCGGTCTCGAGCCGCGAGGTCAGCTCGGCGATCGCCTCGGCCTCACCGACCTGTCGCGTGCCCTCGACCCGCAGCTGCCAGTACGGCCGGAGCTCGGCGTCGAACTCGTCGAGCACCAGCGCGTGTGCGGGCGGGAGCTTGCGGACGCCCGCGATGATCGTGCGCGGCGCGACCACGTACTCGAGCGCGAGGTACTCGGCGAGCGCGGCGTCGTCGAGCTCGCCGGGCACCGCGGGGTGGGCGCACAGCGCGGTCAGGGTCGACGCGAACACCAGGTCGCCGCCGCGGCGCCAGTAGTAGAGCGGCTTCTTGCCGAACCGGTCGCGCGCGAGCAGCAGCGTACGGTGCCGCACGTCCCAGAGCGCGAACGCGAACATGCCGTCGAGCTCGCGCACGCAGTCCGCGCCCCACTCGCGGTAGGCGTGGAGGATGGCCTCGGTGTCCGAGCGCGTCGTGAAGCGGTGGCCGAGCGCCTCCAGCCGGTCGCGCAGCGCGCGGAAGTTGTAGATCTCGCCGTTCTGGACGACCACGAGCTCGCCGTCGGGTGTGGCCATCGGCTGCGCGCCGCCCGCGAGATCGATGATCGACAGCCTGCGGTGGCCGAGCACCGCGCACGCGTCGCGGTAGAAGCCATCGCCGTCGGGGCCGCGCCGGCGCATCGTGTCGGCCATCGCGCGCACGGCCGGCTCGTCGAGGATCGCGGGATCGCCGCCGAGGCTGACCGCGCCGGCGATGCCGCACATGTCAGATCGCGCGCTTGGCTGCGACCGGCGCCAGGCCGCGCACCACGTCGCCGTCGCGGTAGACCTCGCGCACCAGGTAGGTCGGTCGTTGCGCGGACTCGTAGTACGTCCGCATCACCATCTCGGCGAGCAGCCCCATCAGCACCGACAGGCAGCCGATCAGGAAGAACATGATCGTGAGCGCCGGCAGCGGGGTCTCGACGAAGCTCTTGCCGCCCCACAGCTTGAAGTACAGCATCGCCGCGAACGACAGCAACGACAGCGCGATGTTGGCGAGGCCGAACTTGCCGAACACGTGCATCGGCTTGGTGCCGTAGCGCCACAGGAACTTGACCAGCAGGAGGTCGAGGAACACGTTCGGCACGCGGCCCAGGCCGTACTTGGTCGTGCCGTGCACGCGCGGCCGATGGTTGACCACGATCTCGGCGACCCGCGCGCCCTGCTGCGCGGCGTAGATCGGGATGAACCGGTGCATCTCGCCGTACAGCGTGATGTTGGCGATCATGCTCCGGCGATACGCCTTGAGCGTGCAGCCGTAGTCGTGCAGGCGAACCCCCGAGATCCGCGAGATCAGCCGGTTGGCCGTCCACGACGGGATCTTTCGGGTGACGAAGGTGTCCTTGCGGTCGCGCCGCCAGCCCGACACCACGTCGTAGCCCTCCTCGAGCTTGTCGAGCAGGCGCGGAACGTCGGCGGGATCGTTCTGCAGGTCGGCGTCGAGCGGCACGATCACGTCGTGGCGCGCGGCCTCGAACCCGGCCTGCATCGCGGCGGTCTGGCCGAAGTTGCGCGCGAACCGGATCACGGTCGCGTGCGGCCGGGTGGCGGTCAGCTCCCGGAGGATCTCGGGGGTGCGATCGCGGCTGCCGTCGTCGACGAAGATGACCTCGACCGGGTGGCCGCGGCCGGTCAGGAGCTTCACCACCGCGTCGAGCTGGGTCCCGAGCTCGCCGAGCGACTCCTCCTCGTTGTAGCAGGGGATGACGAGGCTAACCGAAATGGCCATGGCTGGTCGGTGGATACCACGTCCCCCCCGACCGGAAACCGGAAAACAGGCGGCAGCAACCGGCGGCCGGCACGGAGCGGGACAACCCGGCAAGCCGGCATGCGACTGTCCCGTCCCGAGGTACGTCCGATCGATCAAGGAACCCGGTCGACCGAGCAAGGGACGCGGGCCTTGTCTACTTGCTCGGTCGATCGGCTCCGCTCGCGCCGGCTCACCAGCCGCACGCCTGCCCCTTGTTCTGGTCCTCGAGCCACTTCTGGAGCGGCGCGAAGTACTCGAGGATCGCCGACGCGTCCATGTCGCGCTCGCCGGTCAGCTCGTACAGCGCGTCTTGCCACGGCTTGCTCGCGCCGAGCGCCAGCATCGCCTGGTAGGCCGCACCCGCCTCCTTGTTGCCGTAGATCGAGCACTCGTGGAGCGGCCCGGTGAAGCCCGCCTTCTTGCACAGCGCGCGGTGGAACTGGAACTGCAGCACCGCCGCCAGGAAGTAGCGCATGTACGGCACGTTCGCGGCGACGTGATACTTCGCGCCCGGATCGAAGTCGGCCGCGCTGCGCGGGATCGGCGGCGCGACGCCCTGGTACTTGAGCTTCAGATCCCACCAGTGCTGGTTGTACTGGTCCGGCGTCACCTTGCCGGAGAACACGTCCCACCGCCACTTGTCGACCATCAGGCCGAACGGCAAGAACGCGATCTTCTCGAGCGCGACCTTCATCTGCGCGTTGATCGTCGCCTTGTCGTCGCTCGTCACCTTGGCGAGCAGGCCCTTCTCGTGGAGGTAGGCCGGCGTCATCGACAGCTGGATGGTGTCGCCGATCGCCTCGTGAAAGCCATCGTTGGCGCCCTGCTGGTAGATGATCGGCAGCTTGTAGTAGGCCTGGAAGTAGTAGCTGTGGCCGAGCTCGTGATGGATCGTGAACAGATCCTCCTGGTCGGGCTTGATGCACATCTTGATGCGCAGGTCGTCGCTGTACGTGACGTCCCACGAGCTCGCGTGGCACACCACCTTGCGCGGCGGAGGCGGCTGCACGAACATCGAGCGCTCCCAGAACGTCGCGGGCAGCGGATCCATCCCGAGCGACACGTAGAACGCCTCGCCGATCTTCACCATCTGCTTGGCGCTCTCCACCGGGTCCGGCTTGACCGGGAACTTCTTCTCGAGCACCGGCGTGACATCGATCGCGGCGACACCCTTGTACGGCTCGAGATCGGGATAGAGGTAGCCCCAGGTCTGCGCCCACATGTTGCCGAGCAGGTGCGACGGGATCGGGCCGGTCCTGGGCACGACCTTGTCGCCGTACTTCTTGTTGAGCACGCGCCGCGTGTAGCAGTGCAGCTGATCGTAGAGCGGCTTGACCTGGGTCCACAGCCGGTCGACATCGGCCTCGAACGCGTCGGGCGACATGTCGTAGCCGCCGCGCCACTGCTCGGACACGTCCTTGAAGCCGACCGCGCGCGCGCCGGCGTTGGCGAGCTCGACGTAGCGCGCGAACAGATCGTGCTCCTCGTGGCCGATGCCGTCGTGCCAGGTCTGCCACGCGGCGAGCAGCTCGGCCGGCCTGTGGCTGTCCTGCAGGATCTTCGAGTAGTCGTCGACGATCTTGCACTGCTCGGTGTCCTTGCCCTTCACCTTGACCTTCGTGCACACCCCCTTGCCGTAGATCGACGTCATGTCCTCGGCGATCTTGGCGAGCTCGGCCGACAGCTTCGGATCGTCGGGCGCCGGCTGGCCGGCGAACCTCAGCAGCATCAGCTGGCGCCGGGTGTCGGGATCGAGCTTGTCGAGGATCGGATCGAATCGCCGGGCGTCCTTGATCAGCTGCGTGATGCCGTCGGCCTGCGCCTGGTTGGCCTTGGCGGCCGCGGCCTCGTGCTCGTCGGTGATGTCGGTCTCGTTCGCCCACTCGGCGACCGACGCGTCGACGAACAGCTTGCGCAGCACGCCGTCCATGTCGGCGACGAACTTCTCGGCCTGCCCGGCGAGCACCTCGTCGTGCGACGGCTCGGGCGGCGGGGCGGGCGGCGGCGGCGGCGCGGGCTCGGCGACCGCGGGCGCGAGCTGCGGCGCGGGCTGCTTGGGAGGGCACGCGCACGACGCTGCGAGCGCGACGATCACGAACGTGGGCTTCCGCACGAGGCGGACTATACGCCGCTACGGCTCCATGCCGGGGAGCGGCACGCCATCGTCCGAGGTTTGCTCGCGCTTGCGTGGCGCACCCGGAACCTCGACGTCGTGGTCCGAGAGGATCTTCGCGGCCGTCGTCTTCTGATCCTTGTCGAGCAGCGCCCACACTTGCTTGAGCGCGTCGCGATCCTGCGCGTCGCGGATGTCGTGCAACCGCGCCGCGTCGCCGGTCGGCTTGCCCTGCGCGCCCGGCGCGTTGTTGTGCGGCTTGCGCTTGTCGGGCGGGACGTTCTTCTCGTCGGGATCGTCCTCGGGCGGCTTCTCGACCTGGCGCAGCTGGGTATCGATCTCGGCGTCGCGCGCGGCCAGGCTCGCGTCGATCTGCTGGAGGTGGGTGAGCTGGTCGGCGGACAGCTTGAGGCTGCCCTGCGCGTCGAGCAGGTAGCCGACCGGCGTGCCCGAGGCCGGCGGCAGCGGGGGCAAGTTGTTGGGATCGGGATGCGTCGGCTGGGGCTCGCGATGACAGGCTGCGAGGCCGACCAGCAATGCAAGGAGAAACCGCACCATGTGCTTCGCCTAGCACGAAATCCCGCCGGGTTGAATTGCGACCCGCACGACGCGCGACTCTCTATAATGATGATGTGGAGGTACGCGTCCTCGCATGCGTGGCGCTCGCGGCCTGCTATGCGCCGCGCGCCCCCGAGGGTGCGCCGTGCAGCGACACCGAGCCGTGCCCCCCGTCCCAGACCTGCGTCGCCGGGAGCTGCCAGACCAGCCAGGCGATCGTGACCGACGCGGTGCGCGCCTCCGACGGCTCGGCGACCGGGGATGGCCCCGCGCCGGCGGGCGATCGCGACGGCGACGGGATTCCGGACGACGTGGATAACTGTCCCGATGTCCCCAATCCGGATCAGGGGAACGAGGACGGCGACCGGTTCGGCGACGTGTGCGACCCCTGCCCGGTGGTCGCGGACGACGATCCGCTGGACTCCGACGGCGACGGCGTGGCCGACGCGTGCGATCCGCACCCGAATACGCCGGGCGACCAGATCCTGCTGTTCGAGGGGTTTCACCACGGGCTGCCGGCGAGCTGGACGCAGTCGATGGTCACCGCGAGCCAGGCCGGCGACGATCTCGCGCTGACGTTCGCGCCCGCGACGCGCGGCTTCGTGACGCCGCCGATCACCGCGCCGACCTCCGGGACGGTCGCGATGGCGGTCACGGTGAACGCGCTCACGGGCTCGGCCGACAACGACATCAGCGTGGCGTTGCCGTACGACCCGGCCGACAAGGGCGTGACCTGCCAGCTCTACGCGGCGCCACAGTCGACCGCGCATCGGCTGTCGCTGTACGACCGCACCGCGAAGGCCGAGCTCGCGTCGGGGGTGTTCCCGTGGGCGGTCGGGACGCGCTACGCGGTCGCGATCACCCGCGCGGCGACCACGATGTTCGACTGCGCGGGCGTCCAGTCCGGCTCGCCGACCGTGCACGCGACCGGGACGTCGAGCGACACCGGCTCGCTGGTCGCGATCCGCGGCTACGCGATCGACGTGCACGTCGCGTGGCTGATGGTGATCGGCAGCCCGTAGCGCGGCGGCTACTGCGCCGCGAGCACCATGCCGGTGCGCGGCGGGATCGTGAGCGGCAGCGTGACCGGCTGGTTGGCAATGAGGTCGGTGTAGTTGCCGGGTGGCAGCCCGGTCGCGGGCTGCGCGGTGTCGCTGCGGTTGAGCGCGACGTACACGGTGTCGCCCGACATCGACATCGAGTACACGAAGGTGTCGGTCGTGACGCCGAGCTGCATGCGCGTGCCGCGGCGCGTCGCCGGATGCTGGGCGCGCAGCTTGGCGAGCGCGGCGATCTGGTCGTGCAGCCAGGTCTGGTTCTGGGTGTAGCCGCTCCACGGCATGAACCTGCGGTTGTCGGGATCGCCGGCGCCGGGCTGGCCGTACTCGTCGCCGTAGTAGATCATCGGGATGCCCGGGCTGGTGAACAGGAACGTGTAGGCCATCTGCAGGCGCTGGAACGGGTTGGCGGTATCGGGCAGCGTCGGCTGGTTGCTCCAGTTGTTCTCCTTGCCGCCGTCCCACGGGTCGTACATCGGGTTGTCGAGCGCGTGCTCGATCGCGCGCGGCACGTCGTGGTTGCCGAGGAAGGTCGACATCACCGCACCGGGGCCGTAGTAGCCGTCGTTGGTCGCGACGAACCCGCTGAGGTCGCTCATCGTGCCGGTGCGGTGGAGCAGCGTGTACAGCACCTGCGCGCGCAGCGGGAAGTCGAACTGACCATCGAGCATGGTCTGCGGATCGATGTACGACTTGATGAGATCGCGGTTGCCGTCGAAGGTCTCGCCGACCATGTAGAACGGCTGATCCCACGCGAGCTCGGCCTGTGCGCGCGCCCGGGTGTCGGTGAACCACACGGTCTCGACCTGCTTGACCGCGTCGAGCCGGAACCCGTCGATCCCGAGGTCCTTGGCCCACGTGATCGCGTTGTTCACCGACCAGCGGCGGGCGTCGGAGTCGAGCATGTTGAAGGTCGGCAGGAACGTGTCGAACCAGCACACCGTGTTGAACACCGGGCAGCCCTGGCCGCACACGCAGTTGCCGCCCGAGCCGTTGCTGTCGGGCCAGAACCAGCCGGGGTTCTGCAGGTAGATCGGCGCGTCGGTCGTGACGTGGTTCATCACGTAGTCGATCAGGATCTGGATCCCGTGCGCGTGCGCGTGGGCGACCATGGTCTTGAGGTCGTCCTCGCTGCCGAAGTGGGTGTCGACCACGGTCTCGTCCTTGGGCCAGTAGCCGTGATAGCCCGAATACATGTGACCGTCCGAGCCCGGCTCGGCGAGCCAGGTGTTGTTGAGCGGCGACGTGATCCAGATCGTGTTGATGCCGAGGTCGTCGAAGTACCCGGCGTCGATCTTCGCGGTCACGCCGGCGATGTCGCCGCCCTGGTACTGGCCGGGCTGCTCGGCGCCCGGCACCGGCATGTCGTTGGTCGGGTCGGCGTCGTCGAAGCGATCGAGCATGATGAAGTACATGATGCCGTCGCGCCAATCCATCGCCTGGCGGTGCGGGCAGTGGTCGCAGTCGGCGCGCATCACCGAGTTGAAGCCGCCGTAGCCGTCGGGGCTCTGCCGGGTGTTGTCCGGATCGGCGAGCCAGGCGCCGTCGACCACGAACTTGTAGAGCACGACCTGCTCGTCGTCGACCGGGATCGTCGCGTCGAAGCCGCCGCTGGGGTTCGGCGTCATCGCGATCGGCGTGGTCCACGCGGTCGGCGAGAAGTCGCCGGCGAGCGAGACCGAGGTGCCGGTGCCGGAGTAGTGGATCGTCGCGCTGCAGGTCGGGATCGGCGGGCACGCGACCCCGGCGTCGCTGCCGCTGCCGCTGCCGGCATCGGCGCCGCCGTTGCTGTCGGGGTTGCGCAGCGACGGACACGCGCCGAGGAGCACCACGAGCAGGGCGGGGACGGCGCGGCGCATGGGTTGAGCCGGCATCAAGCGGCGTGCCAGCAGCCGGGTCAAGCGTCTCGGCACTTGCGCGGGACGGGGCGGGACGCTCGTTGCCGATCGCAACGCGAGTCGGATTATCGTCGCGACTTGCCCCGGGATCCTCGATGCTGTAGCAATGCCGGTGATGATGCGCGTGGTGGCCAGAGCTGTGGTGATCGTGTCGTTGCTCGGAGGCAGTGCGGTGGTCGCGTCGGCCGGCACGGGCGGGATGAAGACCGCCGCGTCGTCGGTGACGGCGTCCAGGCACAAGGCGAAGAGCAAGGCCAAGCACGTCAAGAGGGCGCGCAAGCACAAGGCGCGGCACCACTCGAAGTCGAAGGTGAAGTGACCCGCGCGCTCGTTGCGTAACGCAACGCGCTCGCCGAGGACGTCGCGAAGATCGTGGGCTTGTGGCGTTGCGCCGCGGGCATGGATCGTGCTCGTGTGCGCGCGAAATGCGGTACGCCCGGATCGCCGCCGTCGTCGCGTTGATGTTCGCCGGGGGCGTGGCGCGCGCACAGCCGAGCGAGCCCGCGCCCGCCGAGCCGCCGCCCGCGGAGCCCGCGCCCGAGCCCGCGCCGCCGCCTCCCGAGCCCGGGCCCGCGCCCGCGCCGGCGCCCGCCGCGCCGGCACCCGCGCCACCGCCCGCGCCGGCCGCGGCACCGCAGGACACCACGCACGAGAACGGCACCAAGCCGCCCGATCAATCGGTCGACACCAGCGACGTCGTCTCGCTCGGCAACGACAAGGGGTTTCGGTTCGGCTCGTACGGCCGGATCATCGCCGGCACCGATCTGCGCGGCGGCAAGCCCGAGGAGATCTCGGTGGTCGCGCATCCGCCGCGGATCGTCGAGGACAGCTACCTCGAGCTCGACTCGTCGTACGGCTTCGTGACGCCGAGCGGCGCCAAGCTGCGTCCGGTGGTCACGCTCGCGTTCGACGGCACGCTGTTTCACGACACCGGCGTGTTCGACGCGACGCCCGCGCTGCGCAACCTGTTCCTCGACGCGGTGGTCAACGATCACCTCACGCTGTGGGTCGGCTCGCGCATGTACCGCGGCGACGATATCTACCTGTTCGACTTCTGGCCGCTCGACAACCTCAACACGGTCGGCGGCGGGATGTTCTATCGCGTCGGCGCGCTCGAGGTCGCGGTCCATGCCGGCGAGAACCGGCTGATGCTGCCGTGCACCGATGGTGCGGGCTGCCAGTACCAGGAGACCGACGTCGCGAACCCGGCGCAGGGCGCGACCACGATCGTCCAGCTCAACCGCGAGCGCATGATCGCGAGCGCGACCGCGTCGTACCTGATCGATCACGGCCCGGCCGCGCTCGACATCAAGCTCAAGCTGCACGCCCAGATCCACGGCATCGGCTCGGGCGACTACAAGCGCGACGACGGCACGTTCGAGCACCTGCCGGCCGACCAGGGCGCGTTGATCGGCGGCGAGGTCAGCCTGTTCGGCCTCGCGCCGGGGTCGCTCGGCTACCGCCGCCACCTCAACCTGTTCGTGCGCTACGCCAAGGGCCTCGCCGCGTTCGACCCGCTGTCGATCCCGACCAGCTTCGGCACCGATCTCAAGACCACCAACGCGAGCGAGCTGCTGTTGGGCGCGTCGGGCAACTGGGACGCGCCGTACGGCAACATGATGTTCGGCGTGCTGTCGCGGCGGTTCATCGGCGCGACCGGCGCGACCGACGATCCGAACAGCGGCTGGGAGTACTCGCTCGACGCGCGGCCGCTCGCGCGCGCGATGCGCGACGTGTTCGTCGGCGCGGACATCTCGTACCAGGCGCGCTTCCCCGACGGGCTCAACCCGATCACGCTGCGCGCCGAGGATCCCGCGGTGTTCCAGATCGCGCCGATGGTGGTGTACTCGCCGATGGGGCCGTCGGCCTACGATCGCCCGCAGATCCGCGCGGTGTTCCGCGCCGCGCACCTCAACGACGGCGCGCTCGATCTCTACGTCCCCGATGATCCGCGCCACGCGCACGACTGGGTCTACTTCCTCGGCCTGGAGGCCGAGTGGTGGTTCAACTCCTCCAGCTACCGCTAGCCCCCGGCCAGCCTACCGGGCGCGATCGCGTCACATGCAGCTGTGACAGAACGCCGGCACGGACGTGCAGCCGAGGCCCGAGATGCACGCGCTCGACGTGCACTGGATGCCTTCGGAGCACGCCAGGTTGCCGGTGCACGTCACGTCGCACGCACACGAGCTGTTGCACGCCACGCCGCGGCAGCTGTTGCCGCCCGAGCACATGACATCGCACGGACCGATGCCGCACTCGACCGTGCGGCACGAGCCCTGGCCGCTACAGGTGATCGCGCACTGGCTCGACAGCGTGCAGTCGACGCCGCTCTTGCACGCGTTGGCGACGTTGCACAGGATCGTGCAGTTGTAGCCGGTCGGGCAGGTGACCTGGCTGGCGCAGCCGTTGCTGCTCGCCGCGCTGCAGTCGATCGTGCAGGTCTTGGCGGCGACGTTGCACGACGTGCAGCCGGTCGGGCACTGCTCCGGCGCGTCGGGCTGGACCTTCGGCGCGTCGCGATGCGGGTTGCCGGGCGCGTCGATCGAGCCGTTGAGCACGCAGAACCCGTCGATGCACGACCGGCCGGTCGCGCACTCCGCGGTCGAGGTGCACGCGTAGTCGCCGCTGCGGTGCGACACCGAGCAGCCGGCGACCAGCGCGGCGATCGCGAGCGCGCGGGTCACGGCGCGGCCCCGAACGTCAGCGCGACGCCGGCGCCGTGCGGGAACACGGTCGGGGTGACGCGGGCGTGCTGCGCCGCGTGATCGGCCCGCACATCGCGCCAGTAGAAGTAGCCGGCGAGTGCGCCGACCGCCAGGCCGGCGACGAACGACACGTTGCCGAGCGCGGCGTACGTGTCACCGGTGCTCTCGAGGTCCTGGAGGTGCTGGAAGTCCTTCGGCGTGTTGACCGGCGCGGAGTTGATGTCGCCCTGCGTGCTCGACGCCTCGGCCCACATCACGATGCCGAGCACGACGAGCGCGCCGCCGCCGATCATGCCGGCGACCTCGAGCGTGTGACCGCCGCCGCCCTCGGCCACCTGGCCGTTCGGCGCGGCGGTGACCTCCGTGGTCGGCTCCGGGTTGGCGCTCGCGGTCGTGGTCGGCGGCGGTGCCGGCGGCGTCGCGCTCTCGGGCGGCGGCACCGGCGGCGTCGTCGGTTGCGGCGGGGGCGGCGCGGGCGGCGGCGGCGGCTCGGGCGGCGGCGGCGGGCCGGTGGTCACGCCGAACATCGGACCGATGTCGGCGTTCATCTTCGCGTCGGGCTGCTGGCCGACCGGGATCGTCGTGGTGGCCTCCTTGGTCGGCTGGCCCTTCACGAACCGGCGCACCGCGACCGACAGGTCGCCGCCGCTGCTGTTGTTGACCGTGGTGACGACGATCTCGTCGACGCCCATCGTCGACAGCACCTCGTCCTTGCACGTCAGATCGGTCGCGCTGCAGCCGACCGCCGCGGCCGCGTCGCTGTACGAGATGTCGCCGGCCTCGACGTTGCCGTCGATGTTCTTCGCCAGCTTGAGCACCTGGGTGTCGACCTTGGTGCGCCAGCCCGCGTCGGCGCTACCCTCGGAGCGCAGCACCAGCACGTGCTTCGGATCGGCATGGGCGACCTGCGCGCCGAGCATGCCGAGCACGATCCACGCGCGCTTCACAGCCGCTCCAGCCGGCCGCGGATCTGGTCGGCATCGCCCGCGTTCGGCGCGAGCTGCAGGTAGCGCTTGAACGCGGCCTTCGCCTGATCCTTGTCGCCCATCTTCTCGAACACCAGGCCGAGGCCGCGCCAGGTCGGCGGATAGTTCGGATTGCCCGCGAGCGACGTGCGCAGCGACGCGAGCGCGCCGGTGGTGTCACCGCGCGCGAACTGCTGCAGCCCGACGCGATACGCCGCCTCGACGTCGACCTTGGAGCCTTCCGGCTTGCCCGCGTGCGGCGGGGTCGGCTTCGGGCGCTCGGCGCGCGCGACGCGCTCGGCGTGCTCGGAGTGCTCGCCGTGGGGCGACGCGAACGGATCGGCGAGGTGCCTGGGGGTGGCCTTCGCCCGGGTCGGTGCGGGCGGCGGTGCGGGCGGCGGCTTGGCGACGGCCGGGGGCGCCTTCGCGACGGCCGGCGGCGGCGGCGGCGGCGGCGCGGGCGGCGGTGGTGGCGTCGCTTGCGCCGAGCCCGAGCCCGGGCCGGTTTGCGTTTCCGATCCCGATCCCGATCCCGATCCGAGCTCCGACCCTGCCGCCGCGACCTCCGCGGTCGAGCCGGACCCCGATCCCGCGGCGGATCCCGATCCCGACCCCGCGACCACGTCCGAGGCCGATCCGGTCGATCCCGTCGCCACCTCCGACCCCGATCCGGATCCCGCGACGCCATCCGATCCCGATCCGACCGCCGGCGCGGTGAGCGAAGGCGCCGGCGCGGTCGTGGCCGCGGTCCGCGACGGCTCGCTGCCTTCGCGCGCGATCGCCGACGGCGACGCCTCGTCCTTCGCCGGCTTCGATCCGCCGAAGCCGACCGCGATGATCGTCACGACCAGCGCGAGCGCGACGCCGGCGCCGATCACGTACATCAGCGTCTTGCGCGACGAGCCGGGCGGGACGTCGACGTCGTCGTCCTCGCCGATCGCGGGCAGCGAATCGGTCTGCCACGCCCAGCCCGCGAGCACCTCCTGCGACTCGCGCCCGACGTTGCCGCCGGGCGGCGGCGGCAGCGACACCGCGGCGGCGGGATGCGGTGACGAGCCGGTGCGCGCGATCGGCTCGGGCGGCGCAGGCGGCGCCTCGGCCGGCAGCTTCGGCGCGGGCGCCTCGGGGACGGTATCGGCCGCGGTCGCGGTCGGCGGCGGCGTCGTGCCGAGCGCGGGCGTGACCGGCGGCGGCGGCGATACCGACGGGATGGTCGAGCGCATCGGCGACGGCGAGGCCGGAACCACCGGCGCGTGCGGGATGAGCAGGATCGGCTCGGACGCGGCCGGCGAGATCGCCGGCGCGGGCGGCGGCGGGGCGACCACCGGCGGCGGCGCGGGCGGCGCGACGATCGGCGGCGGCGGCGTCGGCGCGGTCGCGGGCCCCGCGAGCATCGTCGGCAGCGCCGCGGCCGGCGCGGGCGGCGCGACGGTCGCGACCGGCTTGGGGACGATACTCGGCGGCGGCAGCTGCGCGCGCGCGCGGCGATGCATGTCGGCGATGTGCGTCGCGATCTGCGAGTCGCTGTCGGCATAGCCGGCGTCGCCGAGGAACTCCTCGATCTCGACGCCCATGACCTTCGTGCTCTGGTAGCGGTCGACCGGGTTGCGCGCGAGCGCCTTCATGCAGACCGCCGACAGCTCGGCGGGCACGTTGGCGTTGAGCTCCATCGGCAGCTTGATGTCGCCGCCTTCGACCATCGCCCTGATCGCCTCGTCGCTGGGCGCGTCGAACAGCCGCTGGTGAGTGAGCGCCTCCCACAGCACGATGCCGAGCGAGAACACGTCGCTGCGCCGATCGCCGGCGCCGCCGGTGACCAGCTCCGGCGCGCTGTACGCGAGCGCCGGGCCGCGCGCATCGAGATCGAGCGTCGCCGCGCCGCTCTGCGCGAGCGCGATCGCCGACGGCGTGACCGGCCCGACCGCCTTGCCGGCGCCGGCCTTCTGCTCGGCGGCGTGGAGCTGCTGCGCGATCTTGCCGATGATCCGGGCGGTGCTCAGCTCGTCGAGTCGCTTCGCGGTGCGGCCGGCGTCGATCACCGACCGCAAGGTCTCGCAGGTCGCCACGGGCCACATCGTAACGTAGCCAGGGGCGCATTGCCGCTGTTCCAGGCGTGCACAGTGCCCCATCTCTCGATCCCGGGTTCCGGGTGCGTTGCCGATCGCAACGGGCTCGACGGGATGTGATCAATAACATGTTGATCCGGCGCCCGTCGCTGGGGCACGAATCGTGCTCCCCATGCGGCCCGTGCAGCGCGTCCTCGCCCTCATCCTCGTCGGTATCGCCGCGTGCGGCGGCGCGACCGACTCCGAGCCACCCGCGGACATGCCGCACCAGGCGAACGCCAACCTCGACTGGCGAGATCAATTCATCTACCAGATCGTCGTCGACCGCTTCGCCGACGGCGACGCCAACAACGACATGGGCGTCGATCCGTCGGTGCCCGGCCACTGGCACGGCGGCGACTGGCAGGGAATCATCGACCACCTCGATTACCTGAAGACGCTCGGCGTCACCGCGCTGTGGATCTCGCCGGTCGTGAAGAACGTCGAGTCCGACGCCGGCTTCGACAGCTATCACGGCTACTGGACGCAGGACTTCCTGCGACCCAACGCTCACTTCGGCGACCTCGACAAGCTGCGCGAGCTGGTCGACACCGCGCACCAGAAGGGCTTCCTCGTGATCCTCGACGTGGTGACCAACCACGTCGGCCAGCTGTTCTATTACGACATCAACGGCAACGGCCAGCCCGACGATACGATCTCGGGCGGCGGCTACAGCCACAGCTGTCTGCAGATCTGCGCGCCCGACCCGTCGGCGTGCACGCCCGACGAGCTGACCTACTGCAAGGAAGGCGCGACCGAGCTCGAGCAGATCCTCGAGTGGGACCCCGACTACGACGATCGCGGCGTCCAGGGCTGGACCTCGCTCGGCTTCTACGGGCCGTCGCCGATCCGGTTTCCCGACTGGCCCGACCTCAACCGCACCGTGCCGCCGCGCCCGCCGGCGTGGTTCGGCTGGCCGAGCGACAAGGCGTGGTTCGACGACCCGAGCTGGTACCACCGCAAGGGCCGGGTCTACGTGTGGTGGCACGAGCAGGACTACACCAAGGACTTCGTGCGCGAGCAGGAGACCACCGGCGACTTCCCCGGCGGCCTCAAGGACCTGAACACCGATAACGACGACGTCAAGCAGGCGCTCATCAAGTCGTTCCAGTACTGGATCGACGTCGCGGACTTCGACGGCTTCCGGGTCGACACGGTCAAGCACATCGATCGTCCGGAGGTCGACCCCAACGTGCGCGGGTTCTGGGGCGACTGGGTCGACGCGATGCGCAGCGAGGCCAAGAAGGTCGGAAAGCAGAACTTCTTCGTGTTCGGCGAGGGCTTCGACGGCGACGACAGCCTGATCGGCGCCTACACGATGGGCGGCAAGGACGCGCAGGGCACGTTCGGCCGGTTCGACTCGATGTTCTACTTCTCGCAGTACTACGAGGTCATCCAGACCGTGTTCGACGACGTCGCCAACGCGATGCCGCCGACCAAGCACCTCGAGTGCCTCTACAACTCGCGGCTCGGCCGCAACCAGACCGACGCGTGGTGCGCGCAGAACGGCTACTGGCAGGGCCCCGACTTCCAGGGCACGCCGCAGGCGATGCCGGCCGACGGCGGCATCGGCCTGGCGCCGCAACAGGTGCTGGTCAACTTCCTCGACAACCACGACGTCGCGCGCTTCATGTTCGACAAGCCGGATCCGAGCTACCTGCGGGTCGCGCTGCAGTACATCTACACGTGGGACGGCATCCCGTGCATGTATTACGGCACCGAGCAGCTGTTCAACGGCGGCGTCGATCCCGCCAACCGCGAGGACATGTTCCTCGGCAATCCGGCGATGGGCTATCCGCCGTTCGACACCACGAACGACACGTTCAAGCTCGCGCAGGGGCTGATCGCGATGCGCAAGAAGCACGACGCGCTCCGCCGCGGCACGATCTCGCCGGTGTGGTCGACCACGGTCGCCGGCCCGCGCCGCGACGCCGGCATCTTCGCGTTCGAGCGGGTCGCGCCTGGCGACGAGACCGCGCTGGTCATCCTCAACACCAGCGGGCAGACCAGCGAGAGCTGCGCGCCCGCCGCCGAGGGCGGCGCGTGCCTCCACACGTCGTTCCCGCCCGGCACCACGCTGATCGACGACATGCCCGGCAGCGACGGCATGATGTTCACGGTCGCGGCCGACGGCACGCTCGACGTGACCGTGCCGCCGCGCATGGGCCGCGTGCTGGTCAAGAACTGACGACGCGCGCGCCCGGCATCTCGCTGTCGGTCGGGTCGCGCGTGACGAACGCGATCACCGGCAGCGCGATCGCGAGCAGCACCGCGAGCATGCCGAGCCCGGTCTCGATCAGCCGGTGCGGCCACAGCTCGCACACCTCGCCGCCGCAGTCGATGCCGACCCAGGTGAGCAGCAACGCCGGCAGCGCCCACATCGTCCAGATCCACGCGAACCGCCGCCGCGGATCGACCCGCAACAGCACGCCCGGCGCGAGCAGCACGACCATCGCGCCGAGCAGCCACAGCCCACCCGAGTCGTGCACGCGCGCGTCGTAGGTGATGTAGCCGGGCAAGAAGCCGAGCACGCAGATCGCGATGCCGAGCGCGAACGCCACCTCGGTGACGCGGCGCAGCCGGCGGCCGAGCAGGTGGCCGTGGTCGGGCACCTCGCGGCCGCTCGCCGCCACGACGAAGCCGAGCACCGGCGCGCCGAGCAGCACGAACGGCATCGTGATCCACTCGCCGTACTCGAACAGGATCCCGGGCAGCAGGCGCTCGCCGTCGCCGCCGCCGTAGCTCGTGACCAGCGCGAACGGCAGCGCGAGCACCCAGCCCACCATCGCCCACGCGGCGAATCTGCCGGGCGACGGATCGCGCAGCACGGCGATCCCCGGCGCCAGCACCATCGCGAACAGCAGCGCGAAGCCCTGGCTGCCGGCGTGGTGGGCCTCGACGATCGGGCCGCGATACGCGAAGCCGGGCAGGAAGCCCATCACGATCGTGGCCACGCCGATCACGAGCACGCATGCGACCACCACGCGCAGGACCGTCCGGAGCACGATCTAATGATGCAGCGGCCGGCCTCACCCGGCAACCGGTAGGTCCGGGCTAGCATCACATCCCTGGTGGCCGACGACGTCGTGGGTCGGATCCTCGCGCTGGTCTCGGCCCGCGCGCTCAACACGTTCGGCCGCGCGGTGATCAGCGCCACCGTGCTGTGGGAGCTCTACAACCGCACCGATTCCAAGCTCGTGCTCGGCGCGGTCGGGCTGGTGCAGGTCATCCCGGTCGCGCTGCTGTTCGTCGCGTCGGGCGCGCTGGTCGACCGCAGCGATCGCCGGCGGCTCGCCACCGCGGCGGCCGCGCTGACCGGCGGCATCGGCCTGGGCCTGGCGGTCGCGTCGTACGCCGGTGCCCCGGTGTGGGTCTACCTGGCGCTGCTGTTCGTCCAGGGCTGCGTGATCTCGGTGCACGCGCCGGCGAGCTCGTCGCTGATCCCGCTGATCATCCCGCGCGAGGACCTGCCGCGCACCAACCGGATCTCGTCGAGCATGCAGGAGCTGGCGGCGATCATCGGCCCGGCGGCGAGCGGGCTCGCGCTCGTGGTCGCGCCCGCCTGGGCGGTCTACGCCGCGGTCGCGGTCACCGGCCTGGCCTCGGCCACGATGTACCGCTCGCTGCCTCGGCCGCGCGCCGTCGACGGCGCGAGCAGCGCGGCGGCGCGCCGCGACTGGCGGGTCGGGCTGCGCTTCATCTTCGACTCGCCGCTGCTGCTGCCGGCGCTCACCCTCGACATGTTCGCCGTGCTGTTCGCCGGCGTGCCGGCGCTGCTGCCCGCGGTGGCCAAGGACATCGTGCACTGCGGGCCGCTCGGCTACGGCGTGCTGCGCGCGGCCGGATCGGCGGGCGCGGTCGCGATGGGCCTCGTCGGCGGCCGGCTGCCGCCGTGGCGGCAACCGGGCCGCGTGCTGCTGACCGTGGTCGCGCTGTTCGGGCTCGCGACCGTCGCGTTCGGACTGTCGAGCTCGCTGCCGGTCTCGGTCGCGCTGCTCGTGGTGTGCGGCGCGCTCGACAACATCAGCGTGGTGATCCGGCTGACGCTCGAGCAGATGGTCGTGCCCGACGAGATCCGCGGCCGGGTCAGCGCGGTGCACTACGTGTTCATCGGCATGTCGAACGAGCTCGGCGCCGCCGAGTCCGGCGGCGCGGCCGCGCTGTTCGGCACGGTCGGCGCGATCGTCGGCGGCGGCGCGATCGCGGTCGTGGTGGTCGGCGTCGTTGCCTGGAAGTGGCGGGATTTCTCGAAGATGCCTGCTCTTGCCGACCTGGGCCCTCCTTGGTGAATTGCACGGTCGTGATCGCCGCGTCATGTTGGCGCGACTGATCCGGCCGTCCGTACCGAGGAGAGCGTATGCAAAAGGTCCTGATCATCGGCGCAGGTTTGGTGTTCGCGGCGGGTACCGCGCTGGCGGATGACCCCAATGGAACGAATGGTGGCTCGGCGGCCCCGGCGCCGAGCGCCGGCGGCGTCACCGCGGTCGAGCCCGCGGCCGCCGATGCCTGGCCGGGCGCGGTGATCGATCGTCCGTACGCGCTTCCCGCCAAGGGCATCACGGCCTACGGCGACGTCCAGATCCTGGAGCTGTCGTTGCCCAATCCGCTGACCGGCAGCTCGATCTCGTCGACCGCAGAGGGACTCGACATCGGCGGCGCCT
>DATJAE010000176.1:0-24714 GCA_035516595.1 Kofleriaceae bacterium | reverse complement strand
CGACGTCACCGCCGCGACGCTCGTCGGCCGCGGCCTCGAGCTGCCGCTGGTCGGGCACGCCAGCGCCGCCTCGGTCACGATCGCGCTGCACGGCGGCGCGGACTCGCCGGTCGACGGCCTGTCGGTCGCGATCGAGCCGATCGCGCACGATCCGGCGCGCTGGCCGGAGGGCGTGCTGTACGGCGCGCTCGCGGTCGCTGCGCTGCTCGTCGCGATCTACGCCGCGCTGCGCCTGCGTCGCGCGTAGCGTGGTATCCACCGGCCATGGAACGCCTCGTTCACGTGTGCAACGGCGATTCGACCGCCGACTCGCTCGGCCTGGCCGACCTGCCCGGCGAGATCCGGGTGTGGGCCGACGCGCTCGATCTCGGGCCGGTGCTGCCGGTCGGCGACGCCGAGCACTACAAGCTGCGCGGCGAGTTCTGGGCGGCGCACGGCGCCGGCAGCGCCGCCGACCACGCCGCGCGGATCGCGGAGTACGATCGCGGCGTCGACGAGGCCGCCGCGGCCGACGAGCTCGTGCTGTGGTTCGAGCACGACCTCTACGATCAGCTCGCGCTCGTCCGCCTGCTCGCGCGGCTGTCGCGCCGCGGCCTGCCGGCGCAGCTGACCATGGTCTCGATCGATCGGCACCCCGACGTCCCGAGCTTCATGGGGCTCGGCGAGCTCAAGCCCGAGCAGCTCGCCGAGCTGTGGCCGCGCCGCACGCCGCTGTCGCGCGACGCGATCGACGAGGCCGTCACCGCGTGGATCGCGGTCACCGCCGGCGACCCGCGCGCGCTGCCGTTCCTGGTCAAGCGGGTCAAGGCGCTGCCGTTCCTCGCCGGCGCGCTCGAGCGCCAGCTCGAGGAGCTGCCCGATCCGACCAGCGGCCTCACCCGCACCGAGCGCCAGGTGCTCGCGGCGATCGCGCGCAACGAGCCGGTGCTGCGCGCGGTGCAGGCGATCGATCCGCGCTACTCGATCACCGATGTCATCCTGCGCCGCACCGAGGAGGCGCTCGCGCGCTGCGGCTTTGTCGAGGGCGGCGCGATCACCGCGCTCGGCCGCCAGGCGCTCGCCGGCGCGATCGATCGCGTCCACGAGTGCGGGATCGACGACTGGCGCGGCGGCGTGCGGCTGTCCGGCCGCGGGCCGGTGTGGCGCTGGGACAGCCGCGAGCGCCGGCTGGTCGAGCGCTAGGCAGCCTGCGCGATCGGCCCCTGGCGCTCGACCTCGGCGTCCATCGCGCCGGCGAGCATCAGCCGCCACATCCGCAGATCGCCGCGCAGCGACCACGCGGCGGCCTGCACGCCGCCCCACGTCGCCGGGCGATTGCGCTCGAACGCGAAGTGGCCGATCCACGCCAGGCCATAGCCGACCACCGGCGCGGCGAGCAGCGCGGGCGGCGCGACCGGCGCGATCGCGATGCAGCCGATCGCGAGCGACGTGCCGAGGAAGTGCAGCTGCCGGCAGGTCTTGTTGCGGTGCTGCGAGACGTAGTACGGCCAGAACTCGTCGAAGCTCGTCGGGCGATCCATGCGCGCATGCTACCAGCTCGCCGCGTAGCCCGCGATCGCGCCTCCCGGCGCGGGCGCGACGAACGCGGTCCGCGCCGGCGCGCGGTGATCGGTCGCGAACAGGTAGATCGAGACCGCCGCGAACGCGCCGCCGACCGCGAGCGCGATGTAGTCGCCCGGCGAGCTCGCGTAGACGTTGTTGCACGGATGGCCGGGCTGTACGTTGTCCTTGCAGCGACCGTCGAGCGCGAGCAGCACGCCGCCGCTGGCGAGCCCGCCGACCCCGATCGCGCCGGTGAGCCACTTCCAGCCGCCCCAGCGGCCGCTCGGCGTCTCGGCAGGACCCGGCAGCGGCGCGATCGGGCCCGCGACGACGGTCGGCGGAGGAGGCGGCTCGGCCGCGCGCTCGACCTCGAGCCCGGGCGCCGGATCTTGCCCGGCGAGATAGCGCGCCAGCGCGTGCAGCCGCTCGTTCGACGGATCGGGCTCCATCGCGACGCTCGCGCGCCGGATCTCGCGGCCATCCTGGAGGCTGACCAGCGAGCCGACCACGGCCGGGTGGCCGCGCACGGTGTCGATGCCGACCACCGCGACCGCCGACGCGCCGAGCGCGTTCGCGAACGCCGCCGCGTACGGCCCCTCGTGCGCCTCGCGGTCGGCCGCACTCGCGAACGAGAAGCCGGTCCATCCGGTCGTGCGCACCGCCTGGTCGAGCTTGGGATCGATCGCGACCGTCAGATCGTCGCGCGCCGCGATCACGACGTGGTGGTTGCGCGACGGCTGCTTGCCGAACAGCACGCACACGCGGTAGTCGCCCGGCGCGAGCTCGAGCGTGGTCGTGCCGACCCCGCGGTACATCTCGTCGACGAACACCACCGCGGTGTCGTCGCTCGGATTGACCGTGAGCTTGCCGCGGCCCGCCGCGACGTCGTCGCGCCGCGCCTGCTCGAACGCCTCGTAGGCCTCGCCGCCGTACATCGCGCGCGACACCGCGACGTCGGGCGGATAGCCGTGCAGGATCTCGTCGAACGTGGTGCGCGCCGCGCCCGGGTCGCCGTTGCGCAGGTTCGACAGCGCGAGCGCGATCAACGCCTTCAGCATCGGCTCGCGCAGCGACTGGTCCTTCGCGAACGCGCCGGTGTTGGCGTGCGCGGTCTCGACCAGCCGGCCGAGCGCCGCGATCGCGTCGCCGAACTTGCCGCCCACCCACAGCTTGAACCCGGCGTCGATCTGGGCGGCGAAGTCGCGCGGCACGCCGCCCTCGATCGACGGCCGCGAGACCTTGACGTCGTACGCGCGGCCGTCCGACGAGAAGCCACGAGCCGCGAGCTCCTCGAGCACCGGACCGAGCAAGCGGGTCGCGTCGGCCGGGCGATCGCCGGTGAACGATTCGAGCGCGAGGCCGCCGGCGCGCGCCGGCGCCGCGATCGCGAGCACTGCCAGGACCAGGATGCGCATGCGGACGTTATCGGCCGTCACGGTGCCGGGTTGCTACCATACCGCGCGCCGGCATAGCCCGTCCCGGCGTAGCTCGTGCCGCCGAACGCGCTGTCCGGTGCCGGCACGAGCTCGATCACGAGGCCGCCGGGGAAGCTGCCGCGCAGCGCCTCGCCGCTCGCGTGGAACGCGCCGTGCAGTTGCTGCGTGCAGTCGCCCCACGGGCAGTAGTACTCGCCGTCGAACGAGAACCCGTCGCCGCGCGGCCGGACCACGCCGCGGAAGCGCTGCGAGCCGGCGAGCTTGGTCAGCACGAGCCGGCGATCGACGGTGCGGATCACGCAGGGGAACCGCGGATACTGGAAGCCATCGTTCAGGATCGAGCACCAGTACGCGCCCTCGAGCGTGCGCGGGCCGACCGCGGCGCGATTCTCGATCGTGGAGTAGTGGCGATCGGTCACGCACGCGACGAGGACGCACGCCGCCAGGAGCCGCCACATGCAGCGAGCCTGCACTGGCGTGATGCCGGTTGCAACGACCGCGCGGATCTTCGGGTACTGTGATCTCGTGCTGTCCCGACGGATCGCAGCCGTGCTCGCGCTCGCCGCCTGCGGCTCGAAGCCGTCGATCAAGTACGACGACTACGCGGCCGAGCAGCTCGCCGCGCAGTGCAAGCGGCTGGTCCGCTGCGGGCTGTTCGACACCGCGGACGCGTGCGCGGCGTTCTTCAAGCTCCTGCCGGACACCAGCATGGCGGCCGCGATCGCCGAGGGCAAGGTGCGCTACGACGGCGAAGCCGCCAGCGACTGCACGAGCGCGCTCGCCGCGATCACCTGCGACGGCACGTCCGCCGCGGCGCGCCAGCCGCCGAAAGCCTGCACGTCGGTGTTCACCGGCACGGTCGCGACCGGCGACACCTGCGCGTTCGACGCCGAGTGCGCGTCCGACATCTGCCTGGTCGACAGCTCGAGCTGCGACGGCACGACCTGCTGCGATGGCGCCTGCGCCGACGCGGGGGTGGTCGCGATCGGCGGCACGTGCAAGGTGAGCGCGCAGTGCGTGACCGGCGCGTACTGCACGATCGACCAGACCTGCGCCGCGCTCGGCCAGGACGGCGACAGCTGCTTCGTCGACGCGCAGTGCGACGTCGGTCTGGGCTGCGATCTCGCGACCAACCCGGGCCTGTGCCACGTGTTCGCCGCCGAGGGCGCGCCGTGCACCTCCGGCTGCGCCGAGATCGGCGACACGTGCAAGGCGGGCACCTGTGTGGCGGTCGGCCTGCCCGGCGATCCGTGCACGACCGCGGCGGACTGCTCGCCCGACGGCGTGTGCGATGCCTCCGGGATGTGCGCCGACGCGCCGGATATCGGCATGCCGTGCGTCGGGTTCTGCGCGGCCGACGCGTGGTGCGATGCGACGAGCGGCACGTGCAAGGCGCTGTTTGCCGATGCGACGTTCTGCGACACCAACAACCAGTGCCAGAGCGACTACTGCCAGGAGGGCGAGGTCGACACCTGCATCGAGCCGCTGGTCTGCGACTGACCGAAAACGGCGACGGCCCGCGCGAGGCGGGCCGTCGTCGATGCGCAACCTGGAATCGAGGCTAGTTCGTGACTTCGAGCGCGGGGTTCGCGCCGCCGTTATCCGGGCCGGGCGCGTGGCAGTACCACGTGAACGCGCCACCCGCGGTCGTCGCGGTCTGCGCGTAGACGTCGCCCTGGCCCAGCTTGTCGGGCGTCGCGGTGTCGCTGCCGCTCGGCTGGCCCTCGTGGAGGATGCCTTCGCTCGCGCCGTTGCTGTGGATGATCATCCCGGTGTCGGTGCTCATGTTCACCCAGCGCACCGTCGAGCCGACCGAGAGCTTCACGGGATTCGCCGAGGTGCCGCCGTTGGTCGGATACACGCACTGGCCGCCGTTTTCGGTCATCGTGAACGTGACCTGGTTGAGCGCGGTGATCGTCGAGGTCTGACCAGCGATCGTCACGCCGGTCGCGGTCGCATCGATCTGCAGCGTGCCGGTGAGCGCCATGTTCTGGCTCGGGATCACCACGGTCGCCGCGACCGTCTGCGAGCCGTTCTCGCTGAGGTTCACACTCGACTCGTTGAGCCCGACCGTCCATCCGGCGACCGGCTGGCTATTGGCGTCCACCACGCTCGCGGTCAGCGACACCTGGCCCGAGAACCCGTTCGAGCCTTGCACCGTCACCTGGACCACGTTGCTCGTGTAGAGCTCCGTGCTGACCGTCGTCTTGTCCAGGGTCAGCGTGACCTGGGGTGTTTCATCCGAGCCGGAGCCGGAGCCGGAGCCCGACCCCGAGCCCGAGCCCGAGCCCGACCCCGAGCCGTTGCCGGTGATGTCACCCGTGCCGATGACGCAGGCCGGCAAGGCCAAGGCCAGAACAATGGCGAGCATAGGTGTGCGCATGTTGCGCAGTTTGTACAAGTCACGTGCCGTAGACAGAAAACTGTTAACCCGCTGTGATCAATGGGTCGGAGAGTCACCGGTCCTGGGGCCCCAGACCCCAAGTGGTGCGGCTTGACCCCGGCGAGATCTGACGGATTCTGCGGGAGGGACGCGGGGTTCTAGCTCTTGCGTCCGAGAATTTTGCGAGCCCAGCTGGTCGCGGTGCCGACGGTCGAGCCGAGCATGCTGCTCTTGCCGGTGGCCTTCGAGATCTTCGGCCCGAAGAAGTACAGCGCGGCGCCCCACGCGACCACGAGCGCATAGACCGTCAGGCTCAGGCCCGGGACGAAGTTCGCGATCAGCAGCGCGATCGCGGTCGCGACGGCCACGATGATCCCGAGCCGCAGTCCGAGATACCACGCGGTGAACGCTCCAACGATCAGTGCCGGCACCATCGTGAGCAAGGCTAGCACACGTTTCGCGAGGGTGCTTACTCGAGCCGCTCGCGGCACGGGAAGTCGCACGACTTGCGGTGGGTGCAGTCGTAGGCGCAGCCAGCCGCGAGCGCGAACAGCGTGAGGATCTCGTCGGCGGGGCCGCTCGGCACGGCGCGGCGGGCGGCGCGCGCGGCCGAGACCAGCGCGGCGGCGTCGTTCGCGTAGGGCGTCGCGATGAAGCCGAGCCGGAACAGCGTGTCGCGCACGATGCGATGCGGGGTCACGGTGAAGTCGGCGAGGTCGTCGTAGCGGATCACGCCGAGCCGCGCGAGCATGTCGACGATCCAGAACAGCTCGGTGCGGAACAGCCCGCGGCCGAGCGCGGCGTCGAGCGCGCCGAACACGTCGGCGGCCGACGCGCGACCCTCGAGCTGAGACGCGAGCTCGGGCACCTCGGCGCAGCGGCGCGCGGCGAGCGAGGCGAGCATCAGCGCGCGGGCGTCGACCTGCGCCGGCAGGTTCTCGGGCACGGTGCCCTGGTAGAGGTCGGCGAGCACGCCCGCGTGATCGAGCGCGCGGTAGGCGGCGATCACGCCGGCCCGATCGCGGTCGAGCCGGAACGCGAGCGCGGCGGCGACCGCGATGCGATAGAGCACCTCGTCGGCGCCCTCGACCCAGTGCTCGGCGTCGAGGCCGAAGTCGGAAGGCTGGTAGGTGCTGGCGGGCTGCTGCGCCTCGGCCCACCAGGCCGCGATGCGGGTCGCGGTATCGGCGAGCACGTCGTCGCCGAACCCGCCGGCGAACCGCGAGGTCGGCACGACGCGCTCGCGGCCGCGCGGCGACGGCACGCCGTCGGCCGACAGGTGGCGCAGCGGCGCGGGCAGCGGCGAGCCCGCGGGCGCGGCGGCGGTGGCGGGGATCGAGGCCTCGGCCGCGACCTCGCCGGGCGCGGACGGATCCTCCTCCGCGACCGAGGGGATCACTGGCTCGGGCTCCGGCTTGTCCTCGGCCAGGTACTCGTCGAGGTCGAGCGTCGAGGCGAGCTGGACGTAGCGATCGATGCGCGGGCCGACCGCGACCGCGATGCCGAGCGTGCGCAGCAGCCCGCACGCGATGCCGATCTGCAGCCAGGTCTCGAGCCCAGGCCGCGACGGGACGATGCCCTTGTACGCGGCCGACGCGAGGAACTTGTAGATCTCGTCCTTGCCGTAGGCGCGCTGGCCGATCAGATCGAGGATGGTCTTGCCGAGCACCGGGTTCAGCTGCCACAGGCGATCGAGCACGACGATCGCGAGGTCGTCCTCGTTGGCGGCGGCCGCGACCGCCTGCATGAACAGCGACGGCATGATCGTGGCGCCACCGACGCCGAGGAAGCGCAGGATCACGGCGGGGCGCTCGCGATCCCACAGCTTCGCGATGCGGAGCCGCGAGCGCAGCTCGCGGAACGTCTCGCCCTTGGCGGGCGTCTCCTTGCACACGCGAACGAGCGCCGCGAGCGCGCCGCGCTGGTCCTGTCCGATCGCAGGAAGGTCGACGACCTGAGGCATCGCCGCGAGGGTAACACGCGAGTTGCTCGGCGCCGGGCCGCGTGCTGAAGTTGACGCGTGCGGATCGTCAGGGCGGTCGGGATCGCGGCCGGCTCGTTCGTGGCTCCCGGCCTCGGCCAGGGCCTGACCTCCCGCTGGGCACGCATGCTGGTCTGGCTGATCGCCGGCTGGGCCTCGCTGGTCGCGGCCTGGTGGCTGCCGGCGATGCTGTGGGCGACGCTCGCGATCCGCGTCCTGGCGGCGATCGACGCCGTGCTGTGCGCGCGCGGCGGCGGCGAAGGCTCGGCCCTGCCGGTGCTGGTCGCGTGCACGCCGCTCGGCGTGGTCTTCGTGCTGTATGCGACCTCGGTGCACCTGTTCCGGATCCCGACGTCGTCGATGTATCCGACGCTGCAGATCGGCGATCACGTCGTGGTCCAGACGCTCGGCGCCGGCACGTTCGCGCCCGGCGACCTGATCGCGGTCCACTACCCGTGCGATCACGCGCGCGTCTACATCAAGCGCGTGATCGGCGTCGGCGGTGACACGATCGAGGTGCGATGCGGGACGATCTATCGCAACGGCACGGCGGCGCCGATCGAGCTGGTGTCGACCGACTGCAGCTACGACGACTACGACGAGACCGACGATCACTGGACGACCAGGCCGTGCACGCTGTATCGCGAGACGCTCGGCGGCCACAGCTACGAGATCTACGGCCATCGGGATCTGAACGACCCGAGCCACGACTTCCCGTCGCGCGACCATCCGTTCCCGCCGAGCTGCGCGACGCAGGCCGACGCGTTCTCGTTCAGCGGCCGGCCGGCGACCGGGCAGGTCGCGGGCAAGCTGGTCGAGACCAGGCCCGCGGACAGCGCCGGACCGTGCGACCCGCAGCTCCAGTTCGTCGTGCCCGCCGGCCAGCTGTTCGTGATGGGCGACAACCGGCCGAACTCGAACGATTCGCGGTTCTGGGGCACGGTGTCGGAGGACGACGTGATCGGCCGGCCGCTCGCGGTCGTGTGGGCGCGCGACAGCGGCCGGATCGGCCGCCTGCGCTGACCGTCACGGCGTGATCAGCGTGCACTGCGCGAGCGCGAGGTAGCTCGTGTTGTCGACCTCGTCCCACACGATCGGGATCGCCGAGCGGCACTGCTCGGTGCAGGTCCCCATGCACGCGTTGACGTGCTTGAACGCCGCCGACCCCTTGGGGTGCTTGGCCGAGCACTTGGTGACGCAGTCGTGCTTGGTCTGCTTCATCTTGTCGTCGCCGTTGGCGGTCGGGCACCTGGCGATGCACGCCTCGATCGCACGGCACTCTGGATTGCCGCCGCACGCCTCGGCTTGCTGCGGGCACTCGAACGAGACGCAGCCGTCGCAGTAGGTCACGCGATCACGAACCACATCGATATCCGCATATCGATCCGTGGGGCGAAGCGGACGCGATTTGCGCGGACATGGCCGCGCGTGATTCCGGCCGGTTACAGCGGGCGCGTCCACACCACGTGGTGATCGTCGAACGCGTGGCGCCAGTCGCCGCCCCACTCCCAGCCCTGCTCGTCGAGCACCGCGACCACCGGGCCGGGGCGCACGATCATGCCCGGCCGAACGTCGCGACGATCGACGAACCCGCGGCCGAGCTCGGGTACGACCCGGTCGGGGCGCCGCCACGGGTTCTCGACCGGGTTGAGGTCGATCGCGCGGCCGAGCGCGTGCTGCGACAAGACCTGCGTCCCGGCGACCACGCGGAAGTTGAACGCCGACGAGTTGTCGGCGGCCATCGAGGCGTCGTCGCGCGCGCCGAAGTCGTCGACCAGCCGCATCTGGCGGATCGGAAAGCCGAGCGCGTAGAGCCGCCGCAACAGCTCGATCGCGCGCGCCGCGAGCGCGGCCGCGACGATCAGCTCGCCGGTCGCGACGCCGCCGCCGAGCGCGACGTGATCGACGCGCAGGTAGGCGAGCTGGTCGAGCGCGGGACACCGCGGATCGTCGGGCCGCCACGACACGCCCTCGATCCGCGCGCGCACCGCGGGCGAGATCGGGCAGACCTCGGCGGCGAACGCGCGCGACGGCGGTGCGACGAGCGCGGTCACGGCGCCGGTGGATCGGCGTCCGTGCCGGCGGCCGGCGCGGGCTCCGGCGCGGCGGGCGCGGGCGCGGGCGCGGCGGGCCTGGGCGGCGCGAGCGGCACCGGCGGCGCGACCGCCGGCAGCCGCGCGAGCACGGCGCTGCGCCGCATCGCGAGCACCGCGAGCCCCGACTGCGGATGCGCGGTCGCGAACCGATCGTACTCGGCCTTGGCCTTGCCCCATTGCCCCGCGCGATCCCACGCGCTCGCGAGCTGGAACCGCGCGTCGTCCTCGGCGACGTTGCCGGCGATCGCGGCGTCGAGCTGGGTGGCCGCTCTGGCGAGCTCGCCCGCGCGCAGCTCGGCGAGGCCGGCGAGGTAGTGCAGCTCCCCCGCGTGCGGGCCGCCCGGCGCCGCGGCGATCCCCTGCTCGGCCGCGGCCACCACGTCGGCGGTCTTGCCCGCCTTGAGCGCGCCGGTCGCGGCCGCGAGCGCGGCGTCGACCTGCAGCTGCGCGCGCTTGTCGGCGGCGGCCGCCGCGGCGGCCTTGGCGTCGGCGGCCTGGAGCGCGGCGAGCTTGGCGGTGGCGTCGTCGGCGCGGCGCACCGCCGCATCGCGCTCGGTCGCGGCGCGGTCGCGCGCCGCGACCAGCTCGTGCGCCCGGCTCTGGTAGACGTAGTAGAACGCGCCGCCGAGCAGCACGGTGAACACGACGTACGCGGCGAACGAGTTGAGGTTCAGCCAGCGCGTGCGCCGGCGCTGGGCCTCGACCAGCGCGGCGATCGAGTCGGCGAGCTGGCCGACCTGCGCGGCGGTCTTGCGGGTCACCGCCGCCTGCTCGTCGAGCCGGCGCCGCAGGCCCTCGAGCTGGCCGTCGGCGTCGCCCGCCGCGGGGGCGGGCTTGGCGAACGGGACCGCGCTCATCGCCCCGTTCGTGCCCCGATTCCGGGGGCAAATCAAGGCCTGCCAACGCGTTGAGACCCCTGGGATCGCCTGGTACAGTTCGGCCGTCCAGGATCCGTCCCTGGACGCCACTGGCATGACCCTGCTTTACGACTGGCTCAAGAAGGCCGCGAAGGTCCAAGGAAACAACAAGGCGGTCGTCTATCGCGACAACTACCTGTCCTGGCGCGGCTTGCTCCACCGCGTGGATCGCCGCGCGCAGGAGTTCAAGAGCATGGGGATCAAGGAGGGCACGTGGGTCGGGCTCATGCTCGGCAACGTCCCCGACTTCGTGATCCTCGCACTCGCGCTGTCCAAGCTCGACGCCGCGATCGTGCCGATCGATCCCACCACCGGCGGCCGCGAGCTCGAGCTCATCCTCGCCGCGGCGCCGCTGCGCGCGCTGGTCACCCGGCCGCGCGGCAGCGAGGGCTCGATCAGCGCCAACGGCACGAGCGCGCCGGTGCCGCCGAGCACGCTGCCGCGCTCGCGCGTGCAGCGCCCCACCCAGCCACCGCCCGGCAGCACGCCGCCGACCCCCGCCGCCGACGCCGCCGAGGTGCGCCGCCGGCTGCAAGGCACGCTGCTGACCTGCAGCGTGTACAAGCGCAGCCCGCCCGACCACGGCGTCGATCCGATCGCCGTGCTGTTCACCTCGGACTCGCTCGGCGATCCCAAGGGCGTGCTTCGCACCGACAAGAACACGGTCGCGGCGGTCGACCACGCGATCGCCGCGCTCGGCCTGTCCGACAAGAGCAAGCTCCTGGTCGCGGTGCCGCTGTTCCACGCCTACGGCTGGGACCTCGGGTTCCTGCCGACGCTCAAGCTCGGCGCGACGATGCTGCTCGAGGAGGAGATCTCGGCGCGCCGGATCGGCAAGCTGGTCCGCGATCACGACGTCGACGTCTTGCCCGGCACTCCGTCGATGTATGCCGAGATGTCGAAGCTGGCGACCGCCAAGCACATCGAGCTGGCCAAGCCGCGCTACCTCGCCGCCGGATCGCGGCTCGATCAATCGGTCGCCGACGGCTTCTTCGCCGAGTACGGCGTGCGCATCCTGTCGTGCTACCACTCGACCGAGGCCGCGACGGTCGCGCTCGAGGACACCGGCAAGTACCCGACCACGGTCGGCAAGCCGATCGACGGCGTCGACGTCAAGGTCACCGGCTCGGATGGCAAGCCCGCGCCGGGCGGCAAGGAAGGCCTGATCTGGGTCAAGAGCAAGACGCTCTCGCCCAAGGCGATCGGCCCGTTCGACGAGGAGAACAAGCCGTCGGCGCGCGCGTCGGGCATGGTCGCGATCGGCGCGATCGACAAGGCGGGCTGGCTGCGCACCGGCGATCTCGGCAAGCTCGACAAGACCGGCCGGCTCGTCATCACGGGGCGCGAGGACGACGTGGTCAAGGTCGACGGCAAGCGGGTCGCACTCGGCGAGGTCGAGGGCTGCCTCGAGGCGTTCCCGAAGATCAAGGCCGCGCAGGCGACCGTCGTCACCGATCCGATGGCCGGCGCGATGGTGGTCGCGCGCGTCGTCACCAAGCAGAAGTGCGGCGCCGAGGAGATCATCGATCACTGCGCGCGCAACCTCGCGCCGTACAAGGTCCCGCGCCGGATCGAGTTCTGCGAGACGATCTAGTTGATCACGACGAGCTCGCCGCCGTCGTGGCCGCAGAACCGCGCGTTGAGATCGTACTTGGTCGAGCACACCGGGCAGATCCGCGCGATCACGCCGGCCAGCTCGGTGCTCGAGCGCCGCGCGCGCGGACGCGTCGCGTTGTAGACCGAGAACGGCACGAGCTCGTTGCCGTCGTGCGGGCAGCTGCGCAGCCCCGGCTCGTACGCGCGCCGGCACGCCATGCACACCAGGCCCGCGCTCTTGCCCATCGGCAGCGCGCGCAGCGGGCCGCCGAGCATCTCCTCGGGCGGGACCAGGCGCCGCGCGTCGCGCGTGCAGTAGGTCATGCCGTGGTACTCGGTGCGGCAGGTCGGGCACATCATCGCGGTCGAGGTCGCGATCGCGAGGCCGCCGCCGCCGCTGCGCGCGATCGCCGGGCGCGGCCGCGGGCGCGCGGGTGGCGGCGCCGGAGGTGGCGGCGCCGCCTGGACCGGCGCCGGCTCGGGGGCGCGCTGGATCTGGACGCCGACCCGGGTGCGACGGCGCAGCACGAGCGCGAGCGCGAGCAGGCCGACGATCACGAGCGCGAGCACACCGACCACCGCGACGAGCAGTGGTTCCGCGGTTCCCATCACGGTCGACGGAGCGAATCCGGACATCACGCGTCGCTCGGTAAAATCAAAAGTAGCAACCGCACATCGCACGGTCAATGCGGATCCCTCGGCGGTGGCCAGCGCCGACGCGCCGCGGTACTACCTCGGCGCATGCCCGACCTGGTGATCGGCGCGCGTCGTTCGGCGCCCCGGCCGTGGCGGGCCGGTGTGATCGCGCTCGCGCTGCTCGGCGTGGCGGTCGTGGTGGCATGGCTGATCTATCGCAGGTCGGTCGCATACCCGATCCCGGAGGGCGAGGTCAGCGGCGAGCTGGCGATGGCCCAGGCGGGTCCGGGAGCGACGCCGCAGCTGACGTTTCACGGCGCGAGCCTCGAATGGATGGGCGGGCTTGCCGTGCTGCGCGCCTCCGGGGACGCGCACGCGATCGGGGCGGCCCACGGCCGGCTGCTCGCACCGCTGCTCGCCGCGATGGTCCGCGCGCAGGCGCCGTCGATCGAGCGCACCGTGACCGACGACGGCCTGCTCGGTGGCTGGACGCACGACCTCCGCCTCGCCTGGCGATGGCGCTTCATCGACGACGGGATGGGCGACGCCGATCGCCGCATGGTGGCGGGAATGACGCGCGGCGCCGCCGCGAGCGGGATCGCGCTGCCGTTCGAGGATCTGCTGCGCGACCAGGCCGTGCTCGATGTGGGCGAGCCGGCGCCGCAGACCGGCGAGCTCGACCAGCTCGGGCCGGCGCGCAGCCTCGCGGTGATCGCGACCCAGGCGCAGGCCCCGGCGCGGGTGTGGATCGGCCGCACGTTCGCCCTGCCCGGCCTGGCCGACGGCGGTGACGCCGCGGTGCCGGTCGTCACGATCGCCCACCCGGACGGCAAGCTCGCATGGGCGTCGGTCGGGTGGCCCGGCCAGCTCGGCGTGGTCACCGGCGTCAACGCGCAGGGCATCGCGGTGCTGGTGGATCCGGCGCGCACGGCCGACGTGCGGCCGACCCGGGTCGCGCGCCCGGTCGCGATGGTCGCGCGCGCGGTGCTCGAGCAGGCGAGCACGCTCGACGCGGCGACCAAGCTGGTCGAGCAGACGCCGACGCTCGGCACGGCGCTGTTCGTGATCGTCGACGGGGCGAGCGGCAAGTGGGTGACGATCGAGCGCACGCCGGGCAAGGCGATCGTCGAGACCAACCCGAAGACGCGCGCGTACGGCGACGTGCTCGTCACCAACGCGCTCGCCCAGGATCCCGAGAACGATCGCGCGCGCCGCATGCTGCCGACCGGTCCGCGCGTCGACCGCGCGAGCAAGCTGGTGCGCGCGCCGCTGGCCGACGTCGCGGCGCTGGCGGCGATCCTGCGCGACACCCGCGCGATCGACGACAGCCCGCGCGCGCCGGGCAGCCGCGGCGCGATCGACAGCGGGCGCGCCGCGCACCAGGCGATCATCGACCCGACCTCGCTCGAGCTGTGGGTCGCCGATCCGCGCGCCGGCGGCCGGATGCGCGCGTTCGATCTCCGCCACGAGCTGCGCGGCGAGGGCGATCGCGCCGCGCCGCCGGGCGACATCGCGATCGATCCCGACGCGGCGCTCGACCGCGATCGGCTGGCGCGCGCCCGCGCCGACCTCCGGCTCGCGCGCGGGGCGCTCGCCCGCGGTGATCGCGCGGCGGCCGCCGAGGCGTGCGCGCGCGCGCGCGCCCGCGCGCCCGATCTGCCCGAGGGGGTCGAGCTCGACGCCGAGATCGCGCAGGCGCGCGGCGATGCCGCCGCCGCACACCGGCTCTACCAGCAGTGGCTCGACGCCGGGCCCGACGATCCGCCGGGCGAGGAGAAGGCGCGCGCGATCGTCGCACGCTGATCGGGCTCGCCTTCGGGCCCAGAGTCGGCGTATCGTGGAGGTGTGCGACTGGTGCTGCTCGTCACGTGTCTGGTGGCATGTCAGTTCCGCCACGGCGCGAGCGCCAGCGACGCGATCGACGCCGCGGCCGCGATCGACGCCGCGGCCGCCGACACCGGCGACGGCGCGCCGCAGATCCCGCCCGGCTGGTGGAACGCGAGCTGGCTGCACCGCCGGCTGATCCGGATCGACAACTCGACCGTGACCGCGACGCTGACCGCGTTCCCGGTGCCGGTCACGCTCGACCAGAGCGCGAACGACGACGCGCTCGGCACCGCCAGCAGCGACGTGCGGTTCGTCGCCGCCGACGGGACGACGGTGCTGCCGTACGACGTCGACGCTGCGGACGCGACCGCGTCGGTGATCTGGGTGCCGGTCACGATTTCCCCGCCGCCCGCGCCGGCCCCGACGTTGTGGCTGTACTTCGGCGACAGCGCCGGCAGCGGCGCGGCGCCCGACGCGCCCGCGGTGTGGACGAGCTTCGTCAGCGTTCACCACCTCGGCGACTTCCACGACGCCAGCGGCAACGGCCACGACGGCATGCCGGCCACGATGGCGACGACGCCGACGCCGGTGCCCGGCGTGATCGGTTCCGCGTCGTCGTTCGACGGCGTCGACGATGCGGTCCCGCTCGCGACCACGACCGCGTACGATCTCGCGAACGCGCTGTCGGCGTCGGTGTGGGTCAAGGTCACGGCGTTCACCGTCCCGTGGCAGTGCGTGGTGTGCAAGGGCGACAGTGCGTGGCGGATCCACCGCGGCAACACCACGTCGCACGGCGACTTCGGCAGCACGCCGGCGGTCGGCGGGACCGGCGCGAACGCGAACCTCGACAGCACGAGCAACGTCGACGGCGGCACGTGGCACGAGGTGGCGATCGAGTACGACGGCACGAACAAGCGGATCTACGTCGACGGCGGCGCCCCGACCTCGGCGGCCTCGACCGCGCTCGCGACCAACGCCCAGCAGGTGGTGATCGGCCGCAACGTCGAGGCGACCACTCCGCCGGATCGCTATTTCGCGGGCGACATCGACGAGCTGCGGATCTCGGCGGCGCCGCGCGGCCAGGCGTGGTACGCGGCCGAGGTTCGCGCCGCGACCGATGCCACGTTCGTGCAGCTCGGCGCGATCGAGACGATCCCGTGATCGCGCTCAGCGATGCTTCATGAGCAGCGCGAGCACCGCGCCGGCGACCGCGCCGAGCGCGAGCAGCCCGACGATCCACCAGATCCAGCGCGACGACGACGCGGCCGGCACCGGGCGCGCCGCGCCGAGCTGCGGCTGCTGGAACGGCGTGTTGGGGATCGGCGCCGAACCGACGCTGTTCTGCATCGGATAGGGATACGGCGTCGAGGGAATGACCACCTTCGGCGAGCCGGTGCCGGGGGTCGTGCGGTTGACGTGCAGCCCCACGCCGGGCGGGGCGAGCCCGCCCTGCGTCGGCGCGTTCGGCATCGGCGCGCGCACCGGCCCCGACGACGGCACGTTCATGCCGGCGCCGACCACGCCGCCGGGATACGGCGTCGGCGGCAACGCGGGCGGCGCGGTGTTCACCGGCAGCTCGCCGCGCCGGGTCTCGAGCATGTCCTGCGGCATCGCGCGCGAGCCCGACGCGACCGGCGAGGCCATCATCGGGCTCGACGCCTCGCGCGCCTGATCGATCACGTCCTGCAGCGCCGCGGCCATCGCCGAGACGTCGGCGTGGCGGTTGTTCTTGTCCTTCTCGAGGCACTTGAGGATCACGCGATCGGCGGCGGGCGGCAGCCGCGCCTTGGGGTTGGCTACCGACGGCGGCTGCGGCGTCTGCTTGAGCTGCGCCGTGATCAGGCCGGCCGGCCCCTTCGCGTCGGGAAACGGCAGCCGGCCGGTGATCATCTCGTAGGCGACCACGCCGAGCGCGTAGACGTCGCTGCGCCCGTCGAGCGCCTTGCCCATCAGCTGCTCGGGCGACATGTACTCGAGCGTGCCGAGCGTCTGGCCGGTCGCGGTGAGCTGCGGCGACTGCGGATCGATCGAGTCGCCGCGCATCACCTTGGCGATGCCGAAGTCGAGGATCTTGACGAACTCCGGGTTGCCGGGCCGGCTCTCGAGGTAGACGTTCTCCGGCTTGAGATCGCGATGCACGATGCCCTGCGCGTGCGCCTCGGCGAGCGAGCTGCACATCTCGATCAGGATCTTGAACATCCGCTTCCACTCGAGCGGCGCCTGCTCGTGAAACACCTGGTGCAGGCTCTTGCCCTCGAGCAGCTCCATCGCGATGTACAGCGTGCCGTCGGGCGTCTGGTCGAAGTCGTAGGTCGTGATCGTGTGCGCGTCGCGCAGGTTGCACAGCACCATGCCCTCGCGGCGGAACCGCGCCACCAGGTTCTCGTCCTTGGTCATCTCGGGGTGGAGCAGCTTGAGCGCGACCTTGCGGCCGGTCGCGAGCTGCACGCCGCGATAGACCGCGCCGAACCCGCCCTCGCCGATCTTCGACTCGACCTTGAACCGGTTGTTGAGCACCTGGTTGAGGTAGACCTCGTCGCCCTTGGGCAGCGGCCGCGGCTTGTGCGGCAACGGCGCGCGCGGCGCCGCCGGCTTGGGCGCCACCCTCGCACCGACCGCGGGAGTCATCGGACGCGGCGCGGCCTGCCCCCCACCTGCCGCGGGCCGGCTCGCCTGCAGCCGGTAGCCGCACACCCCGCAGAACCGCGCGTTCGGCTCGAGTGGCGAGCTACACGAAGGGCAGTTCATCCCACACAATTTTCGCAGAAGATCCGAGGGTGCGCACCTGGGTTTCCGCGTTTTTGCCTCACATCGGCGAACGTGCGCTAACAGCGTACGAGCAGCACGAGCGCGAGCAGCACGAGCGCGCCGACGATCGCCGGCACGAGCCAGCGCGGCCGCGCGCGCTCGAGCTCGGGCGGCGCCAGCGCGGCGACCGCGGCCTCGTCGCCGACGAACAGCCGGATCCGCGGACCGCCCGGCCCGAACTGCACGCTGATCGGCTCACCCGCGACCACCGGCGACTCGGTGACGCGCCGGCCGTCGACGTAGGTCCCGTTGGAGCTGCCGAGATCGACCAGCACCCAGCCCGGATCGCCGGAGGCCAGGGGGCGCAGCTCGGCGTGGCGGGAGCTGGCGTCGATGTCGCGCTGCGGATCGAACGCGACCTCGCAGTCCGGGTGGCGGCCGAACCGCACCCGACTGCCCGCCGCGAGCTCCTGGCGCTGGCCGCGCCGGGTCCCCGCGACGTGATCGATCACGACTCGCATCGCGAACGATTCTAGCGTCCTCCGAGGATCCACGCGATCGCGCCGGCGACCACCGCGATCGCGGCCACCAGCCACCACGGCACCGGGTTCTGCTTGAGCCGCTGGCGCGCCGGGCCGTCGATGTCCTCGATCGGGAGCGCGGTCGCCGGCAGGCGCATGCCGACCCGCGAGCGCATGATCGCGTGCTGCCCGGTGACCGGCAGCGACGGCGGGATCGCGGTGGTCGGGATGCCGATCCGCGCGGCCAGGCGATGCGCGACGTAGGACTCGTCGGTCAGCGCGGGATCGCCCTCCTTCTGCGGATCGAACTCGCGGAACGTCGGCAGGTCGTCGTCGCCGCGCGGCGGCGCGAGGCGATCGCCGGCGACGTCGGCGACGATCGCCGTGATGTTGTCGCTGCCGCCCGCAGCGCGCGCCGCGGTCACCAGCAGCATGACCGACTCGCTCACGGTGTGCGGCTCGCCGAGCAGCAGCGCGAGCGCGGGATCGCCGACCAACCCGTGCAGGCCGTCGCTGCACAGCAGCACGCGGTCGCCGCGGCGCAGCTCGATGATCGACAGCGACGGCTCGACGTCGGGTCCGACCCCGAGCGCCTGGAGGATCGCCGAGCCCGCGCCCGCGGCCTCGTGCGGTGAGTGACCCGCGGCGATCAGCGCGGACGCGAGCGACTGGTCGTGGGTGACCTGGACCAGCGCGCCCGAGCGCAGCACGTACGCGCGCGAGTCGCCGACCGTCGCGATCACCAGGCGCTCGGCGACGATCCCGGCGGCCGACACGGTCGTGCCCATGCCGCGCAGCCCGAGCTCGCGCCTGGCCATCGCGTGGACCTCGTGGTTCGCGATCCGCGTCGCGCGGCGGAGCAGCCGCGCGAACACCTCGGGATCGCGGGTCGCCGGCGTGATCTGCATCTCGCGCCAGATCGTGCGCGCCGCGAGCTCGGAGGCGACCTCGCCGCCGGCCACGCCGCCCATGCCGTCGCACACCACGAGCAGCGGCCCGCGCGGACCGACGGTCTGCCACGGCTCGGCGCCGAGCTCGACCAGCGCGCTCGCGTCGAGGTCGCCGACCAGGAGGTGATCCTCGTTGTGCTCGCGCACCTGGCCGACGTCGGTGGCAGCGGCGACCGCGACCTCGAGCGAGCCCGCCACTACCGCTCGATCCGCAGCAGCTGATCGCCCATGCGCACGTGGTCGCCGCTCTTGATCGGCGTGGGGCCCGACACGCGGATGAACGTGCCGTTCGAGCTGCCGAGATCGGTGAGCATCACGCGCTTGCCGTCCCAGGTCAGCGCGGCGTGGCGGCGCGACATGAACGCGTCGTCGCGGAACACGATGTCGCCCTCCTCGCGGCCTAGCACGATCTCCTCGCCGATCAGGTGGCGGACGTCGCGGTAGCCGCCCGACGGCAGCAGCTGGAGCAGCCGCCCCCACGGATCGCGCGGCGGCGAGCCGAACAGCGCCACGCCGTAACGCACCAGCGGATGCACGGTCTTCTCGTCGGGCGACAGCCGCTCGAACCGCAGCACCTCGCGGCCGACCAGGATCAGCGCGCCGTCGCTCACCTCGACCGGCGCGTCGGCCTTCTTGTAGACGCCGTTGATCGTGTCGATCGGGTGCACCGCGACGTTGCCGTCGGCGGTGCGCGAGATCCGCGCGTGCTGGCGCGCGAGGAAGCGATCGTCGTCGAACGCGATGTCGGCGCCGGCGCGCCCGATCACGGTGTCCTCGGATGCCAGCGGATAGCGCTGGCCGTCGCTGCCGTCGCGGTTGACCAGGATCGCGGCGCCCCACGCGCTCGCCGACGACGGCCGCGCGGCCGGTGCGGCGGCGGGCGGCGGCTTCTGGCGCCCGGTGTCGGGCTGCGCGATCGTCGCGGCCTGCGCGTCGACCATGCCCTGCGCCGCGACCACGACCGGCGGCGCGCTCGACGGCGAGCGCGCGCGCGCCGCACCCGGATCGGTCGGCGCGATCGCCTGCAGGTGCAGGCCGCACTGCTGGCAGTACGCGAAGCCGAGCGGCGTCGCGGTGCCGCAGCGCGGGCAGTTGATCGTGCTGCCCTGGGCGACGCGCGGCGCGGCCGGCGGCGGCGGCAGCGGCGCGGGTCCGCCCGGCGGGATCAGGCCCGGCGCGGTCGCGGGCAGCGCCGCGGCGGCCGGTGACAGCTTGGGCGGGATCGCCGGCGCCATCATCGGCGCGCCGACCTGCGGCACGACCTGGAGCAGCGCCGCGCCGCAGCTGCGGCAGAACTTCATCCCTGCAGGATTCTCGCCCCGACACGACGGGCAGATCACGGGCAACCCGCCCGGGAGCGCGGGAGTCTGCGCGACAGCGGCGAGCGCGCTGCCGCAGTTCAGGCAGAACGACGATCCCGGCGGGCTTTCGTGGCCACAGACAGAACAACGCATCGCACCCCTCTCGCTTCGACCGCGGGGACGCCCCCGCGGGCAGCGCCGCCGGAGGACGGCGCGGTTCCATCGAGTCTCTCGAAAACACCGATGGATTTGAATGGCGGCGGGCGGGTTTGCAACGTGGGGGCGCCCTTGCTAAGACCGGCCGCCTTGACCCGCCACGCCATCCTGCTCGCGTGCATGCTCGCGGCCTGCGCCGAGACCGGAGTGCGGACCGCGCCGTTCCGCTACCGGCCGGACTCGGCCGACCCCGGCTCGCTGCGCGGCCCGTTCGACGGCCGGGTGGTCGACGCCACGACCCACGCTCCGATCGCCGGCGCGCTGGTCTACGCGGCGTGGACGCTCGAGCGCGGCACCGGCCTGCTCGAGCCGGACGGCGCGCGCGAGGCGGTCACCTCGACCGACGCCGGCGGCAACTACAAGATCGCGGCGATCGGCGCGCTGCCGCCCGGCGCGCGGCTCACCGACTTCACGCTGCTCATCTACAAGCGCGGCTACGTCGCGTATCGCAGCGATCGGCGGTTCAGCGATTTCGGCCCGCGCATGGACTTCGCCCAGACCGACAACCAGGTCCTGCTCGATCGCTGGAACAACGAGATGTCGCACGCGCGGCACCTGCGGTTCGTCGGCAGCGGGCTGCAAGTCTCCGCGCTCACCCAGTGGGAGCTGGCCGACGCGAGCGCCGAGCTCGAGGGCAAGAAACCGAGCGGCGAGGACCTGCGGCCCGGGCGCGGCGAGGGTCCGTACGTGGTCGCCGCGCAGCTGCTGACCGAGGCCGACATCAAGGCGCGCACCAAGTACGACGGCTCGTTCGAGACCGGCCCGCTGTCCGACGAGCCCGACACCGCCACCTACTCGTCGCAGCACTTCAAGGCGCTCGGCCGGCCCGAGACCTGGGATGTCGCGATCCGGCTGTGGCGGCTGACGCCCGCGCAGGCGCAGGAGCGTTACGACGAGCTGCTCACCCAGCTGCCCGGGATCACCGAGAAGGACGAGCTCGCGAGCCGATCGTTCACCGCGAACGAGAACGACATCCGCGGGATCGGCTTCCTCGACGCGCCGCGCGGCGTCGTCGTGCTGATGACGTGCGGCGTCAACCAGTGCGTGACCAACGAGGACGCGATCGTGCTCGGACGCGGCGTCTACGCCAGGCTCAAGCAGCTGCTGCCGACCATCACGGCGCCGACGGAGACGCCGCCATGACGACGACGCGCGTGCTCGCGGTGATCGGCGTCGCGGCGCTCGCGGGCAGCGCGCACGCGTGGGAGGCCGAGACCACGCAGGCCGGGCTCGCCGAGCAGGCCGCCCTCGCGTCGCGGCTCGATCACCGGCTCATCACGCTCGGCTGGAACGGCGGGCTGTTCGAGCCGCTCACGATCCCGCCCGCCGACGCGCCGGCGCTGATCGCCGACCTCCACCTGCTGTCGCCGAGCCAGGGCATGGTGCCCGACGCGCGCGGCCGGCAGACCGCGCTCGCGTGGCTCGCCGCCGGCGCCGCGCTCGCCGACCTGCCGGCGCGACTGGCGGCCAACCACTTCTACGACGTGTGGACCGGCAAGGGCTGGACCAAGCCCGAGCGCAGCCTGCTCGGCGCGCTCGACAACAAGGTGCGCGAGCAGATGGGCCGCGCGGCGTTGCCGGATCACGGCGTGCCGGCGCCGGACTGGGTGGTCAGCAACGACAACCCGTTCAACCTCGCCAACTTCATGGACCAGTACGCCAAGGCGGCCAGCGCCGCGACCCCGGGCGAGCGCTCGCGCCACATGGCGGCGGCGCTGATCGCGGCGGGCGCGATGATGCACGTGCTCGGCGATCTCGGCGCGCCGTCGCGCGTGCGCGGCGACGAGGCGGCGCACCTCGCGCCGCTCGGCGCCGGTCCCGACGATCGCGGCTCGCGGTTCGAGCGGATCGCGGCGCTGTCGTTCGGCCGCCTCGGCGTGCCCGCGCCATCGCGCGTGATCACGCGCGCCCGGCTGCGCGACTACTTCACCAGCCGCGACGGCACCGGCCTGGCCGACGAGATCGCCAGCACCTACTTCTCGCCCGGCACGCTGCCCCGGCCGAGCCGCGTCGCCGACGAGGCCCACCCCGTGCTCGCGCGGCCCAAGCCGACCTTGCCGGCGCGGCTCAACCTCGTGGCCGCCACCCGCGAGGAGGGCACGACGCTGCGCGCGAGCGACGGTACGTGCCTGGCGCGCTACCGGGTCGAGCACGACATCCTGACGTTCTCGCTCGACGACGATTGCATGCTCGAGCAGGTCACACAGATCCTGCCCGAGGTCGCAGCGTACGAGACCGGCCTGCTCGACTTCCTGCTGCGCGGCGAGCTGACGATCACGATCGGCCCGATGGTCGCGGTGTCGGCCAAGGACCTGGGCGTGGGCACGACCGAGGTGCTGGTCGAGGACGAGCGCGGCGTGCGCACCTCGCTCGGCACGGTGCAGAGCATCCTCGCGCGCAAGTCGAAGGATCCGGTCGAGCTCGCGCGCGTGCCGACGCCGCAGAGCGGGACGAAGATCATCGCGGTCTTCCGCGGGGTCGACGCCAGCGGCGAGCCGATCGTCGCGGTCGGCGCGCTGCCGATGTCGCGGTAGGATCGATCATGGCCAAGCGGGGCGACGACCTCGATCCGCTCGATCGCATCTTCGCCGCGCTCGACGACGCGCCCGCCGGGCTGCACGACGTCGCGCCGGCGAGCAAGACCCTGCCACCCGGCCTGCCGCCGCCGCTGATCGAGCTGTACGCGCGCTGCGACGGCGCGCGGCTCTACGTCGACATGATCGAGCTGGCCGCGGCGCGCGACGTGCGGTTCGACCCCCAGACCGGGCGCTGGCAGTTCGCGATCGCCGAGGGCGACGCGATCGCGGTCGATCACCGCGGCCGGATCTGGCGCGCCGACGCGTCGATCGACGACGCGGTGTGCGACGGCACGCGGCTCGACCGCTGGCTGGCCGGCCAGCTCGACGCGCTCGCGCTGGTGTTCGACCGCGACGGCGAGTTCGCCGACGACGTGTTCGACGAGGACGGCGAGATCGTGCCGGCGGTGCGCGAGCGCCAGCTGCGCGCGCAGCTGCGGCGCGATCCGGCCGCGCCCGGCCCGCGCTGGCGGCTCGCCCATGTCGTGCTCGCACAGGGCGCGACCGAGACCGCGCGCGACGAGCTCGAGCAGGTCGTCGCCGACGATCCGGTGTTCGCGTGGGCGTGGCTCGATCTCGCGCGGGTCTCCGAGCAGCTCGGCGAGGTCGGCGGCGCGATCGACGAGGCGCGCATGGCGGCCGAGGCCGCCGAGGGCGTGCAGCACCCGCAGGCCGGCTACTTCTGGTCGCAGGTCGCGCGGCTGGCGTCGCGCGCCGGCGACGACATGGTGCGCGCCGAGGCCGCGACCAAGGCGTCGCTGCTCGCGCCGAGCCTCAAGCGCGCGCAGATCGACGGCGCGCGCGAGCGGCTCGACGCCGGCGACACCGCGTCGGCGCGCGGCCTGGTCGAGCTGCTGCGCGCGGTGTGGCCGCGCGATCTCGAGGTGCTCGAGCTCGCGCGCCAGGTCGGGCGATGAGGCGCGCGCTCGCGCTCGCGCTGGTCGTCGCGTGCGGCGCGCCGCCGGCCAGTGCGCCGCACAACGCGGTCGGCCCCGCGCCGCCGCCGCCGCCGCCCAGCCCGACCGCGCCGTGGCTCGCCCAGCTCGACGATCCGCGCGCGCAGGACCGCGCGCTCGACGAGCTGGCACGCCTCGGCGATCCGAGCGCGATCGCGCCGATCGGCGAGGCCTGGCTGCGCGACGGCCGGCCGCTGCGCATGCTCGAGGTGATGATCGGCCTGGCGCAGCCGCGCGCCTGGGATCGCGCGCTGCCTTACCTCGCGCGCGCGGTGCGCGAGCTCGACGCCGACGACCCGCGCTCGGTCGATGCCGCGATCAAGGCCGCCGACGCGCTCGGCGAGGCGCGGCTCGGGCTCGACGCGCTCGCCGAGGCCGCGCAGCGCGCGAGCGACAAGCGCACGATCTCCGCGCAGATCGCGGCGATCCGCGCGCTCGGCCAGCTCGCCGGCGATCCGGCGCATGCCGTCGTCCCGCTGGTCGCGCTGCTCGGCCGCGACGCGCCGCCGCACCCGCGCACGGCGACCGACGCCGCGCAGCGCCGCACGTTCGAGCTGGACTACGAGCTCTACCTCGCGAGCTCGGGCGCCGCGATCAACGCGATCGCGAGCCTGCGCACGTCGCTCGCGATCGAGCCGCTGGTGCTCGGCCTGTATCGCACGCCCGAGCTGTTCGCCCAGCTGCGCCGCGCGCTGATCGCGAGCGGACCGGCCGCCGAGCGCGCGCTCGCCGCGACCGTGCGCGGCGACAACGCCGCGGTCGAGCAGCTGTTCCGCGATCGCCACCTCGACACCTACTGCGGCGATCGCGGTGATGCGCCGGCCGGCAGCTGCCAGCGCGTGTCGGCCAAGCTGTTCTATGCCTCCGCCGTGCTCGGCGACTTCCGCGATCCGGCGAGCGTCCACGACCTGGTCGGCGTGCTCGCGCAGCCGGACTACCCGGCCTACTACGACGACGATCAGCCCAGCGAGGTCACGGCCCGCCACGCGGCGCTCGACGCGCTCCGCCGGATCGGCGCGCCCGAGGCCGCCG
>DATJAE010000175.1:0-7078 GCA_035516595.1 Kofleriaceae bacterium | reverse complement strand
GTCGAGGACGTTTCACGGAGCGGGTTGTTCCTGCGCGCGCCGAGCCTGATGAGGCCGGGTAGCGCGGCCGAGATCGAGCTCGATCTCCCCGGCGAGACTCTGCATTTGACGGCCGAGATCGTCCGGGTGCAGCGCGAGCCGCGCGCCGGAATGGGCGTGCGGTTCGTCGGCGATCCCGAGCCACATCGCCGGCCGCTGGCCAACTTCATCATGCGCCAGCACGCGACGAGGAGCTGAGTTTCCTCTTGTGATTCGGAGGCTTATCGCCTTGATCGGCGCGCTCTGGCAGCTATGATGCGTGCTTCCCTCGCGCCTCCACACCCGCGTGCTCGCGCTCGTGCCGCCTACTCACCCGCCCGGCAAACCGGTCACCCGGCGCACGATCCTGTCGTTGCGTGATGGCCTCGCGCCCTCGCTGCGTGCGGCGGCCAGCGCCGCGATCGCCGAGCGCGCGTTCGAGCTGATCGTGGCGCGGCGGCCGTCGCCGGCGGTGATCGGGCTGTACGCGCCGAAGGGCAGCGAGGTCGACACGGCGGCGCTCGACGAGCGCCTGCGCGCGGCGGGCTACGGTGTGGCGTATCCGCGCATCCTCGACGATCGGCGCGAGCTGGGCTTTCGCACGGCGGCGATCGACGAGCTCGCGCCGGCGCGCTTCGGGCTGCGGGAGCCGGGCCCCGGTCCGCTGGTCGCGCTCGACGCGATCGACGCGTTCGTCGTGCCGGGCATCGCGTTCGATCGCGCCGGCGGCCGGATCGGCTGGGGCCGCGGCCACTACGACGCGACGCTCGCCGCCGCGCCGCGCGCGCTGCGCATCGGGCTGGCGTTCGCGTGTCAGGTCGTCGAGGGGGTGCCGCGCGATCCGCACGACATCCACTTGCACTACGTGGTGACTGAAGCGAGCACCGACGAGGCGCCGTGAGCGATCCGCTGTTCATCTTGATCGCGGTGGCGCTCGGGCTGGTCGTCGGGGTGTTCCTCGGCACGCGGCTCGGGCGCGGCCGCGGCGACGCCTCGGCGCAGCAGGTCGCGGAGCAGGAGGCGGAGAAGCTGCGCAGCGCGGCGCAGGCCGAGGTCGACGCGCTCAAGCGCGCGGCCGAGGTCGAGGGCAAGGAGGCGGCGCGCAAGCGCAAGGCCGAGCTCGACGACGAGCTGCGCCAGCGCCGCGCCGAGCTGCACAAGCGCGAGGAGCAGATCGCGCAGAGCGAGCGCGACGTCGAGCGCGCGCGCAAGGACGCCGAGCGGCGCGCGGGCGAGCTCGAGCGCAAGGAAAAGAGCGTCGACGGCAAGATCAAGCAGGCGGACACCGCGGTCGAGAGGGCGGAGGCCTCACAGGCCGAGGCGCGCAAGAAGCTCGAGCAGATCGCACAGCTCAGCGAGGACCAGGCGCGCAAGCGGCTCGAGGAGGAGGTGCGCGGTCAGGCGCTGGCGTCGGCCGCGATCGAGATCAAGCGGATCGAGGACGAGGCCGCGCACGAGGCGGCCGCGCGCGCCAAGACGATCGTCGCGACCGCGATCCAGCGGTTCGCCAGCGAGTTCGTTCACGAGCGCACGGTCGCGGTGATCCCGCTGCCGTCCGACGATCTCAAGGGCCGGTTGATCGGCCGCGAGGGCCGCAACATCCGCGCGCTCGAGGCGGCGACCGGGATCGACATGATCATCGACGACACGTCGGAGGCGATCACGATCTCATGCTTCAACCCGGTGCGCCGCGAGGTCGCGCGCATCGCGATCTCGGCGCTGGTCGCAGACGGCCGGATCCACCCGACGCGGATCGAGGAGGTCGTGCGCAAGGCCGAGAAGGAGGTCGACCGGCTGTGCAAGGAGGCGGGCGAGCAGGCGGTGTTCGATCTCGGCCTGCATCGCGTGCACCCCGAGCTGGTGAGGCAGCTCGGCCGCCTCAAGTTCCGCCAGTCGTACGCGCAGAACGTGCTGCTGCACTCGGTCGAGGTCGGCTACCTCGCGGGGCTGATCGCGGCCGAGCTCGGAGCGAACATCAAGCTGGCGCGGCGCGCCGGCCTGCTCCACGACATCGGCAAGTCGGTCGATCACGAGCACGAGGGCGCGCACGCCGAGGTCGGAGCGCAGCTCGCGCGCAAGCACGGCGAGTCGCCCAAGGTGTGCCAGGCGATCGCGGCGCATCACGGCGACGAGACCGGCGCGCGGCCCGAGTCGCTGCTCGATCACATCGTCGCCTCCGCGAACGCGCTGTCGGCGGCGCGGCCAGGCGCGCGGCGCGAGCAGCTCGCGTCGTACATCAAGCGGCTCGACGATCTCGAGGCGATCTGCCGGCGGTTCGCCGGGGTCGAGCGCGCGTACGCGCTCCAGGCCGGGCGCGAGATCCGCGTGATGGTGATGAACGATCAGGTCGATGACGCGCAGGCGACCGTGATGTCGAAGGAGATCGCGCGCGCGATCGAGACCGAGGCGACCTACCCCGGCCAGGTGCGTGTGGTCGTGGTGCGCGAGACCCGCGCGTCGGATTACGCGCGCTGACCGTGGCGCTCGCCGAGCTGCCGCCCGAGGCGATCGCCGCGCTGGTCGCACCGGTGCTGGGCGGCCGCGCGATCGACGCGATCGAGCCGCTCGAGGGCGGGCTGACCAACACGGTCGTGAAGGTTCGCGCTGGCGAGCGCGCGCTGGTCGTGCGCGCGTTCGCGCGCGCCGAGGCGATGCACCGCGAGCTCGCGCTGTGCGAGGCGCTGCGCGCCGAGCTGCCGGTGCCCGACGTCGTGCTGGCGGCGCCCGACTGGTTGTACCCGGCGCTGGTGTCCCGGTGGATCCCGGGCATCACGCTGGACGACTGCCGCAAGCGCGAGCCGGCCGCGCTGCTCGAGCTCGCCGAGCCGCTCGGTCGCGTGATCGCGGCGATCGCGGCGCAGCCGGCCCGCGCGGCGGCGATCGCCCTGCCCGATCGCGCCGGGCTCGCCACCTGGCTCGACGAACGGATCGCGGCCGCGTGCGGGCGCGGCCGGCTCGATCGCCGCAGCGCCGATGCGCTGCGCGCGACGATCGCCGGCGCCGAGCTCGCGGGCTTCGCTGCGAGCGGGCTGGTGCACGGCGATCTCGGCGGGCGCAACCTGCTGGTCGAGCGCCGCGGCGCGTGGACGATCACCGGCGTGATCGATTGGGAGTGCGCCGGGCGCGGCTGGCCGGCGTGGGACGTCGGCGCGCTGTTCCGCTACGCCGCGCGCTACTCGCGCGCGTTTCGCGACGCGTTCGCCGCCGGCTATCGCTCGATGGGCGGCGCGCTCGGCGACGACTGGTGGCGCGCGGCGCGGCTGGTCGACGCCGCGCGCCAGGTCGCGAGCCTGGCCGAGGGCGAGCACGAGCGGCCGTACTTCGCGGAGTGCCGCGAGCTGATCGCGAGCGCGCTGTCATGACGCGCGCGCTGGCCGCGATCGTGCTGGCCGCATGCGGTACCGCGCCGCCGGCGCCGCCGCGCAACCGGGTCGCCGCAGCGCCGGCATCACCCGCGGCGACGCTCGGCGTGCTGGTGGTCGAGGAGCTCGGGCACTGCGCGACGCCGCACGATCTCGCGATCAGCGTCGACGGCGAGGTCGTGCAGCACGTGCGCGTCGAGTGCGTGCCGCCGCCGCAGCCGAACGCGCGCGTCGTGGTCGTCGACTCCTCGCCGCACGTGATCGACGGCAAGCCGCTGGCGATCGCGGCCGGGCGTCACCGGCTCGCGGTGCGCGACGCCGAGACCGGCGCGAGCGACGAGCACACCGGCGAGTTCCCGGTGCACGGCTCGCTGCGCGCTCCGCAGCCCGACAAGCAGCCGCCCGCCGACGTCATCATCATCCAGGTCGAGCCCGCGCAGATCGCGATCGACGTGGCGGTGCGCGCGAACCTGATCATCCTGTGACCGCGTGTTACGGTCCGCGCATGGCGTTCCTCGACGAGCTCGAAGCACGCGGCCTGATGGCCAACGTGACCGATCGCGCGGGCCTGGCCGAGCTGCTGGCGAGCCATGCGCCGGTCTCGGCGTACGCCGGCTACGATCCGACCTCGGCGAGCCTGCACGTCGGCAACCTCGTGCCGACGATCCTGCTCAAGCGGCTGCAGCTCGCCGGCCACCGCCCGATCGTCGTGGTCGGCGGTGCGACCGGCATGATCGGCGATCCATCGGGCAAGAGCGAGGAGCGCAACCTGCTCGACGAGGCCACGCTCGCGGCCAACGTGGTGAGCTTCCGCGCACAGCTCGCGCGCCTGCTCGACTTCGACGATCCGCGCACCGGCGCGGTGATGACCAACAACGCCGACTGGACGGTCGGCGTGAGCTACCTCGCGTTCCTGCGCGATTACGGCAAGCACCTCACGATCAACTACATGCTCGCCAAGGACTCGGTGCGCGCGCGGCTCGAGGGCGACGCCGGGATCAGCTTCACCGAGTTCTCGTACATGTTGCTCCAGGCGTTCGACTTCGTGCAGCTCGCGCGCTCGCACGGCTGCCGCCTACAGGTCGGCGGCAGCGATCAGTACGGCAACATCACCGCGGGCTGCGAGCTGCAGCGCAAGCTGGGCGGTGCGCAGCTCTACGGCCTGACCGGACCGCTGCTGCTCGACGCGAGCGGTCAGAAGATGGGCAAGACCGCGTCGGGCGAGAAGGTGTGGCTCGATCCCGAGCGCACGACGCCGTACGCGTTCTACCAGTACTGGCTGCAGGTCGAGGACGCGGCGGCGCCGGGCATGCTGCGGATGTTCTCGCTGCGCCCGCTCGCCGAGCTCGACGAGCTCGAGCGAGCGCACGACGCCGATCGCAGCAAGCGGGTCGCCCAGCGCGAGCTCGCGCGCGCGATGACGACGTGGGTGCACGGCGAGCCCGCGTGCGCGCGAGCCGAATCGGCGAGCGCCGCGATCTTCAACGGCACGCTCGCGACGCTGAGCGAGGCCGACTTCGCGATGCTCGCCGGCAGCGTGCCGGCGATCGACATCCCGCGCGGCGAGCTCGAGGCCGGGATCGGCGTGATCGATCTGCTCGTGCGCGCCGGGCTCGCCGACTCCAAGGGCGCGGCGCGCCGGCTGGTCACCCAGGGCGGCGCCTACGTCAACGACGCGCGGGTCGCCGAGGTCGATCGCAAGCTCGGTACCGCGGACCTCGTGACCGCGAGCTTCCTGGTCGTGCGCAGCGGCCGGCGCGAGTACCGGCTGGTGCGCGCGCGCTGATCACGCCACGAGCGCGTCGGTCAGCGCGCGCGGATCATCGCCACGACACCACGAGCACGCCGCTCACCGTGTAGCGCGTGGCGTCGCGCGGAAACTGGAGCTCGCGGATCGCGCTCTCCAGGCATTCGCGTCCTTCGGCGAGCTCGAGCTCCAGCGACGTGACGCGGCCCTCGCCATCGACCTCGATGCGAAACGGCGCGCGCGCCGGCCCGCCGGCGAGGCAGTGAGCGGCGAGCCCGTCGCGCACCGCGTGGAACAGCACGTCGAGCGCGTAGCCCTTGCCGGCGGGCTGCTCGAGCTGGAGATCGACGCGCAGCGCCGCATCGGACGGAGGCGCGACCGCGTCTCGCGGTGCCGCCGCGGGGGGCGTCGTTTCGGACGCGACCGCGGCATCGGCCGGCACCGGCGGCTGCGAGTGCACGGGCGGCGTGCCACCGCTGCAGCCGGCGAGCGCGGCCGCGGCGATCGCGACGGCCCTCACGTGCCGTGCGGCGGATTGGGCTTGAACGTCGAGTCGGGGACCTTGTGCTTGACCGGCGGCAGCTGATGGACGAACGCCGCGACCGCGCGCAGGTCCTTGTCGTCGAGCTGCGCCCATTGCGCCTGCAGGAACAGCATCGGGCCCTGGATCCTCTTGCCGTCGGGCTTGGTCATCGTCTTGATCACGGCGAACAGCTGGTCCTCGGTCCACTTGCCGATCCCGGTCTCGGGATCCGAGGTGATGTTCGGCGTGTACAGCGTGCCGCTGCCGAGCATGGGCAGCTCCATCGGAAGCCCGCCGGAGAACATCTTGTCGGGCCCGGCCGGCGCGAACGTCGCCGGATCGGGCGTGAAGTGGCAGTGACTGCACAGCATGATCGACGCGAGGTACGCGCCGCGCTTGGCGGGATCCTCGGCGTCGCCGGCACGCGCGGCCTTGACGTCGTCGCTTGCCGGCGCCGGGCCGGTCATCATCTTCAGGCCCTTGTTCGGCAGCACGACGTTCTGCACCGGCTTGACCGTGCGCAGGAACGCGACCAGCGCCTTGACGTCGGTGTCGGTCATGCGCTGGTAGTTCATGAACGGCATGATCGCGTAGAGCCCCGTGCCGTCGGGGCGCACGCCGTCGCGGATCGCCGCCGCGATCTGATCGTCGGTCCACGAGCCGATCCCGCTGCTCTTGTCGGGCGTGATGTTCGGCGTCCGCCACGTGCCCGCCTTGTCGGGCATCTCGAGCCCGCCGGCGAACACCTTGTCGAGCGCGGGGCCGGTCGGGCCGATCGCGGTGTGGCAGACCGCGCAGCCCGCAGCCTTGGCGATGTAGGCGCCGCGTTCGACCAGCGACTGCTCGCGCGCGACCGGCGCGGGCTTGACCACCTCCACCGCCTTGGACGCGGTCTCGAACTCCGTCCCAGGGGCGGGCGTTCCGGGCGCGTCGTCGCGCTTGCAGCCGGCCGCCACCACCATCACCGTGCACACGAGCAGCGTTCGCTTCATGGTCGGCCATCGTTCGCACGGCGAGCGCGATGCGATCAAGTCGAACGCGCGCTTCACGCGCCGAAAAAAGCTGAGGGCCCGCTCGTCGAGCGGGCCCTCAAAACCCCGGCAGCGTCCTACTCTCCCACAGGCTTGCGCCTGCAGTACCATCGGCCCTGGAGAGCTTAACTTCCGTGTTCGGGATGGGAACGGGTGTGACCTCTCCGGTGTAGCCACCAGGAAAAAAATCGACGAAGTGCGAAGCCCGGCCGGCATGGTGTCCGGCGGACAGAAGCTGCGCTCGGGTGAGCGCGATCGTGCGACATCGCAGTCCCGAGACAACCACAAGCATGGTCGTATGGGCATTGCGATTGGGGTGATGGCTTTGACCTTCTCCCGGCGCACCTCCAGGCGCAGGCGTGGTTGCCTGCGCGGCGCCGCCCGCCGGAGCTCGAAA
>DATJAE010000174.1:0-26341 GCA_035516595.1 Kofleriaceae bacterium | reverse complement strand
GTCCCGCTCGAGGGCGACCAGATCGACACCAAGCGGATCGTGCGCGCCGAGGCGGACTGGCGCTCGCCCGCGCCGGCCGAGCGGCCGAGCGTGCCGTCGTTCGAGGAGGGCACCGAGCTGTCGATCGTCGCCGAGCCGCCGCGCGAAATCGCCGACGTGATCGACGACATCGAGCGCGCGCCCGAGGGCGGCGCCGAGGACGCGATGGCCGACGCGGTCGAGCGCGCGGGCGACGCGCTCGGCGAGCTGATGCGCCGGTTTCCCGGCAAGCTGCGCGTCGACCGCTTCGCCGCCGCCGCGGCCGGCCGGCCGCTGCTCCGCGCCGCGCAGTACGGCGGCCTGCTCGAGCTCGTGGTGCGGCTCGGCGGCATCGCGTCGGAGCTGCTGATCGAGAAGATGAGCGCGCCCGAGCGCGACATCCGCTACTACGCGACCGTGTGCGCCGCCGAGCTGCGCCCGCGCACCGCGGTGTACGCGCTGGTCGAGCGCGTGTTCGACCAGGACTACGGCGTGCGCGAGAAGGCGATCGAGGCGCTCGCCGGCTATCCGATGCAGGATCTGTCGCACGCGCTCGCCCGCGCGCGGCGCGCCGTGCACTCGACCGACCCGGAGGTGGTCGCCGCCGCGGCCAGCGCGATCGTCGCGCTCGGCGACGTCGAGGCGGTCGGCGACCTGATCGGCGTGATCGAGCGCGCCGACCGCGGCACCGAGCACGTGCGGCGCGCGCTGGTCGAGCTCACCGCGCAGGACTTCGGCACCAGCGAGCGCAAGTGGCGCAAGTGGTGGGAGCTCGCGCGCAAGCGCCACCGCATCGAGTGGCTGATCGAGGGGCTCAGCCACCGCGAGGACGCGATCCGCGAGCGCGCGATCGGCGATCTGCGCCGGCTCACCGGCGAGTACTTCGGCTACCACCACGATCTGCCGAGGCGCGAGCGCGAGCTCGCCGCCGAGAAGTGGCAGGCGTGGTGGCGCGAGACCGGCATCCGCCGGTTTCATCCGGCACCGACCCCGGCCGCGACGTCCTCCGACGACGAGCGCGGGCGGCCGACCGGCCTTCTGCCGATCACGCGGCAGCGCGATTAGCGCGTCGCGACGTCGCTCGGCGGATCGGGGCGATCGAACGCCGCGACCGCCATCGCCTCGTCGCCGTCATGGGTCTGCGCGCGCACGACCAGCTCGAAGTGGTCGACCCCGAGGTGATGCGGGGTGACGCGGTACACGGTCAGCGACTCCTCGCCGGGCGCGAGCATGTGGGGCTCCGGATCCACGTCGATGGCCGGGCTCGGCGCGACCGGCTCGACCTCGTAGTCCACCGGCTTGGCGAGGAACAGGTGGTTGTCGAGGTCGGTGATCCCACCGAATCCGGCGCCGAGATCGAGCTCGGGATCCGCGAGCGCGGCGCGCGTCGTGTTCGTCACGCGCACGGCGATCGTGAACGGCCCTTCGGTCGGGATCGTGGCGGGCGGCTCGATCGCGACGTCGAAGCTGTTGCCGCTCCACGTCGCGATGCCGGTCGAGGCGACCTCGCCGGTCTTGCTGACCAGCTCGACGTCGTACCAGTCCGACCGCCCGGGCTGCTTGATCGGCCGGTCGACCGCGAACGTCACGACCTTCGGCGGGCCGCCGCCGGGCTCGGCGTCGAGCACGAGCGGGCGCCGCATCACGAGCTCGGGCGGCTGCTCGGTGCGCCGGCCGTCGAAGCCGAGCTCGTGCATCGCGAGCAAGGTGACCGCGATCTGCCGGGGGTGCGGCGCGGTCGCGACCACGATCGCGCTGACCTTGCCGCCCGCCGGCATCACGCCGCGATCGAGCTCGATCGTGACCTGGGCGTCGCCGAGCTCGAGTACGCCGGTGCGCGCGCGCAGCTTCGGTCCGTCGGACTGGATGTCAGCGCCGAGGCCGCGCAGGCTCGCGGGCACCGCGATCGCGATCGTGACGAGCGAGGAGGCGAGCATCGCGTGCTTCATGGCTGGCTCCGGGCGAGGACGTTGACCAGGCAGCCCAGCGAGCCGTTGAGGCGGTAGATCGACGCGACGTCGATCGGGTGCACCTCGAAGCCCTGGGCCTCGTAGAAGCGCTGCGCCGCGCGATCGAGCGCGGGCAGCTCGTAGGTCGGCAGGTAGACCACGCGCTTGCCATCGCGGCGATCGAACAGCGCGTTGGTGTAGGTCACGTAGCTGCCGGCGCCCTCGAGCACGAGCACCGGCACGCGCGCGACGTGAAAGCCGCGCGCGGCGAGCAGCTCGGCCGCGCGATCGAACCGCCGCGCCTCGAGCTCGACGTCGTCGAGCGCGAGCGCGCCGCCGGCCGGCTCGTGCGCGAGCAGCGCCATGCCGGCGCGCACGTCGCCGACCGCCACCGTGTGATCGTCGAGCGGCATCATGTACATCATGATGTGGTGGCGCGGCACGTCGCCGACCGCGTCGCCGAGCCACACCACGTCCTGGCCGAAGCGCAGCGCGAGCTCGCGCTCGATCGAGTCGCGATCGGCGGCAGCGCGGCCGACGTTGCGCGCGGCGAGGTTGACGTCGGCGAACAGCCAGCGCGGCGTGGCCGCGAGATCGCCGCCCTCGAACACGATGTTCGCGACGTGGGCGTCGCGGTGGTACAGCGCGCGCGAGATCGCGTCGGGCGAGCGCGCGTCGCCGGCGCGACCGACGAACGGGGTCTCGATGCGCGGCGGCGCGAGGATCGCGCCACGGCCGGCGTCGTCGACCAGGGCGGCGTAGCGATCGCGCGACCACGTCGTGATCGGCGCGCCGACCACGACGGGATGGAAGCGCTCGAGGTGCGGCGTGCCCTGGAGCAGCCGGAGGAACCGATCGTAGTCGGCCTGCGCGGTGACCTCGACCTCGACCTCGACCTTCGCGGGCAGCACCGCGAACAGCTGCCGCCACACCGGCAGCGCGACGCGATCCGCGCTCGGCGCGTAGTGGATCGCGACCTTCGCCAGCGGCGCGCTCGGGTCCTCGGCGACCAGCCGGGTGCGCGCGCGGGGATGGCCGTGCAGCCGGCCGGCGAGCTGGACGAGCACGAAGCTCGCGACCAGCCCGAGCGCGATCCCCGCGAGCAGCCGTCTCATCTTCGCGCGACCTCCGCCTCGCCGAGCGCGATCGTCTTGATGTCGATCGCGCCGCCCAGGTTCGGCCCGATGTCGCCCGGGTACGCGGTGGCCTCGACCACGAACGTCACGGACGTGACCGCGTGCTTGGGCGTGACCAGGAAGTGCGCGACCGTGACCTTCCCGTCGTCGGTCGGCGTCGGGCCGACCGGCTGCTCGTCGCTAGGCTCGATGTCGAAGTCGTCACCGCTCACGATCGAGCCCGAGTCGTCGAGCGCGGTGCCGAGCATGACGATCGGGCGCTCCGGCAGGCGGCGGCCGGTGGTGTTCCTGACCTTCACGACCACGGTGAACGGCTCGCCCGCGACCGGCTTGCCCTCGGGCTTGACCGTCATCGCGAGCGAGTTGCCGCTCCATCCGCGGATCGAGACCGCGGCGGCCGAGCCGTCGTCGGCGGTGAGATCGTAGGTCCCGCCGTCGTCCTTGGTCGCGTGATGGCCGTGCGCCGCGACGAAGATGCGGAACGTGTCGGTGCGGCCGGCGACCCGCTGCTGCTTGCCGAGGCGGAGCGCGGTCACGAACGGCTTGCCGCCCTCGGGCGCGGCCTCGAGCGTGATCGTCTCGTGATCGATCGGCACCTGCGGCCGCTCGACCCGCTCGCCCGCATAGTTGTTGCTCTGATAGAGCGTGAGATCGACCTTGACCTGCTTCGCGGCGCCGAACGCGCGGAGCGTCGCGTGGACGGTGTCGCCGGTCGTGACCAGCGAGCGATCGACGTCGAGCGTGACCTTCGCGCCATCGATCACGACCGACTGCTCGAGCGGACGCAGCTTCTTGCCGTCCTTCTCGATCGTGGCGTCGAGCTCGTGCCACGCCACGGGCACGACCAGCGCGACCGTCGCGACGAATCCGGCGATGAAGGAGCGATCTCGCAGCATGCGAGACCAACGCCCCCGGCGCGCCTGCTATTGCGCCTACATGTGCGCGCGGCCAGGGCTTTGCATCAGCGCGTGGCGAGCACGATGTCGACCGCACCCGCCGCCAGGTCGGGCTGGAGCTGGGTCGTGACCACCGCGTGCTGGCCGCGCGCCTCGAGCCGCGCCTCCAGCGCGTCGCGCGCGCTCGCGATGTGCGACGCCACCGCGGGGTCGCCGCTGGCGATCGTGACCACGCCGGCATCGCGCAACGCGCTGCTCACCGCGACCTCGCGCACCCGGAACGCCGGACCGCGCGCGATCGTGAACGTCACGTACGCGCCGCCGTCGCCATCGAACACCACGCGCGCTGGCTGCACCTTGGCCGCGAGAAACCCGCGCGCGACCAGCGCGGCCTCGAGCGCCGCGCGATCGTGATCGAGCCTGGCGCGATCGAGCTGGTCGCCCGGCTTGGTCGAGAGCACGCTGCGCAGGGCGCTCGACGGCAGGCCGCGGCCGTCCAGCGCGACGCTCGCGATCTCCTGCGGCCGCAGGTGGGCGACCGTGCCGGCATCGCCGTCCGGCAGCTGGTGCACCACCTCCCAGCCGATCGCGATCGACAACGCGGCGAGCAGGGTGATCGTGCGCACGCCGGTCATCCGTGCAAGCCGGGGACCACGTCGGGTGTTGTGCAATCCGGCAAGTTTCCACGCCGGCCGCGACGCCGGCGTTGCCGCCTTCCCACACTTTCCGGAACTGTAGCGAGTTGGTCACGCCGGGCTGCGCCGGCCGTGTGGTACCGATGCGCGCATGTCACGCCATCCGGTCGCGCTCGCCCTGGTCCTGGCTGCCTGCGGGTCGTCGTCGCACAGCCTTCCTCCCGACGCGAGCCCCGACGCGCCGCGCCCGATCGACGCCGCGCCGCCCCCCGACATGGCGCTCGACGCGCCGAGCCCGACGGGCATGCACTATCACTACGTGATCGATCACGTGAACGTGCCGACCACGAGCGCACAGGCCCAGGCCGACGGGCTCGACCTCGATGGCAATGGCACGATCGACAACCAGCTCGGCAACGTGCTCGCGACGTTCACGAGCCAGGGCTTCGACTTCCAGACCACGGTGAGCCAGGACGTCGACGACGGCGCGATCATCATGCTCGGCGATCTCCAGGCCAGCGCGCTCGACAACGCGAGCGACGCCGGGTTCACGCTGTACACCGGCACCAACCCGCAGCCGCCGGCGTGCAGCAGCCCGACCGACACCGTGTGCCGCCATCACCTGACCGGCAGCGCGATGTTCGATGTCGCGGCGTCGCCGCGCGACAACCCGCTCGCCGGCGCGATCGTGAACGGCACGTACACCACGACGACCTCCGGTCACCTCTCGGTGCAGCTCGCGCTCGCCGGCAACCCGGTGACGCTGACCTTGATCGGCGCGCGCGCCAAGCTCGTGCCGACCGCGACGACGATCACGACCGGCATCCTCGCCGGCGCGATCACCACGACCGATCTCGACACCAAGGTGTTCCCGGCGGTGCAGCAGGCGGTCACCGCCACGATCGCGGCCGACTGCACGGCGCTGACCAGCCCGCCGACCTGCGGCTGCGCCTCGGGCTCGCAGGGCGCGAGCCTGATCGCGCTGTTCGACGCCAACCACGACTGCGCGGTCTCGGTCGACGAGATCGAGAACAACCAGCTGATCCAGGCCCTGTTCGCGCCCGACGTGACGGTCGAGGGCCAGAAGGCCCTGTCGTTCGGCGTGCAGGTCACCGCGGTCGGCGCGGTCTACACGCCCTAATTGATCGGCACGGTCGCGGCGTTGCCGAACCGGTCGGTGATCTTCGCCTGGGTCGCGCTCGCGTTGTCGGCGACGGAGGCGTCGCCCATCGCGTCGGTGGTGACCGCGGTGGACGACAGCTGCGCGCCCGTCGCGTCGAGCAGGGCGACCGTCGCGGCCTGGCTGCGCACCGGGACCACCTGGTTCGAGTTGACCGCGAGGTCCATCAGCCGGTAGCCCTTCGGCGCGTTCCACTGCACGACCACGCTGACCTGCCCCGAGCCGCGCGTCGCGGTCGGCGCGAGCCCGCCGGCCACGACCTGGAACGGCGCGCTGTCGAGCGACCAGCCCTTGCCGTCGACGTGGAAGCGATAGTTGCCGAGCGGCACGCCGCCGCGATCGTCGAGCGTGTCGAGCCCGGGCGCGCCGAGCCACGGCACCGCCTGCCACTCGACGTCCCACACGTGGGTCTGCGGCCCGCTGCCGCGCTGCAGCGGCTCCGGCGTGTACGCGACGTTCATGTCGATGTCGTCGACGATCCGGCCGCTGCGCCGGGTCGCCGGCACGTAGGTGCCGCTGCCCGCGGGCTGCTCGACCATCAGCGTGACGTGCGGCGTCTGGACCTGCGGGTCGTCGCCGATCCACACGAACGTCGCGATGCCGGACACGCGCGGGATCTGCGCGGCGGGCTGCGCCTGGGCCGGCAGGCCGGTGCGCGCCCAGGTGTCGGGCGGAACGGTCGCCGGGACGGTGCCGGCGTTCGGCGCCGGATCGTCGACCGGGAGGTTGTCGCTGGCGGTGGCGACCGCGACGCGATCGGTGCCGCCGGCGGTGCCGTCCTGGCGGGTCGACATCAGCGCGAGCGGCATCAGCTCGAGCAGCTGCTCGCCGATGTGCTCGGCCTCGAGCGGGCCCCAGAACGTCACGCTCGGCTCGTAGCCGCCCATCATCCAGTCCTCGGGGCGCAGCATGTAGCCGACGTGGCCCTGCGAGTAGCCGACCAGGATCGTGTGATCCTGCGCGACCGGCGAGCCCTGGCGGAGGTAGTCGGCGAGCAGCACGGTGAGCTCGCCCGGCATCGTGCCGATCAGGTAGTCGTTGATCCGCAGCGCCGAGATCGTCGTGCGCGTGGTCTCGCACACCGGGTGGGTGTCGTCGACCCCGAGATCGAGCTGGAAGATCTGGCCGAGGATCGGCGCGGCCTCGCCGAGCTTGAGGCACGAGCCGTAGGGCAGGATCCCGTCGTCGCCCGGGATCGCGGCGGCCGGGAACATCGCGGTGTCGTACTCGCACAGCCCGGCGCCGACCGGCGCGTTGAACTCGTCGACCGGCGAGACCAGCGCGCCGGTGCCGTCGTAGACCACGCCGTCGGGCAGGGTCTGGCCGTTCCACGGCGCGTACGACAGCGCGCCGTTGCGGATCGTGAAGGTCTCGGGGTTCGGCCCGTCCTCGATCGAGCGCGACAGCATCTGCAGCGCGACCTGCGACTGCATCGCGGCGCCGGCCGAGGTCCACGCCGCCATCAGCTCGGGCTCGGCGACGCGGCCGTGGCCCTCCTCGGTCGCCCACGAGAAGCACGGATCGTTCGGGTTGCCCGGGTGCACCGTGCAGTCGACCCCGCCGTGGCCGGTCGGCGAGTTGTCGCCGCCGGCGCTCTGCAGGTGCATCACGATCACCTGGCTGTCGAACAGCTCCTCCAGCACGCGCTCGAGCGCGCCCGGCGCGTCGGTCGACGCCAGCGAGTTGTCCTCGCTGTTGAGCGTGCCGTGCTCGCCGAAGATCGGGATCGCGGCGATCGGCGCGCCGTCGGTGCCGTCGATCCGGATCATGTAGAAGTGGTTGTCCTTGACGTTGCCGCCGGGCAGCGAGTCGTTCTCGCCGCGGCGATCGTGGTTGATGTTGTTCGGCGGATCGAAGTTGAAGTCGTTGAAGAACCCGATCTGGGCCGGCCGGCGCGCGGCGAGCGCGTCGCGCGCGGTGGCCTCGGCGGTGTCGAGGAAGCGGTTGTAGACGGCCTGGCGGAACACGCCGGCGCCGAGCTTGAGCGGTCCGTGGCCGGTGTACTGCGCCCACGCCGAGTGGCTGTGCGACGCCGCGAGGATGACCTTGCCGGCGAAGTCGGGGCCGAGCCGCTGCTCGAGATCGAACAGCATGCCCTCGTAGACGAAGATCATGTCGATCTTGACGATCACCACGGTCTCGTCGCCCGAGCTCAGCGCGACCGCCTTGACGCGCGGCGCCGACGAGATGCCGATCGACGGATTGAACGTGCCCGGCATCGCGACCTGCCGGGTGTCGACCACGCCGGCCGAGCCGAGAAAGCCCGCGCGCGCGGTGTAGCCGCCGAGCGCGGTGCCGACCGGCACGTCGAGCACGCGCTCGGCTGCGCCGGCCATCAGTGGCATCGCGGTCACCGCCTCGCCGGTGTGCGCGGTCGGCGCGAGCGGCAGGTAGCTGCAGCTCGAGGTGGTGACGCCGGCGTCGGGCGACGGCTTGCTGCCGCCGCCGCACGCCGCGAGAACGAGCGCGAGCGCGAGTCGAGAGACCCTCATCCCGGGCTGCATATCACGGGCGGCGGCGTGCCCGGCGCGAAACTAGCGGAGCGTCTTGCTGACCGTGGCAGTTTGGCCCGCGTCGACCGTCACCGCATAGGTGTAGCGGTCGGACCCGACCTCGAACGTGATCTTGTGCTTGCCCGGGGTGACCGCCAGCTCGACCGGGGTCTTCTTGCCGGTGTCCGCGCCGTCGATGTAGACCTCGGCCGGGGCGTCGGTGCGCAGGCTCAGGTGCGCGGTCGTGGGCTCGGCCGTGGCCTTGGACTCGAGCATCTCGCGGGTGATGCCACGGCGGATGCACATCACGTCGAAGTGCTCCTGCGCGTCGGCCGAGAGCTTGGTCCACGCGGTGCGGGCAGCCGGGAGGTTGCCGGCATTGCAGGCCTCCATGAACACGAGCTGCGCGGTGTGCGCGTCGGGCTTGCAGGCGTACGCCTTCTCAAACCAGCGTAGCGCCTCCGCGTGGTTGCCGACCGACATCGCGCTCTGACCTTCGGTCTTCAGGTGCTCGGCATCGCATGGCTTGGCCGCGGGAGCGGCCACGCCCTCCAGATCGTCCATGGTGATGCCGTTGCGGATGCACAGGACGTCGTAGTGATCCTGCTGGTCCGTATCCAGGCGGCGGTAGCTGTCGCGCGCCTTCGCGAGATCCTTCGCGTTGCACGCCGCCATGAACACGAGGGCGTTGCCGTGGTTGCTCGGCTTGCACGCGTAGGCCTGCGCGAAGTCGCGCAGCGCGTTCACGTGGTCACCGATGCTCTCTGCCTGCTGGCCCTCGCTCGTCAGCTTCTCGGCATCGCACGCGGTCTTCGGCGCCGCGCCGAACGGCAGCTGCGCGGCATACTTACCGTCCGGCACGCCGGTGAGCGCGTCGACGGCGTCACGCACGCAAGGCAGGAGGCGTTCGCTGCCGCCATCCGTTGTCTGGAGCTGGACCGACGTCACCACACCGTGCTCGACTTCGAACCGCAGCGACAGCGTGCCGACGAAATCGTCCGCGGCCGCGCACCCGTCGAGCGACGGGCGCAGCGCGTGCATGACCGCGCCGTCGGGTACGATCGGCTGGACGTGATCGCCTCCGAGCGCAGCGACTTGCTGCTGGAGCGCGGAGCGCTCGTGTTCGAGCTGATCGACTCGCTGGCGCAGCGCCTCGAGGTCGTCGTCGCGCGTGGCCGGCGCCGGCGCGAGTCCCGAGCCGAGCGCGACGGTCGCGCCCGGCTCGACCACCACGCTCCGGCCGTCGCTGGTCGCGCGCACGTGGCCGTCGTAGACCACGACGGTGACCAGCGCCACCACGGTGGCGGTCAGCGCGCTCGTTCCGATCAACTTGGCGTCCGAGATGTTCATGGGAGCCTCCACGCGCAGGCTTGCGCCCGACGCTTGCACCGACGTCCCCGCGACGCCGGTATCGATCCACACGTGCGCCCCGGGCTCGACGCGCCAGGTCGCGCTGCCCGCGATCTGCGTGACGTGCAGCCCGTCGGGCTCGCGATGCCACGCGATCGCGGCGCCGGCGTCGAGCTCGGCGGTCGCGCCGGCGAGCTCGACGTGCGTGGCATGCAGCCCGCCGGCGGCGCCGAACGGAAGCCCGGCGCGATCGGCGCCGCCGGCGAGCACCACGATCAGCGCGATCGCCGCCGCGAGCGCGGCCGTCAGGCCGCCGAGCCACCACCACCGCCGCCCCGCGCGCGCGGTCGGCTCGACCGCGCCGACCGCGCCGACCACCGTGGTGTCGCGCAGCCGCGCGATCACCGCGTCGGCGAGCTCCGGCGGCGGCGGCGCTTCCCAGGCGGTGAGATCGAGATCGTCGTCGGTCATGGCCGGTCCCCTAGCTCGGCGGCGAGCTGCGCGCGCAGCGCGGTGCGCGCCCGCGCGAGCCGCGATTTCACGGTGCCGAGGTCGAGCTCGAGCACGTGCGCGATCTCGGCGTAGTCGAGGTCGTGGTACTCGCGCAGCACCAGCACGACGCGCTGTGCGTCGGGCAAGGTCGCCATGCCGCGCGCGATCGCCGCGCCCAGCCGCGCGCGCTCGGTCGCCGCGTCCGCGCGATCGCGCGCGAGCGGCTCGTGCTCGAGCGCGGCGGGCTCGGGCCGGCGCAGCTCGTTGAGCGCGAGCCGGGTCGCGATCGTCAGGATCCAGGTCGACAGGCTCGCCGGCCCCGCGGGATCGAACCGCGGCAGCGCGCGCAGCACGCGCACGAACGTCTCCTGTGCGAGATCCTCGACGCGATGGCGCGCGCGGCCGGCGAGCAGCCGCCAGATCAGCGCGTGCACCGGATGCTGGTAGCGTGCGATCAGCGCGCGCCACGCCGATTCCTCGCCGCGCTGGGCGCGCCGCAGCGTGAGCTCGTCGAGCGGCTCGGCGGCGCGTGCGGCTGCGACGGCGGGCATGGTCGACAGGTATCACCCGCGAGGCGCAGAAAGGTTCCCGCCATCGCAAGCCGCCGGGATCACGCGGCTTCGAGCCCGCGCAGCAGCGCGTCGCGGACCGCCTCGTAGCGCTCGGGCAGCTCGACCGGCCGGTTGCGGTACTGCCCGCCCGGCAGGACACCGTCGTGATAGCCGACCTTGAAGTCGGCGAACTTGAGCCCGCTCGCGGTCGAGATCACGACGACGCGCTGGTCGCGGCGCACCTCGCCGCGCGATGCGAGCTTGGCGAGCGCCGCGAGCGCGACGCCGGTGTGCGGGCAGGTGAACAGGCCATCGCGATCGGCGAGCGCGGAGGCATCGGCGAGCTCGGCCTCGCTGGCGATCTCGACCACGCCATCGAACGCGCGCAGCGCGCGCACCGCCCTGGCGAAGCTCACCGGGTTGCCGATCTGGATCGCCGAGGCCAGCGTCGGCTGCGCCTTGATCGGCTCGAGGGGCGCCCAGCCGCGCCGGTAGCTCGCGTACAGCGGGCTCGCGTGCGCGGCCTGCGCGACGCAGATCCGCGGCCGGCGATCGACGAGGCCGAGCGCGAGCAGCATCTCGAACCCCGCGCCGAGCGCCGACACGTTGCCGAGGTTGCCGCCCGGGATCACGACCCAGTCGGGCACCTGCCAGCCGAGCTGCTGCGCGATCTCGATCGCGACCGTCTTCTGGCCCTCGAGGCGCAGCGAGTTCATCGAGTTCGCGAGGTACACGCCCTCGCGGGTCGCGAGCTCCTGGACCAGCCGCATGCAGCCGTCGAAGTCGCTGTCGATCGCGAGCACGAGCGCGCCCATCGCGAGCGGCTGGACCAGCTGCGCGGTCGAGATCTTGCCCCGCGGCAGGATCACGACGGCGCGGATCCCGGCGGCGGCGGCGTACGCGGCGAGCGCGGCCGAGGTGTCGCCGGTCGACGCGCACGCGATCGCGCGGATCGCCTGCCCGCCCGCGATCATCGCCCGGACCTGCGACACCAGCACGGTCATCCCGAGATCCTTGAACGAGCCCGAGTGCGAGGTGCCGCACTGCTTGACCCGCACGTCGCCCAGCCCCAGCGCGCGGGCCAGCCGCGGCACCGGGCACAGCTGGGTCTTGCCCTCGAGCATCGACACCACGTGCTCGGGCGCGAGCTCGGGCGCGACCCACTCGCGCTTGCCCCACACGCCCGAGCCCCACGGCTGGTCGGCGCGCGCGTCGCCCCAGCGCTCGGCGAACCGTCGCTTCCACGCGTCGGCCGGCACCGCGCGCAGCGCGTCGAGATCGTGCGCGACCTCGAGCAGGTCGCCGCAGCGCGGGCAGCGGTAGATCACGTGATCGAGCGGATACGCTCCCGAGCAGCCTGCGATGCAGCGGAACCGCGCCGAGAACGGCATGGCTCACTCTACCGCTACTTCTTGCGCGCCACGAACCGCACGAGCGACGCGCGATCCTTGGCCCAGTCGGGCACCGCGTCGACCACCTCGTCGCGCACGATCTCGAAGCCATCGCCGAACAGCTTGGCGAGCTCGCCGCGCGCGAAGCTGCCGTCGGTCTTGCCCGGCGTGTCGTTGTCGTGGAAGTACTCGACGACGAACAGCCCGCCGGGCCGCAGGCTCGGCTTGATCCGCTCGATCCACGACACGTCGTCGCCCGCGTAGATCATCGTGACCAGATCCCACTTGTCGGTGCCGAAGTCGTAGCTCGCGAGGTCGGCGTACTCGGCGTCGAGCGCGAGCCCGGCCTTCGCCGCGTGCTCGCGCGCGATCCGGATGCCCTCGGCCGAGAAGTCGACGCCGGTGACCAGCCAGCCCTGCGACGCGAGGTAGAGCGCGTTGCGGCCCTGGCCCATCGCGACGTCGAGCGCGCGCCCGGGCCGCACGCCCGCGACGGTGTCGACCAGCAGCTGGTTCGGCCTGGGGTTGAAGCCGCTGCCGGTCCGGAAGATGTCGTTCCACGTGTCGCGCTCGGCGCCGGCGCCGGCGCGCTGCCAGGTCCACAGCGCGAGCCGCCACGCGTCACCGTCGCGCTTCCACTCGAGCGTGTACCAGCCATCGAACACGTAGCCGGCGTGCACCGCGTTGCCGGCGACGTGCTCGAGCGCGTCGCCGACGAACACGGCGTCGTCGGGGTGGATGTAGACGTACTCCTGGCTCCACGTGCGCGTGCCGATGTGCGGCTCGCCCGGCGAGCGCTTGGCGAGCGCGGCGAGCTCGGTGTCGCGCGTCCTCGGGGTGCCGCCCTCGAAGTGCACGAAGCCGGGCGCGAGCTGCGGCGCGAGCGCCGCGATGTCGCCGCGATCGAACGCGGCGAGCAGCTGGTGGCTGCGCTCCTTGATCGCCTGCTCGGTCGGCGGCGCGGCGATGCTGCGCGGTCCGGTGGAGCCGGACGTTGCGAGCGGCGTGCATGCCGCGAGCGTGGCGAGGACGGCTGCGCGCATGCGGCGATGACCGGCCCGCGCCGCGGCGTATTCCTATAATTTCGGCTTCGCGCGGATCACGACCTGGTTGTCCTTGACCACGATCGAGAAGTCGACGCCCCTGGCCTTGTACTGCTCCATGATCTTGGGCGCCTGCGAATGGATCGTCTTGAGCAGCTTGCCGTAGCCGCCCGGTCCGACGCTCTCGCCGACCATCTCCTTGGCCTTGACGTACTTCGCGTACAGCGCGTTGACATCGGCCTCGGTCATCCCGGGCGGCGGCCTGGGCGCGGCGGGCGCGGGCTGCGGACGCGGCGCGCCCTGCGGGCGCGGAGGCACCACCGGCCTGGGGTTGACCGGCGGCGCGGGGCGCACCGGCGGCGGCGCGGGCTTCGCGGCGCCCGGCTGGCTCTGCGCGCGCGGGAACGGCCCCGCCATCGACTCGACGCCGACCGGGCCCTTGGAGGCCGCGGCGCCCGGCGCGATCGGGTTCGGCCGCGCCATCTGCGACGGCGCGTGCGACCGCCTCGGCACCGGCGGGATCGGCGGTGCGCCGGCGGCGCCGAGCGGCGTGCCGGGTGGCGTGAGCACCGGGATCGGGATCGTCTTCGGCTCGTTGTCCTGCTCGATCGAGGCGAAGAACGCGTCGAGGTCGACGTCGCCGTCGGACTCGTCGATCACCACCGCGCCGGTGCGGTCCTTGAGGCCGCGGCGCAGCGCGCTGGGCTCGCGAATGAACGCGAGCTCGTCCTCGGTCTGCTCCGGCGGCGTGGTCGGCGGCTTGCGGCGGCGGTTCGCGATCGCCAGCGCGGCCTCGCGATCGCGCAGCACCTGCTCGCGCATCCGCTTGGGCATCGCGGCGAGGATCTCGTCGGGAATCGGCGCGCCGGTGCGGACCGCCTCGCGGCCGATCTTCGACAGGTTGCGGATGTACGTGCCGTTCTCGATCTGGCGCAGCGTGCGCCGCCAGTACGCGTTGTACGAGCCGAACTTCTGCTGGAGCGTCGCCAGCCGGTAGCGCAGCCCGGTGTTGCGGATCTGGAGCTGCGCGAGGTCGCGCAGCCGGCGCTCGATCTCGGCGTGCAGCACGGCCGGCGGCTGCTTCTGGATGCCGAGGAAGTACTGCTCGTACAGCGTCTTGGTGCGATCGAGCACCTTGTCGGCGGCGTCGAGCAGCTCCTCGATCGACTCGGGCGTGACCGCCTCGTATTGAGCAGACTTCGATGCCACCTGGGAACAGGATATCAGCTCTGCTATAGCGTCGGACGCCCGGTCGATGTCCGTCCTCTATTTCCTGCTGCTGGTCGGCGTGCTCGTCGTGATCCACGAGCTCGGGCACTTCATCGCGGCCAAGCTGCTGCACGTCAAGGTGCTGCGGTTCTCGCTCGGCTACGGCCGGCCGCTGGTCCGCGTCAAGCTGCGCGAGACCGAGTACCAGATCGGCGTGTTCCCGCTCGGTGGCTACGTGCGCATCCTCGGGATCGAGGGCGATACGACCCAGAAGGGCGACGCCGGGCGCAGCTTCACCAGCCGGCCGCTGTGGCAACGCCTCGCGATCGTGCTCGCCGGCCCGGCGGCCAATCTGCTGTTGCCGGTGATCGTGTACTTCATGTTCTTCGCCGGGCACTCGATGGTGCCGGCCGCGGTGATCGGCGACGTGCTCGACGGCGGCGCGGCGGCGCGCGCCGGGCTCGAGCCGGGCGATCGCGTGCTCGAGATCGACGGCCGCGCGGTGCGCTACTGGGAGGAGCTCGAGGCCGCGGTGCAGCACTCGCCCGGCAAGGAGCTCGACCTGCGGATCTCGCGCAGCGGCAAGGTGTTCGATCGCTACATCACGCCGGTCGAGTCCGCGGTGTGGTCGAGGGAGCGCGACGGCAAGATGACGCTCGAGGGCTGGATCGGCGTGACCTACGCGCCGTTCGTCGCGCTGATCGGGGTGATCGACGCCGACTCGCCGGCGGCGCGGGCCGGGCTGCGCACCCGCGATCTGGTGATCAGCATCGATGGCCAGCCGGTGCGCGACTGGAACGACGTGCAGCGCCGGCTCGGTGACACCGCGCGGCGCAGCAGCATCGTGTACTTCCGCGGCACCGAGCTGCCCGGCGTGCCGCAGATCGAGCTGCTGTCGGCGGGGTTTGCCGACCTCGTGCCCCAAACCCAGATCGATCCGACGCTCGCGCGCCACAGCTACACCGGGCTCGAGCACGCCGAGATGTTCGTCGCGCACGTCGACCCGGGCTCGCCGGCCGACAGCGCCGGGCTGCGCCCCGGCGATCTGATCGTCGCGCTCGACGACAAGCCGGTGGTGCACTGGCTCGATCTCGACCAGCGCCTGCAGGCCGAGCCGTCGCGCACGTTCAAGCTGACGTGGAAGCGCGCCGCTGCCGGCGGCAAGACCGAGACCATGACCGCCGAGCTCACCCAGCTGTGGCGGCAGCAGCTCGACGACTACGACCACACCGTGACCCGGCTGGTGTTCGGCGCGCACGACGACGTCGACCGCGGCACCGGCGCGATGGTGCCGGTCGAGGGCCGGTTCGGCTACGCGCTCGGCAAGGCGCTCGAGCGCACCGGCGAGACGATCTCGACGATGGTCACCGGGTTCTTCCAGATCGCGGGCGGCGACACGCCGTCGGATGCGCTCGGCGGCCCGCTCACGATGTACCGGGTGGCATCGGTGTCGGGCAGCCAGGGCTGGGATCGCTTCGTCCAGATGATGGCGCTGATCAGCGTCAACCTCGGGCTCATCAACCTGCTGCCGATCCCGATGCTCGACGGCGGCCTGTTGCTGGTGTTCGCGATCGAGGGTGCGCGCCGGCGCAAGCTGTCGCCGCGCACGCGCGAGCGCATCCAGCTCGCCGGGCTGATCGTGATCGTCCTCATCACGATCCTCGCGCTGCGCAACGACGTCGTGCATTACCTGCTGCGATGATCGTCCTGGGCCTCGACACCGCGACCCGCATCGCGAGCGTCGCGCTCGACGGCGAGGAGCGCTGCTCGCGATCGAGCGAGCGCGACGCGGATCTGCTGCTGCGGATCGACGAGCTGTGCCGCGCGCGCGGCGTCGCACCGGCGCAGCTCGACGCGGTCGCGGTCGGCGCGGGCCCGGGCTCGTTCACCGGGCTGCGCATCGGCATGGCGACCGCCAAGGGCATCGCGTTCGCGGCGGGCAAGCCGCTGTGGGCGGTGTCGTCGCTCGCGGCGCTCGCGTGGCGCGCGCGGGGCCAGGCCGACGTGGTCGTCGCCGTGCTCGACGCCCGCCGCGGCGAGCTCTACGCCGGCTGCTACGACGGCGGCACGCTCGCGCCGCTGTGCGACGAGCGCGCGCTCGCGCCCGGCGAGCTCGCCGACTGGGCCGCCGAGATCGCGGCCGGCCGCGCGACATGTTTCGTGAGCGACGTCGCGCTCGCCGAGGGCTGGCAGATCGCGACCCCGTCGGCGCTCGGCGTGATCGAGCTCGCGCTCGCCGGCGCGCGCGTCGATGTCGTCGTCGGCGGCGCGCCGGCCTACCTCCGCCCGGCCGAGGCCGAGGTGAAGTATCCCGACGGTGTGCCGGGCGCGCTGCGCAAGCGATGAGCGATTGCCGGATCCGCGATCGCGGCGTATCGTTTCCCTATCAGGTGTGGAGGATGCGTTGACCACCGACGAGGGATCGAAGCAATCGTTGCTCGCCGAGCTGACCGCCGAACATCGTCGCCTCGACGAACAGGTCCAGCAGCTCGAACGCCGCCGCGCGCTGACCCCCTCCGAACAGGCCGAGATCTCCCGGCTCAAGAAACAGAAGCTGCTCACCAAGGACCGCATCGCCCGCCTGTCATAGTGATCGCATGGAGCTGACGCCCGAGCTCGTCGAGAAGATGCGGGCGATCGGGCTGCGGCTCGACCGCAGCGGGACGTTCTGGCACCAGGGCTCGCCGGTCACGCACGCGCGGCTCCGCCAGGCGCTGCTGCGCTGGCTCGACGTCCTGCCCGACGGACGCGACATCGTCCGGCTCGACGACCGGCGCTACGCCTACGTCGAGATCGACGACGCCCACCTGCGCGCGCGCTCCGCGGTGTGGCGCGGCGACCGCTGCTTCGTGCTGTGGGACGACGACCGCGAGGACGAGCTCGACTACGCCTCGCTGCGCCAGGCGCCGGACCACGCGCTGTACGCGACCGTGCGCGGTCGCCTGCGCGGCCGGATCGCGGGGCCGGCGTACCACGCGATCACCGAGCGCGTCGTCGAGCGCGACGGCTTCGCGCTCGACGCGGCGGGGCGGCGCTGGCCGATCGCGGAGGCGGATTGAGGCTCGCGACGCCTGTGCGGCGATCCGCGCTCGCGAGCGATTTTCTCGTCGAGAACACCAGAGCGATCGCACGGCGAGGCGAGTCGCGTCTCGCGCGAGGATCGCGAGCGATTCGTCGCCGAGCGTGATTCGTCGTCGGAAATCGTGTCAAGAGCGATCGACGTCTCGGCACGAAACACTGCAACCTGGTGATGCAGCGCGTGTCTCCAGTCGTGTGAGGCTCGCGTGGGTCTTGCTCGCGGCCTGCGCCGTCCCATCCGATCCGGCGTTCGATCGCGAGCTGCGCGGCTACGTCCGGACGATGGCATCCGCGGAGAGCCCGGCCGCCGAGTCGGTGTTCGTCCTCCAGCGCGTCCGCGATCGCGTCACGCTGGCGGTGCGGTGGGACGACGGGCGGATCTCGCGCTTCGCGGGCCGGCAGTACGCCGCCGGCTCCGGGCTCGTGCTCGATCTGCGCGAACGCCGCGACAAGATGGTGCTCGACTGCTGGTCGACCACGGTCGAGGCCCACCCGCGCGACGAGCGCTTCGCGCAGGAGCGCTGCCGGCTCGCGTGGCAGCGTCCGGCGAGCCGGGAGGTCGACGTGCTGTGGTGCCGATCGCGCGGGCGCGATGGCGGCGAGATCGTGCTCGCGCCCGGTCGCGGCGTCGAGAGCGTCGGCGTCGTGTGTCACGTCGGCTGCTTGGTCGACCTGTACATCCGGGGCCACCGCGAGTTGTAGCCGCTCAGGCCTCGTGCTCGCGGATCACCGCGACGATCTCGTCGTCGGTCAGCACGCGGTTGCCGCGCTTGGCGGCGGCGAGCACGGCGGCGACCAGCGTCGGCGTCGGCTCGTAGCCGCGCTTCTTGAGCCAGTAGACCACGTTGGACTCGCCCGAGTAGTGGCCGATCTCGATCTCCTGCTCCTTGCCGAACATGCCGGCGGGCACGCCGGAATAGATGCGGTCGGCGAGCCACGCGTCGCCCTTGCGCTCGGCCTTGATGATCGCGGCGGCGTGGACGCCGGTCGCGGTGCGAAACGCGTCGCTGCCGACGAGCGGATACTGCGGGTGGATCGGCACGCGGGTCGCCGCGGACGCGGTCTTGCACCACAGCACGAGCTTGGACAGATCGTGGTCCGGCAGCTCGCCGAGCAGCTTGAGGTTGAGCAGGATCTGGTCGAGCGCCGCGTTGCCGACGCGCTCGCCGATGCCCATCGCGGTGCCGTGGATGCGGTCGGCGCCGTACTCGATCGCGAAGATCGAGTTGACCACACCGAGCCCGCGGTCGTTGTGGCCGTGCCAGTCGATGCCGACGTCGGACCGGCCGAGGCCGTCGAGCACGTTGCGGGTGAACTTGAGCAGGTTGCGGATGCCGTCGGGCGTGGCATGGCCGACCGTGTCGCACACGATCAGGCGGTGCGCGCCGTGCTCGACCGCATTGCTGAACAGCCTGGTGAGCACGTCGGGACGCGAGCGCGTGGTGTCCTCGGTGACGTACGCGACCGGCAGGTCGTACCTGCGGGCGAGGTCGATCGCCTCGGCCGACAGCTTCATCATCCGCGCGAGGTCCCAGTCCTCGGCGTACTGGCGGATCGGCGAGCTGCCGATGAAGCACAGCACCTCGATCTCGAGGCCGACCGCCTGCGAGATGTCGACGATCGCCTGGACGTCGTGCAGGTGGGTGCGCGCGGCGCACGATGCCTTGACGTGGAGCCTGGCGTCCTTGATATGGCGCGCGATCGTGGTGACGTCCTCGATCGCGCGCTTGCCGGCGCCGGGCAGGCCGATGTCCATGGTGTCGATGCCGAGATCGTTCGCCAGCTCGACCAGGCGGATCTTGTCGTCGATCGCGGGGTCGACCACCGACGGCGACTGGATGCCGTCGCGCAAGGTCTCGTCGAGGAACTGGATGCGGCGGCGCGGCGATAGCGGCCCGATCTTCTCGACCGAGTTCCAGTCGTAGATCAGCGCATGGTCATCGGGGATCGGGGTTGGCATCGCAAGCCCTCACATCACATGGTGGAGGATCAGGATCAAGAGCGCGGTGGCAGCGACGACGACGACCAGCATCACGAACCAGCCGAGCACGAGCGACGCGCCGGCGAGCCCGAGGCCGAGGCCCCACAGGCCGTAGGCGCGTTCGCGCCGCGCGAGCGAGATGCCGGCCGCGAGCGCGGTCGCGACGAAGCCGGGCGCCGCGATCCGCCAGTCGGGGATCGACCACACCCGGTCCTGGCTCGCCGACACGACCACGAACGCGATCACGCCGAGGCCCAGCGCGATCGCCCCGGCGGCGGAGCGCGCGAGGCGCCCGGCCAGATGGTCCGGCTTGACGAGCGGTCGATCGGTCACCCGGCGACTATAGCGCGGGCACGAGCGCTAGCTCGCCGCGCAGCTTGACATGGCTCGCGCTGTAGGCGAACTCGACGAGATCCTTGTCGAGGTCGCCGACGTCCTTCGCGCCGGCGAACGCGGCCGGCACGTCGCCGCACAACAGCATCGCGGTGCGATCGGCGGTGCGCGACAGCGCGCGCGCCCACAGCGACAGGTTGAGCCCGCCACCCTGGCGCGACAGCAGGCGCAGCGCGGCGGCGCGCGCCCGGGCGCGCACCTCGGGCGGCAGGGTCGCGATCGCCGCGTCGGCCGGCCCGGCGAGCGCGTCGTCGCTGCCGACCTCGGTCGCGGCGGCCTCGCGGATGATCGCGAGCACGATCGCGCGCAGCACGCGGCCGGGACGCGACGCGCCGACCGCGCGCCCGGGCCACAGGAAGGTCAGCGCGCGCGCCATGCGAAACACCAGCTCGGGGCGCTCGGGGGCGGTGAGCGCCTCGTCGCCCGCGACCAGCACCGGCGGATCGCACGCGACGACGTGGATCTGCGCGCCGAGCTCGGGTCGCGCGTACACCGGCGAATCGCCGACCCCGATCAGCGGGCCGAGCTGGGCGCGCAGCCACGAGAACGCCTGTGGCAGATCCGGATCGGCGATCCGCTGACTCGCGTCGAGCTCGCCCTCGGCCAGGGTCATCGGCGCGAGCACGTGCACCGCGGGCGCGACCAGCTCGACCAGCGCGCCGAGCTCGACCGTGTCCTCCTTGTGGCGGAGCAGCTGCCAGTGATCGCGGCCGAGCGGTTGCTGCGGCAGCATCACGCTCCGCGCGCGGTGCCGGTCGTAGAGCGCGCGCATCGCGTCGTCGGCGGTGCCCAGCGCGACCATGGTCGATGCCGCGAGGAACGCGGCGTCGGCGTGGCCACCGGCCTCGGCCCGGCGCACGAGCTCGGCGCCGGACTGCGGATCGCCCAGCGCCTCGCGCCAGCCGGCGCGCACCGGCTCGGAGTGCTCGCGATAGACGTGCTCGGCGCGCTCGACCACCGCGCGGACCTCGGGATCGTTCGGCGCGAGCTTGCGCGCGTTCGCGACCGCGGCGGCGCCGGCGGTCGGGTTGTCGAGGTGTTCGAGGTAGAGCCGCGCGAGCCGCGCCCACGCGCCGGCCTCGACCGCGCCGCCCATGCCGCGCAGCCGGAACAGCACGCGCTTGAGCACGCGCTCGAGCCGGCGCAGCTCGCCGCGCGCGAGCAGCAGGCTCTCGATCGCGCGCACCGCCTCGAGCCGCATCGGATCGCGGTCGAGCGCGCGCTCGAGGTGAAACAGCGCGGTGGCGTCGTCGGTGCGCAGCGCGGCGTCGATCCGGCCCTTGTAGTCGTGCGCGGCCGGATGGTCCGGATCGATCGCGAGCGCCTGGTTCAGGTGGCCGCGCGCGGCGTCGGCCGCCTCCGGCTTCTGCTGGCCGGCGTTCCACTGCGCCCAGCCCAGCGCGGCGTGGTAATCGGCCTCGCCGGGCGCGCGCGCGAGCACGGTCTTGAGCGTGCCGATCGCCTGGGCCCATTGCTGCTTCGCGATCAGCTCCTCGGCCATGCGGAACGACAGCTCGGTGTCGATCGACGGCGGGCCCTGCACGAGCTCGCCGCCCGCGAGCTCGCGATCGTAGGCCGCGCGCTTCACCGGATCGCCGAGCGCGTCGCGCGCCGCGGTGTAGGCCTGGCGGATCGCCGCGACCTTCGCGAGGTCGATCGCCGGACCGCCGGGCGCGATCGCGCGCTCGAACAGCGCCGACTTGATCTGGAACCCGTCCTCCACGTCGCTCGGCGCGGCGTCGCGATCGATCAGCAGCACCGCGTAGTGATCGGCGCCCGCGATCCGCTGGTGCTCCGCGATCACGACCTGGCGCGCGTACGCGGCCTGATCGCCGCCGGCGTTGGCGGCGCGCAGCTCGGCGGTCGACACCACGCCCGAGTCCTCGCGCTCGACGTCGTCGATCGCGTCGAGATCGATCGGCGCCGAGTGCTCGTTGCGCTCCTCCGGGGTCTCGGTGAGCGTCGGATCGTCGTCGAACAGGAACTCGTAGAGCTCCTCCGGCGCGGTCACCGCGCGCTCGTGCTCGCGCATCGGCATCACGCCGATCAGCGTGCGCTTGGCCGGGTCGACCGCACCGAGCCCGAGCGCGACGCTCTTGGCGACCAGCGCGTCGCACAGCACCATCGCGTCGACCGCGATCCGCGCCTGCGTGCGATCGCCGAACGCCTTCTCGATCTCGGCGAGCTGGCCGCTCTGCTGCAGCACCGCGACCACGCGCTCGCCGAACGCGCGGCGCAGCTCGTGGCGCAGCCGCTTGCCGCGCTCGGTCAGCTCGAACGCCATGCCGTCGAGCCGGGCCAGCCGCGACAGATCGAGCGCGCCGGTCTCGCGCAGCCCGCCGAGCACGACCTCGACCATGCGCAGCTGCATGCCCTCGACCGCCGCGCTCGACGGGTCGAACCGCCACGCGCCCTGCGGCCAGCGCAGCGCCTGCACCAGCTTGTGGCGGGCCTGGCGGCCGAGCTGGTCGATCAGCTGCTCGACCGTCAGGATGCCGAGCGCGACCAGCGCCTCGCCGAGCTTGCCGCCGAGCGTCGCGGCGCGCTCGACCGCGGCGCGGTGCTGGGCCTCGCCGATCACGCCGGTCGAGACCAGGTAATGACCGAGCGTCTCGTCGCGCGGCGTCGACGCGGTGCTCACCGGGTTGCCGTTGACCAGATCGACCGTCTTGGACACCCGGCCGCGGCGCAGCACGAGCTTGCCGGTCGCGAGCTCCTCGTGGAGATCGAGCAGCACTGCGGGCAGCGGCCGCATCGCGAGCTCCCCGGAGCGCGCTTGCATGGACACACCATCCTACCTCAGGTCGCGACGTGACAGGCGGCGCGGCTGCCGTTCGGGAGCACGCGCAGCTCGGGCAGCTGCTCGAAGCACGCCTTCGGTTTGTCCTTGACCGGGCAGCGCGGATGAAACGGGCAGCCGCTCGGCGGATTCATCGGGCTCGGCACGTCGCCCGAAAGGATGATGCGCTCGCGCCTGGACTTCGGATCGACGCGCGGCACCGCCGACAGCAGCGCCTGGGTGTAGGGATGCTTCGGCTCGCGGTACAGGGTCGGCGCGTCGGCGAGCTCGACGATGCGGCCGAGGTACATCACCGCGACGCGATCCGACACGTGCTGCACGACCTTGAGGTCGTGCGAGATGAACAGGTAGGTCAGGTGCTCGGCCGCCTGGAGCTCCTCGAGCAGGTTGACGATCTGCGCCTGGATCGACACGTCGAGCGCGCTGATCGGCTCGTCGCACACGATGAAGCGCGGGCGGACCGCGAGCGCGCGCGCGATGCCGACGCGCTGGCGCTGGCCGCCGGAGAACTCGTGCGGGTAGCGGCGCACCGCATCGGCGCGCAGCCCGACCCGGGCGAGCAGCTCGTGGACCCGCGCGTCGCGCTCGGCCGGCGTCGCCGCGAGCTTGTGGATCGCGAGCGGCTCGGCGATCGCCGCGCCGACCGTCATCCGCGGGTTGAGCGACGCGTACGGGTCCTGGAAGATCATCTGCATGTTGCGACGCAGCGGGCGCAGCGCGCGCTGCGGGAGGTGCGTGAGGTCCGTGCCGTCGAACGTGATCGTGCCGGCGCTCGGCTCGAGCAGGCGCAGCACGGTGCGGCCGAGCGTCGACTTGCCGCAACCCGACTCGCCGACCAGGCCGAGCGTCTCGCCCGCCGCGATCTCGAGGTCGACGTCCGACACCGCGCGCACCGTCGCCGGCATGCGGGTCAGCGCGCGCCACGCGCGGACGTGCGGCGCGACCGGCTCGCGCGGCCACGCCACCTTCGCCGCGAAGTGCTTCGACAGCCGCTCGAGCTTGACCAGCGCGGTCACGCCGGGACCTCGACCGGGAAGTGGCAGCGCACGCGCGACGCGCCGAGCTCGACCAGCGCCGGCTCCTCGTCGCGGCACCGCTGCTGCGCCGCCGGGCAGCGATCGACGAACTTGCAGCCGCGCGGCAGCTCGTGCAGCGCCGGCACCATGCCGGGAATCTCCTGCAGCCGCGCGTGCGCCGCGGCCTCGCCGTAGCTCGGCGCCGAGCGCAGCAGGCCCTGCGTGTAGTGGTGGCGCGGCGCCGCGAACAAAGTCTCGGTCGCGGCGCGCTCGACGATCCGGCCGGCGTACATCACGACCACCTCGTCGCAGGTCTCGGCGACCACCCCGAGATCGTGCGTGATGAGCAGGACGCTCATCCCGAGCTCGCGCTGGAGCTGGTCGAGCAGCTCGAGGATCTGCGCCTGGATCGTGACGTCGAGCGCGGTGGTCGGCTCGTCGGCGATCAGCAGATCCGGCTTGCACGCGAGCGCCATCGCGATCATCACGCGCTGGCGCATCCCGCCCGACAGCTGGTGCGGGTAGGCGTCGACCCGATCGTCGGGCGACGGGATGCCGACCTTGGCGAACATCTCGATCGCGATCGCGCGCGCCTCGCGCCTGGACTTGCCCTGGTGCAGGCGCACCGCCTCGCCGACCTGGTCGCCGACCGTGAACACCGGGTTGAGCGAGGTCATCGGCTCCTGGAAGATCATCGCGATGCGATTGCCGCGGATCGCGCGCATGTCGCGCTCGGGCAAGCTCACCAGGTCCTTGCCGGCGTAGCGGATCGCGCCGCTCGCGATCCGCCCGGGCGGCGCGACCAGCCGCATGATCGACAGCGCGGTCACCGACTTGCCGGAGCCCGACTCGCCGACCAGCCCGAGCATGCCGCGCGCCGGGACGTCGAACGAGATGCCGTCGACCGCGCGCACCGCGCCGTGCTCGGTGCGGAACTCCGTCACCAGCTCGCGGATCTCGAGCACCGGCCCGGCCATGTCGAGCAAACGTTAGCAGGTCACAGCGGCCAGTGAACGCCGTGGCGATCGCGGATCGCGGCGAGCGCGGCCTCGACATCGCGCCGCTCGCTCAGCAGCTCGCCGATCCGCTTCAGCTCGTCGGCGGTCGGGGGCGCGCCCGGCCGACAGCACTGCGTGACCCAGTCATCCGGCGTCGCGGGCTGGCCGTCCCGGCACGACGTCGACCGGTTGTACCAGCGAAACGCATCGAGCTGGCGCGCGATCACCTCGATCCGATCCCGGGCGGGCTTGAGCGCGGGGTCGTGCGCGGCCGCCTGCTCGCGTGCGAGCACCCCGTCGTAGCCGAGCTCGGTGCGCGCGGCGGCGATCGTGGCCTGGGCGGCCTGCTCGCGCGGCTCGAGCGCGGCGAGCCGCGCGCGATCCGCGTCGGAGGCCGCCGGCGACTTGACCGCGCCGCGCAGCGCGCCGAGCTCGGGCTCGACCGCGGCCAGCTCGGCCCGCGCCTTCACCACGGCTGGCTCGAGCTCGATCAGCGACGACATCGCGCGCGTGCCGTACACGCCGGTGCGCAGCGCCGTCACGCCGCGCTGTGCCTTCGCGATGATCGCCGGCGCGCCGTGCAGCTCGGCCACCGCGGCGGTCTCGTCGCCGATCTGCGCGAGCGTCGCGCCGAACCACGCCTGGTTGGCATCGCGCGCGGCGCGCGCCGACGCCAGGTCGGCGTCGATCTCGGTCCCGAGCATCGCGGCGAGCGTCTGGTCGGTCTCGGCCGCGCAGCGCGCGACGTAGCGATCGGCCATCGCAGCGAGCGCGGGCGGCAGGTCCGCGCGATCGAGCGCGGACCCGCACGGCTCGCCGCACGGCGCGGCGTAGATCGAGCGCGACAGCGCGCCGTGATCGTGGCGTGCGAGCAGGCAGTCGTCCGTCGGATCCCCCTCGCATGGGGTCCAGTCGACCGAGTGGCTGGTCTCGATCGCGCAGGTGTGCTGGAACACCACGTGCTCGACGTCGGGGACCAGGCAGCCCTGATACGGCGTGTAGTCGTGCGCGAAGTCGGGCGGCGGGCCGGAGTCACCGGCCACCGCGAGGATGCAGCGCGCGAGCGTGCCGGCCGGCGCATCGGCCGGCGCGCTGCCGATCGCGCGCAGGTCGGCGCCGCGACCGGATCGCGCACCGCCGCGATCGGTCCGCTCATGGTCGATTCGATGGTCGGCGCGCAGGCGGCGAGCGCGAGCAGGACGAGCGGGCGCATGTCCCGAGCGTGGGGATGCCATGTTGCGGCGATGTTGCAGGCTCATGAACCGCGTGCGAACCGGCGCAGCCGCAGCGAGCTCGCGAGCACGCTGACGCTCGACAGCGACATCGCGGCAGCCGCGAGCATCGGCGACAGCAGCCCGGCGGCCGCCACCGGGATGCACACGACGTTGTAGGCGAACGCGGCGTAGAGGTTGCGGCGGATCGTGCGCATCGTCGCGCGCGCGAGCGCGAGCGCGGTCGGCAGCCCGGCGATCCCGCGCAGCGTGACGTCGGCCGCGGCGTTGGCGAGCTCGGCGCCCGAGCCGATCGCGATCCCGAGATCGGCGGCGGCGAGCGCGGGCGCGTCGTTGATGCCGTCGCCGACCATCGCCACCTTGTGGCCGGCTTCGCGCTCGGCGGTGACGATCGCGGCCTTGCCGGTCGGGCGCACGCCGGCGTGCACGCGCGCGATGCCGAGCTCGCGCGCGATCGGCTCGGCGGCCTCGGCGTGATCGCCGGTGACCAGGATCGGCGCG
>DATJAE010000173.1:0-18802 GCA_035516595.1 Kofleriaceae bacterium | reverse complement strand
TGGCGATCAACGGCTTCGACCTGACCTCGGCCGACGAGGCGCTCGAGGTCTACACCAAGCTGCGCGGCGCGACCTCGTTCGAGCTGGCGATCACGCGCAGGGGCAAGCCGCTCACCCTGTACATCACGATCAAGTAGCGCTTACACAGGCCTTACCGCGCGCGGCCGCGGCCGGCGTCATGTTGTCGGCGGAGGCAATCATGACCCGCTGCATCGCATTCGTCGCGCTCGCCGCGTGCGCGACCACCCAGTCGACCACTCACACCGTCGTGCCCGCCGCGCAGCTCGAGCTCGCCGCGCACCGCGCGCAGATGATCCAGTGGCTGCACGAGTATGCGGCGGCCGGCGCCTATCCGACCGACGACGAGGGCATGCCGGTCAGCGAGTTCCAGGATGCGCGCGGCGTCCGCTGCCCGATGGCCGAGCTGATCCACCGGTCGGGCCACGACGACCTGGTCGCCGCGGTGGTGCGCGACAACAACAAGGTCCGGCTCGCGGACGTTCATGGCGGCCCGCTCCACGACTGGATGCTCGACTCCGGGCTCACGATCGACGAGATCGCCATGGTCCAGGGCGCGCTGACGGTCCAGGAGATGCAGCAGATGCGCGAGCGCAGCCAGCGCATCGTCGCGGCCGCGGGCGAGGTGCGCGGTCACCTCGCGACCGCCGAGCTCGCGCTGCGCAACGCGACGCGCCACAGCCTCGAGGACGTGGCCGCGCAGCTGCCGGACGGCAAGCTCGCGGTGCAGCGCCCGGTCAAGGGGCCGGTCGTGATCATGCACGCGGCGGTGGCGGTGCACTAACCTAGCGAGATGGATCGCCCGATCGGGCTCGGCTGCATGCGGCTGTCGACCGACGGCGCGCGCGACGACGCCCGCTCGGCCGACGTGCTCGCGGCGGCGCTCGATGCCGGCGTCGACTTGCTCGACACCGCCGACGCCTACGGGCTCGACGACGCCGACCTCGGTCACAACGAGCTGCTGATCGCGCGGGCGATCTCGTCTCGCCGCGTCGCGGTGGTCACCAAGGGCGGGCTGACCCGGCCCGGCGGCGCGTGGCGGCCCGACGGGCGGGCGCGTCATCTCGAGGTCGCGGCGCGCGAGAGCCGCGATCGGCTCGGGATCGACGCGATCGATCTGTACCTGTTGCACGCGATCGACCCGGCGGTCGAGCTCGCGACCAGCGTGCGCGCGCTCGCCCGGCTGCGCGACGCCGGCGTGACCCGCGCGATCGGGCTGTCCAACGTCAACCTGCACCAGCTCGAGCAGGCGCTCGCGATCACCGCGATCGAGGCGGTCGAGGTCGAGCTGTCGCCGTACCGGCGCGCCGCGATCGACGGCGGCCTGGTGCGCGCGTGCGAGCGCCGCGGCATCCGGCTGCTCGCGCACCGCCCGCTCGGCGGCCCGGCCGGCGTGCGGCGGCTCGCCGGCGATCCGGTGATCGGCGCGATCGCGGCGTCGTGCGGCGCCACGCCCGGCGAGCTCGCGCTGGCGTGGCTGCGCGCGCAGTCGCCGGTGATCGTGCCGCTGCCCGGCGCGACCCGGGTCGAGACCGCGCGCTCGGCCGCGCGCGCCGCCGCGCTCGCGCTCGAGCCGGCCGCGCTCGCGGAGCTGACCGCGCGGTTCACCGGCGAGCCCGACGCGCCGGCGCGCGCGCCGAGCGGTCAGCCCGGCGAGGTCGTCGTGATCGTCGGCATGCCGGCGGCGGGCAAGACCACGCTCGCGATCGATTACGCCGCGCGCGGCTACCTCCGGCTCAACCGCGACGAGCGCGGCGGCTCGCTCGCCGACCTCGCGCGCGAGCTGCGCCGCGCGCTCGCGGCCGGGGTGACTCGCGTCGTGCTCGACAACACCTATCCATCGCGGGCGTCGCGCGCGCCGGTGATCGCGGCGGCGCGCCGCCACGGCATCGCCGCGCGCTGCGTCGTGCTCGCGACGCCGCTCGAGCAGGCCCAGGCCAACGCGGTCGCGCGCATGCTCGAGGAGCACGGCCGGCTGCTCGAGCCCGCCGAGCTCGGCCGCGCGGGAGCGATCGGCCCGAGCGCGCAGTTCCGCTACCGGCGCGCGTTCGAGCCGCCGAGCGCCGACGAGGGCTTCGGCGCGGTCGACGAGGTCGCGTTCGCGCCGCGCGCGGCCTCGCCCGGCGCGGTCGTGCGCGCCGCGCTGATCGTCGAGCTCGATGGCCTGGTGTGGCGCGGCCGGCCGCGCGCGGTCGGCGACGTCGCGCTCGCGCCCGGCGCGGCCGAGCGGCTCGCCGCGTGGTCGGCCGCGGGCTACGTGGTCACCGCGACTGCGTGGCAGCCCGCGCCGTTCGATCCGGCGATCGACGTGCGGCTGTGCGACCTGCTCGGCCAGCCGATCTCGGTCGCGCGCTGCACCCATCCGGCCGGCCCGCCGGCGTGCTGGTGCCGCAAGCCGCTGCCCGGGCTCGCGCTGTGGCTCGCGCGCCGCCACCGCTTCGCGCTCGCGCCGAGCGTCCACGTCGGGCGCGGCGCGGCCGATCGCGGCTTCGCGCTGCGCGCGGGCGTGCGCTACCTCGATGGCGGGGCGGGCATCCCGCCGCCGCCGTGATCGAGCCACTCGCGGAGCGCGACGAACCACGCGAGCTTGGCGCGAAACGACGGATAGCTCGCGTTGAGCCCGCTCGGGTTGGGCAGCACGAACACGCGCGCGCCGGCCAGCGTCTCGGGCTTGGCGCCGGGACCCGGCGGGCCGCCGCGCCCGAAGATCAGCGGGTACAGCGTCACGCCGACCAGCGCGATCGCCTCGGGGCGCAGCGCCCGCGCCTTGCGCGCGAGCCGCTTGACGCCGCGCTGGAGCTCGGCGCGCGTCAGCTCGGCCGCGCTGCGGGTCGGGCGCGGGCACAGGTTGACCAGCGCGAGCCGCCACTCGACCAGCCGCGCGTCGTCCCGGGCGGCGAGCTCGACCGGCACCAGGTGCGCGGCGTGGAGCAGCCGGTAGAACGGATTGCCGGGGCCTGCGAAGTGATGGCCGACCCGGCCCGAGGTGGCGCTCGGGTTGATCCCGACCAGCAGCAGGCGGGGGCGGTCGAGCGTGATGTCGCGGAGCCTAATTGTAGGCCCAGCGCCGGCCGTCGCCGAGCCGCGCCCATGCCTGCTCGCAGTCGCGCACCACGCTCGCGACCTCGCGCTTGCACAGCGCATCGCCATCGGCGCGCAGCCGGAACCGCTTCTCGACGATGCACGCGCCGCGCGAGATCGCGGCCAGCGGGATCGCGGTGCCGGGCGAGCGATCGCTGATCCCCACCACCGCGCCGTGGCGGTGCAGCGCGTCGAGCCCTTCGAGCTGCGCATCGAGCGCGGAGTGGACCAGCGCGATCCCGCCGTCGCCGTTGGCGCGCGCGGTCTCGATCACCTCGGCGAGCTCGCCCTCGCTCGCGGTGCCGACCTGCAGCACGATCGGCTTGCCGGTGCGCGCCGCGCACGCGACCAGCTCGAGATCCGACCAGTCGTAGACCAGGTAGAACCCGGGCGCGCCGAGCCAGTCGAGCCGCGCCACCGCGGCCTCGTCGAGCGCGGTCGCGAGCACCGCCAGCGCGCGGCGGTCGGCGTGCGCGAACAGCCGCGGGCTCCACGCCCACGGCATGCGCACCGGCTTGATCGCGTCGTACCGGCTGTCGGCGGCGGCGTCGAGCGCGGCGAGCGCGTGGTCCAGCGTCGCGAGCTCGCGGCAGTCGAGCGCGGCGATGAGGAACGGTGGGTGTGCCGACCCGACGAGCCGACCGAGATCGAGCTGGACCATGTAGGTATGCCTTCGGCGACTATGGCCGCGCTTTGCCCCCAGGCAGTGAAACACATCGTCTCGCCGCGCGCGATGAGAAAACCGCCGAAGTAAGATCGGCCTGCCGTGGTTCGCGCGCTGGTTCGCAGCCTGTACCTGCGAGTGCTCGTCGGAATTCTCGCCGGGATCGCGCTCGGGATCGCCGCTCCGGATGCCGGCCGCTGGTGCGAGGTGTTCGCCGACGGCTTCATTCGCCTGATCACGATGACCATCGCGCCGCTGATCTTCTGCACGCTCGTCGTCGGGATCGCCGGCATGACCAGCATGAAGGCGGTCGGCAAGGCGGGCGGGCTCGCGATCGTGTACTTCGAGATCGCGAGCACGATCGCGCTCGCGATCGGCCTGCTCGTGGTCGACCTGGTCGGGCCCGGCCGCGGCATGAATCGCGTGCTGTCCGCCGCCGACGCCGCCCAGGTCACGGCCGTGGTCGAGAAGCCGCACGCGTCGAACTTCGTGCTCGACCTCATCCCCGAGCTCGGCGGCCACCACCTGCTGTCCGTGCTGCTGGTCGCGGTGCTGTTCGGGTTCGCGCTGCACCGGCTCGGCGCGCGCGGCGCGCCGGTCAAGGACGTGATCGAGCGCGCCGGCGAGGTCGTGTTCGGCGTGGTCGGGATGATCATGCAGCTCGCGCCGTTCGGCGCGTTCGGCGCGATGGCCTACACGGTCGGCACGTTCGGCGCGGGCAGCCTCGCGTACCTGGCCAAGCTGATGGGCTGCTTCTACGCGACCTGCCTGATCTTCATCTTCGGCGTGCTCGGCGCGGTCGCGCGCGCGCACGGGTTCTCGGCGTGGCGATTCGTGCGCTACATCCGCCAGGAGCTGCTGATCATCCTCGGCACGTCATCGTCCGAGTCGGTCCTGCCGCGGATGATCGACAAGCTCGAGCGGGCGGGCGCGAGCAAGCCGGTGGTCGGGCTCGTCATCCCGGCCGGCTACTCGTTCAACCTCGACGGCACCGCGATCTACGTGACGATGGGCGCGATGTTCGCGGCGCAGGCGACCAACACGCCGATGTCGCTCGGCCAGCAGATCGCGCTGCTCGGCATCGCGATGCTGACCTCGAAGGGCGCGGCCGGCGTGACCGGCGCCGGCTTCGTCACGCTGGCCGCGACGCTCGCGGCCTACGGCGACATCCCGCTCGGCTCGCTCGCGATCATCCTCGGCATCGATCGCTTCATGTCGGAGGCGCGCGCGCTCACCAACGTGATCGGCAACGGCATCGCGACCGTGGTCGTCGCGCGCTGGACCGGCGAGCTCGATCGCGAACAGCTCGCCGCGGCGCTCGCTCAGAAGCAGCAGGAATCGCGATAACCGCAGGCCGGGCAGCGGTAGTGCGCGTGCTCGGGCTGCATCTGCGCGCCGCAGCTCGGGCAGGTGGTCGACAGATCGGCCGGCCGCTCCGGCTCGGCCTCCGCGCTGGCTTCGGCCTCGGCGGGGCGCGCGACGGCCGTCGGCGCGACCGTGGCGACCGCGGGAAACGCGAACGGGGGCAGCGAACCGCGTGGAAAACGCTCCATGTCTGCTCCGTATCACACGGGTCTGACTAGGCCGGCAGGCGCGGCTTGACCTCGTTCAGCGTGGGCGGCGCCTTCGTGCCGCGCATCAGCGCGTAGCGGAACAGCTTCTTCTGCGGGCGCAGCGCGGCGGCGCCGACCTCGCCGGACTTGCTCATCGCGATGAACGCGAGCTGGGCACGGGCGTCGGTCTCGACCTCGGGGTGCTTGGCGACGACGCGCGCGAGCACGTCCTCGCACGCGCGGGTCGGCGACGCGCCCGCGCGCATGCGCTCGACGATCGCGAACGACGCCACGTGCTTGATCGCGAGCTCGCCGATCCCGGTGGCGGCGGCGCCGCCGACGTCGTTGTCGCAGTAGCTGCCCGCGCCGATGAGCGGCGAGTCGCCGACCCGCCCGGCGAGCTTGCCGGCCAGGCCGCTGGTCGACACCGCGGTACCGAGGTTGCCGGCGGCATCGAGCGCGATCGCGCACACCGTGTCGTGGCGTTCCGTCCAGAAGCTCTCGTGCTTGGCCTTCTCCCACTCGGCGCGCACCGCGGGGTCGAGCAGCTCCTGCTCCTTGAACCCGAGCTTGCGCGCGAACGCGTTGGCGCCGGCGCCGACCAGCAGCACGTGCCGGGTGTGCTCCATGACCTTGCGCGCGACCGAGATCGGATTCTTGATCCGCTCGAGCGCGCCGACCGCGCCGGCGCGGTGGCCGCGGCCGTCCATGATCGCCGCGTCGAGCTGCACGACGCCGTCCTCGTTCGGCAGGCCGTTGTAGCCGACCGTGTGCACCGCCGGATCGTCCTCGACGACGTTGACGCCCTGCTCGAGCGCGTCGAGCAGATCGCCGCCGCCGGCGAACACGCGCTGCGCCTGGGTGCACAGCTCGATGCCGTAGTCCCAGGTCGCGATCACGACCGGGCGCTCGGGCCGCGGTGCCGCGCGGGCGAGCTGCGGAAGCAGGGCGGCGGCGACCGTGGCATCGCGCAGGAACTCGCGGCGGCTCGGCATGCGGCACGTTACATCGAAGTCGTCCCGGGCTGGGGGCCGAGCTGTTGCTGGACCTGGTCCCACGGCTGCCCGGCGGCGGCGAGCACGGCCTTGGCGACGTAGATCGGCACGCGGTTGCCGATCGCGAGCGCGATCGCGTCGCTCGGCCGCGAGTCGAGCTTGAACACGACGCCATTGGCGCGCACGTAGATCGAGCCGATGAACGTCTCGCCGCGCAGCTCGTCGACCTGGACCTGGACGAGCGTCGCGTGCAGCCTGGCCATCACGTGATCGAGCAGGTCGTGGGTGAGCGGGCGGATCGGCGGCGTGCCGCTCATCCGGCTGTCGATCGAGGCGGCCTCGGTGCCGCCGATGAAGATCGGCAGCACCGTGTTCGAGGCGGCGTCGACCAGCAGCAGCGCGCCCTGGTCCTGCAGCGCGACCACGCGCTCGGGCTTCATCTCGACGTAGCCCGCCGGCAGGCCGGTCGGCGCCGACGGCTCGGGCGGCGGTGCGGGCGGCGCGGGCGGCGGCGGCGGTGGCGCACTGGCGCAGCCCAGCGCGACGAGCGCGATCACGATATGGCGCATCGCCGGATGGTAGCTCGGGAGGTAGGGTCGTTCATGATCCGCAAGACATCGTCCGGAAAGTATCGGCTCTACTCCCGCAAGCGCGATCCGGGGACCGGCAAGCGCAAGAACCTCGGGACGTTCGACACCAAGGCAGCCGCCGAGAAGCACGAGCGCGCGGTCCAGTACTTCAAACGTCACAAGTGACCCGCGGCCCGCGGTTCACGCTGACCACGCTCGACGGTGCGGCCGCGTTCGGTGCGCTTCCCGACGGCGCGGTGCCGCGCTACAACATCGCGCCCGGCCAGCGCGCGCTGGTCGCCACGGCCGGCGGGATCGCGCTGCGCCGCTGGGGCCTGTTGCCGCGCTGGCGCGGCCACGGCGGCAAGCGCGCGCCGAGGATCGCGCTCGCCACGCTCGCCGAGGCCGCGCGCGTGCCGCTGCTGCGCGACGCCGAGCGCGGGCTGGCGCTCGCCGACGGCCGCTACGCGTGGCACCCGGCGCCGCGGTGGCTGCACCCCGCGCCGCCGGCGATCGTCGGGCTCGCCGCGCTGTGCGCGCAGAGCCGCGACGACGGCGTCGCGAGCTTCGCGCTGCTCCACGACGGCGACGACCTGCTGGTCGCCGATCGCGCGTGGCTCGATCGCCAGGCGCCGCTCGAGCACGCGGCGGCGCCGCGCGGCTGGCGCGCCGTGCGGGTGTCGGACCACGCCGGCTCCCCCGCGCACGACGATCCGCGCTGCGTCGCGCCGATCGGCAACCCGCGCCAGGGCGAGCTATTCTGACGCGGCATGGACCGTCGTGATTTCCTGCTCGGCGCCGGCGCGGCGCTCGTGGCGTCGTGCGCAGCGTCGAGCTCGGTCGTGCGCCGGGCGCGGCGCTTCCGGTTCGTCCACGTCGACGTGTTCACCGCGCAGCCGCTCGCCGGCAACCCGCTCGACGTGTTCCTCGACGCGCGCGGGCTCGGCGATGCCGAGATGCTCGCGCTCACTCGCGAGACCTACCTCAGCGAGGCGACGTTCGTGCTGCCGCGCGACGCCGCCACCGAGCGCGAGCGCGGGATCCGGGTGCGGATCTTCGGCAGCGACGGCGAGCTGCCGTTCGCCGGGCATCCGACGCTGGGCAGTGCCGCGGTGCTGCGTCCGCCCGGCGCGCGCGAGGTCGCGCTCGAGCTGAACGTCGGCAAGGTGCCGGTCCGGTTCACCGACGACGCCACCGGCGGGACGTTCGGCGAGATGCAGCAGGTGGCGCCGAGCTTCGGCGCCACGCACGACCGCGCGACGATCGCGGGCCTGCATGGCCTGACCGCCGCCGACCTCGACGACCTCCCGATCCAGACGGTCTCGACCGGGCTGCCGTTCGCGATCGTCCCGCTCCGCCGGCTCGCCGCGCTGCAGGCGCTGCGGATCGATGCCGACAAGATGACCGCGTACGTCGCGAAGCAGGAGCCGAACTTCGGCTTCTATTACGTGACCCGCGACACCGGCGACCCCGGCGTCGCGCTGCGCGCGCGCTGCGTCTACCCCGGCGGCGAGGATGCGGCGACCGGCTCCGCGGCGGGCTGTACCGCGGCGTGGCTGGTGCGCTACGGCGTCGCCGCGCCCGACGCGCGCGTGCACATCCGGCAGGGCGTCGAGATGAAGCGCACGAGCGACCTGTTCGTGCGCGCCGGCCGCGACGGCGACCGGATCGCGAACGTCCGCGTCGGCGGCAACGCGGTGCAGACCATGGCGGGCGAGGTCACGCTGTGACCCGCGGCAGCTCGTGACGCGCGCCGCGATCGTCACGTGCGCGAGCATCGTCGCGGTGACCGTGACGTTCGCCGCGTTCGCGTGGCAGCGCCGGTGGATCTCCGACGACGGGCTGATCGTCGTGCGCATCGCCGAGCAGATCGAGTCGGGTCACGGCCCGGTGATCAACCGGTTCGAGCGCGCCGAGGCCAACACCAGCGCACTGTGGCCGTGGCTGGTCGCCGCGGCGGGCGAGCTGGGCGATCTATCGGTCGCTGCGGTCGTGCTCGGCGGGCTGTGCGCGGTGGCCGGCCTGCTGATCGCGCTCGACGCGACCCGGCGCTGGCAGCGCGCGCGGGGCTGCCGCGCACCGCTCGTGCCAGGCGGCGCGTGGATCGTGCTCGGCATGTTCCCGTTCTGGGACTACGCGACCGCGGGCCTCGAGACCGGCCTGGTGACGCTGTGGATCGGCGCGAGCTGGTGGCTGCTGGTCGCGCTGCGCGCGCCGGCCCCGCCGCGCCGCCAGCTCGTCACGGCGATCGCGCTCGGGCTCGGCCTGCTGGTGCGGCCGGATCTCGCGCCGGTGGTCGCGCTATTCTTGGTCGCGGCGCATCGCCTGGTGCGGCCGACTCGCCGGCGCGCCGCGTGCTACGCCGCCGCGGCGCTCGCGCTGCCGCTGGCGTACGAGGTGTTCCGCGCCGGCTACTACGGCGCGCTCGTGCCGCTGCCGGCGCTCGCCAAGGCCACGACCGGCGCGCACTGGAGCCACGGCCTGCACTACCTCGCGCACTTCGTGGTGCCGTACGCGCTGTGGCTGCCGCTCGGCGTGCTCGCCGCGCTGCTCGTGCTCGGCCGGCGCGGCGTCACCGGACCCGACCGCACGCTGGTTGCGGCGCCGATCGTCGCCGGGCTCGTGCTCGCGCTCTACGTCGTGCGGATCGGCGGCGACTTCATGCACGGCCGCATGCTGATCGCGCCGGCGCTGCTGGTCGTCCTGCCCGCGCTGGTCGTGCCGCTGTCCCGCCGCAGCGCGCCGGCGATCGCGCTGCTCGCGGCTTGGTGCGCGTTCGCGATCGCGACGATGCCGTCGTACGCGTACGCCGGGTTCGACTGGTCGTCGGACTGGGACGAGCGCGACACCTACGTGCGCTACACCGAGAACGAGCACCCGATCCACGCGGACGACTTCGTGAGCCATCACGCCGCCGCGCTGCTCTACCAGCAGGCGGTCGACGATCACGCGCCCCCGCTCGTGATCTCCGACATCGCCGGGCTCAACGTGGCGATGCGCCGCGACGTCGACGCGTCGGTCGTGATGGTGGGCGGCCAGCTCGGCACCGCGGGCGAGGCGATCCCGCTCGACGGGATCGTCGCCGACATCGCCGGCCTGGCGAGCCCGCTCGGCGCGCGGATCACGCCGACCTTTCCCGGCCGGATCGGCCACGAGAAGCAGCTGCCATGGGCCTGGGTGCTGGCGCAGTTCGCCGATCCGCGGTGGGACGCCGCGCAGCCGTTCGAGCGCGCGGCGACCGTCTCGGAGATCCGCGCGGCCCGCCACGCGCTGACCTGCGGCGAGCTGGCCGAGCTGCTGGCGTCGGCGCGCGAGCCGCTGACCGCGGCGCGGTTCTGGGACAACCTGACCGGCGCGTGGCGGCGCACCTGGCTCGAGATCCCGTCGGACCCGATCGAGGCCGAGCGCGCGTTCTGTCGCTAGCCCGGCTAGTCTAGTGCGCGGCCGAGCCCCCCGGCGGCCTGGCCTCGGTGGCCTCGACCGCGTCGCCCTCGCCGAGCGTCGGCACCGCGATCGTGATCAGGTGCTCGTCGCCGGTGAGGCCAGATGCGATCCACAGGGTCGCGCCGGTGTCGCGCTCGATCGTGATCGGCACGAAGTGCGCGGTGTGCTGCGGCGTGACCACCGCGACGCGCGTGCCCTGGGCGTCCGAGTACAGCGCGGTCGCCGGGATCTCGACGACGTGGTGCGGCACCGGCAGCTCGATCGCGGCCTGGACGTACATGCCGGGGAGCAGCGCGCCGTCGGGATTGGGCACGCGGATCTCGGTGGACATGGTGTGGAGGTCGGCGTCGAGCTCGCCGGCCGAGCGCGACACCTTGCCGGCGAAGGTGCGCTCGCCGAGCTCGCGCACGGTGATCTCGGCCGGGGTACCGGTCTGGACGCTCGTCGCCACGGTCTGGGGCACGTCGACGAACACCCGCACCGGATCGGTCGCGGCGAGCGTGAACATCGGGGTGGCGGTCGACGCGGTCGTGGTGTCGCCGACCAGCTGGCCGCGCTCGATCGTGCGCGTCGTGATCGTGCCGGCGAACGGCGCGGTCACCTTCTCGTAGGCGACGAGCTCGGTCAGGCGATGCACGTTGGCGTCCATCGACGCGATGTTCGCCTCGTCGGCGGCGACCGTGGCGGCGTCGGCCTTGGCCTGCGCGACCGCCTGCTCGACCGTGGCCTTGGCGACCAGCTGCTGCTGGGCCATCGACACGTTGCGATCGGCGTTGGCCTTGGAGTACTCGGCCTGCGCGGCGGCCTGCTTGAGCGCGGCGTTGGCCTGCGCGAGCTGCGCGCGCGCCTGGGCGAGCTGCGCGTCGACGTCGGGGGCGGCGATCTCGGCGAGCAGCTGGCCCTCGCTGACCTTGTCGCCGATGTCGACGAGCCAGCGCTTGATGTAGCCGGCCGTGTGCGGATAGATCTTGGTCTCCTCGAGCGCGCGCACCACGCCCGGCAGCGACAGCGCGCTGTCGCTGGTCAGCACCTTGGGCTTGCTGGTCTCGACGTGCGGGATCCCGGACTGGCGCGCGATCGGCGCCTCGCCCGGCGGCGAGCGCCGGCTGTAGCCGAACGCGAACAGGCCGCCGGCCAGCACGACGAGCACGATCACGATGCGCACGCGCGAGGTCTGTGCCGGCGCCGGCAGATCGAAGCCGAGCTCTTCGCGCTCGTGGTTCACAGCTCACCCACTCTGGAACGCGGCGGTCTTCGCCGCAACAGGCTGTACATCACCGGCACGAAGAACAGCGTCGTGACGGTCGCCAGGACGAGTCCGCCGATCACCGCACGGCCGAGCGGCGCGTTGGCCTCGCCGCCGTCGCCCAGGCCGATCGCCATCGGCACCATGCCGATGATCATCGCCATGGCGGTCATGATCACCGGGCGGAGCCGGGTCATGCCGGCGGCGAGCGCGGCACCGAGCGCGTCGCGGCCGTGCGCCCGCTGGTCGTTGGCGAACGACACGACGAGGATCGAGTTCGCGGTCGCGACGCCGACGCACATGATCGAGCCGATCAGCGCGGGCACCGACAGGGTCGTGCCGGTCAGGAACAGGATCCACACGATGCCGGCGAGCGCGCCGGGCAGCGCCATCAGGATGATGAACGGATCGAGCCACGACTGGAAGTTCACGACCATGAGCAGATAGACCAGCAGCACCGCGAAGATCAGGCCGGCGCGCAGGCCGCCGAACGAGCTGTTCATGCTCTCGGCCTGGCCCTTGATCGTGATCCGCGTGCCGGGCGCCTCCTTGGGGATCTCGGCGCGCATCTCGTCGACCACCTGCTCGACCGCGTCGGACACCGAGCCCAGGTCGGTGCCGTCGACGTTGGCCTGGACGTCGTACGTGCGCGCCACGTTGAAGTGGGTGATGTTGGCGGGCCCCTTGATGCGGGTGATCTTGGCGAGGTTGCCGATCGTCTGCGGCTTGCCGCCGCCGGTCGAGACCGGGGTCGCGCGCATCGCGTCGATCGAGTTGACCTCGTACTGCGGCGTCTGCACGGAGACCAGGTACTGGACGCCGCGCTTGTCGATCCAGAACGACGGCGAGACCACGCCGCTCGACGACAGCGACACCAGGAGGTCGCTCGCCGCGTCGCGCTCGCTCACCCCGGCCTGCTGGGCCTCGGTGCGATCGATGTCGATCTTGAGCTGCGGGACGTTGGTGACCTGCGCGAGGTGCACGTCGGCGGCGCCGTGGATCTGCTCGACTCGCGCCTTGAGCTTCTCGGCGAAGCGCAGCGTGATGTCCTCGCTGCCGATCGGACCGACCACCTGGAGATCGATCGGCGCGGCGACCCCGAAGTTGAGGACCTGCGTCGAGATGTCGGGCGCGAGGAAGAAGAACGTGTCCTGTGGATAGGCCGCGCGCAGCACCTTGCGCATCGCCCGCATGTAGCTCGCGGTCGGCGCGTGGCCCGGCTTCAGCGAGATCAGCACCTGGGCGTCGGCGGACGATACCAGCGCGCCCTCGCTCAGCGACAGGTTGATGCCGGAGTACGGCGTGCCGACGATGTCGAGCATCTCGTCGAGCTCGTCGGGCGGGATCACGGTCCGGATCGTGCGCTCGACCTCGGCGATCCGCTTCTCGGTCTCCTCGATGCGCGTGCCCGGCACGCCGCGCACGTGCAGCTTGATCAGACCGGCGTCGACCGTCGGGAAGAAGTCGCGGCCGACCAGCGGCGTGAGCGCGAGCGAGCCGGCGACGAACAGGCCGAACGTGGTGCACACGAACCCGCGGTGGTGCAGCGCCCACGCCAGCTGCTGGCCGTACGCCGCGCGCAGCAGCTCGAACTTGTGGTTGAACCAGCGCGAGAACGCGTTCGGCTGGTCGTGCGCCTCGGCCTCGCGCGCGAGCAGGTAGCGCACCATCGTCGGCAACAGCGTGCGCGACAGCAGATACGACATCAGCATCGCGAACACCACGGCGAGCGCGAGCGGCACGAACAGCGACTTCGCGACGCCGGACAGGAACGCGATCGGCGCGAACACGATGCAGATGCACAGGGTCGACACGAACGCGGGCACCGCGATCTGCTGCGCGCCGTCGAGGATCGCCTGGACGAACGGCTTCTTCTGCGCGACGTTGCGGTGGATGTTCTCGATCTCGACCGTGGCGTCGTCGACCAGCACGCCGACCGCGAGCGCCAGCCCGCCGAGCGTCATCACGTTGAGCGTCTGGTGCAGCACCTTGAGCGCGATGATCGCGAACAGGATCGACAGCGGGATCGAGATGATCACGGTCAGGGTGGACCGCCAGCTGCCGAGGAAGACCAGGATCATCAACGCGGTGAGCACCGCCGCGACGATCGCCTCGTGGACCACGCCGTCGATCGACGCGCGCACGAACAGCGACTGATCGAACAGCGTGCGCACCTTGAGGTGGCCGCGCGCGTCGGCGGGCAGGTGCTCGAGCGCGTGCGGGATCGCCTTCTTGACCGCGTCGGTCACCTCGAGGGTCGACGCCTTGCCGTTCTTCAAGATCGCCATCAGCACCGAGCGCCGGCCCTCGACATGCACCATGTTGGTCTGCGGCAGGTTGCCGTCGCGCACGCTCGCGACGTCGCGCACGTACACCGTGGTGCCGTTGACCGTCTTGAGCGGCAGGTTCGCGATGTCCTGGAGCGTCTTGGGCGTCGAGTCCATCACGATCGGGTACTCGTTGACGCCGAGCTTCGCGGTGCCCGACGGCAGCGTGACGTTCTCGGTGGCGAGCGCGTTCTGCACGTCGCGCGGCGACAGGTTCCACGCCTGCAGCCGCCGCGGGTCGATGTCGACCATGATCTGGCGCTGCTTGCCGCCGTAGGGATACGGGATCTCGGCGCCCGGGATGGTCGCGATCTCGGCGCGCACGTAGTTGATGCCGTAGTCGAACAGCTGCTGCTCGGACAGCGTGTCGCTCTCGAGCGCGAGCATCATCACCGGCACCGACGTCGCGCTGTAGCGCATGATCAGCGGCGGCACCGCGCCGGGCGGCATCGAGCGCACCGCGGCCTGTGCGATCGACGTGGTCTGCGCGACCGCCTCGTCCTCGCTCGCGTCCGGCTGCAGGTAGATCTTGATGACCGCCTTGCCGTACAGCGTCAGGCTCTCCATGTGGTCGATGTCGCTGACGATCGTCGTGAGGAAGCGCTCGAAGTTCGAGACGATCCGCTGCTCCATGTCCTCCGGCGTCAGGCCGTCGTAGTTGAAGATGACGGTGAGCACCGGGATGTCGATGTTCGGGAAGATGTCGGTCGGTGCCTCGGAGATCGACAGCACGCCGCCGAGAGCGATGAGCATCGCCATCACCACGAACGTGTAGGGGCGCCGCAGCGCCAGCCGTACGATCCACATCGCCTGGAGTGGTCAGTTTGCCCCCGCGGAGGCGATTCGCCTAGCGCTTAACACTTCGCGACAATGCCTTGGCCTCGAGCAGCTGGGAGTATTCGTTCCACGCCTTGGCCTCGGCATCGCTGGCGTTCCACAGCGTGAAGTGGCAGGTCTTCGCGCCCGACGGGATCGTCGAGTCGAACCGCACCTGCCAGCCCTTCCCGAGCGCGTGCTGGTGCGCCGCCTCGATCATGCCGCGCACGAAGTAACGCTGGATCCGGCAGTCGAACGCCTTGTAGTGGTCCTGGTGCGGGCACCACAGGATGTCGAACGTGACCTTGCCGGCGTCGTCGATGCGCGGCGCCTCGAGCGAGGCGTAGGCGATCCGGTTGATCACGGTGGCGTAGAACGAGAAGAACTCGGCCTCGGTCATCGCGGGCGGGATCACGACGCCATCGAGGATCTGGCGGCCGACGTCGAGCCCGATCTTGTGGATCGCCTCGCCGACCACGCGCTGGCCTTCGGCCCCGAACGCGGCCTCGGCGGCCTCGAGCACGCCGACCAGCGCCATCGCCTGCATCGTGCCCCACTGCCACAGCGTGGCGGGGTCGAAGTCGGTCTTGGCGAGGACCTCGTCGCGCAGGCGCGCGAGCCCCTTGGCGTACGGCTGGTTGAACGGGAAGGTCTTCCAGCTCGGCTCGTCGCGATGTTCCCAGTGGGCCATGCCGCAGCGTAGCGTTTCGGTCACGGCGCGTCACCGGCGGTCAGGTGCGGTGAGCGCGGCGATCAGGCACGCTGGGGTCGTGCGGCCCGTGGCGATTGTCGGCTCGCTGGCGATGAACGCGCTGCTGCTCGCGCTGCTCGCGCTGTTCGAGCTCGACGCGCCGCCGCCCGACGCAGCGCCGCCGCCGATCCGCGTGATCGACGTGACGGTCGCGCACGGCCCCGGCGCCTCACCTGCCAACGCCGGCGGTGCGCCGGCGCAGGCCGCGCGCGTGGTCACGCCCCGCGCCGCGCGCGCTCGCGTGCCGCGGCCGATGACGCGCGAGCAGGCATACGCCGGGCTCGAGGAGCGGATCGACGCGCCGCCGGGCGGAGGCGACGGCGGCGACGGCCGGGGTCACGGCGGTGGCTTCGGCGATGGCGAGGGCTCCGGCGTCGCCGGCGGGGCGCCGGGCGCGCCGCCGCCGATGCCCCCGATGCCGCCTCCACCGCCGCCGCCGCCCGATCTGTCGCTCGCGCGCGGTGCGGCGCTGCAGTGGCCGATGCGCGACATGCAGGCGGACGACGACCACCTGTACATCGCGCGCGTGAAGATCGACACCGACGGCAACGTGATCGGCGTGCACATGCTGAAGACCCATCCCGGCAAGCGCGGCGAGCTCGCCGAGCAGTGGATCTGGTCGTTTCACTACAAGCCGGCGCGCGACCGATCGGGCCATCTGATCGAGGCGACGATCGATCAGCCGTTCATGATCCGCTGATCCGCACGGTGCCGTCGGCGGCGATCGGCGCGTCGAGCGCGCGCAGCGTCGCGGCGCGCGCCAGCGCGAGCGCACGGCGACCGGCGTCGAGCCGGAACGGGCCGGAGCGCGGCAGGCCGTCGATCACCAGCGTGACCATGCCCGGCCGGCTCGGCACCTCGAGCGTGCGCCGCCACGGCGAGCGCGACGCGATGTGGTGGAGCAGCACCCGCGTGCCGGCGGCGAGCCCGGCCAGCCCCGGGCGATCGAGGATGCCGCCGTCCCAGTAGGCGCGGCGCTCGTGCCAGACCGGATGGAACAGCCCGGGCACCGCGCACGACGCGCGGATCGCGGTCGCGAGGTCGCCCGACGCGATCACCTGCGTGCGGCGGCGCGCGATGTCGAACACGCTGATCCGCACCGGGACGCGGCACGCCGCGATCGCCGCGACCGGCAACAGCTCGCGCAGCACGCGATCGAACCGCCGGCCGGCGAGCAGTCCGGCGCCCGGCGCGGGATCCCAGAACTGGTCGCGGCGCAGCGCGTGAAGCCGCGCCGCGAGCGCGTCGGGCGAGAGCCCCGCCGCCCACGCGCCGCCGACCAGCGCGCCGGCGCTCGATCCCGCGACCTCGCACGGCGCGAGGCCGCGGTCGATCAGCGAGCCCAGCATGCCGGTATGCGCGAAGAACGAGAAGAACCCGCTCGACATCGCGAGCGCGAACGGCCGCGCGGCGAGCCAGTCGCCGAGCGTGGTCACCGCTCGACCACGCCGACCCGCGCGAGCACGCGGCTCGGCGCGCCGTGGATCGCGAGCGCCGCCCGGTGATCGTGGAACTGCATGCTCCCGGAGCGGGCAGCGCCCCCTCCGGCGATCGACGAACGATGCGCGAGCCGGTCAGCCATGGAACACCTTGCTGCGGACGATCGCACCGCCCTCGACCTCGAGCACCTCGGCGACCGGCAGGTCGGGCTCGCCATCGACATGGCGGACGTACTCCATGACCACGCGGCGCGCGTCGGCGGTGATCGCGGTCGGCTCGTAGCGCATGCTCGGCAGGCGCTCGAACGCGTCGGCCCACCACGCGCGCAGCGCCGGCTTGCCGCGCAGCATGCCGCCGGTCTCGGGGTGGCGCGCGCGGATCTTCGGCGAGGTGTGCTCGGCGTGGTCGGCGTAGAGCGCGAGCAGGCCATCGAGATCGCGCCGCGCGAAGCAGTCGAGCCAGCGCTCGGCGATCGCGCGCAGCCGCGCCGGATCGCGGTCGCGCTGCACGTGATCGCCGGTCGCGGCGTCGAACCGCGAGCTGCGCAGCTCGCCGCAGATCTGCAGGCTGTAGCGCGCGTAGAACCGTTCGCGGCCGGCGCGCTGTGCGAGCACGTGCTCGGGGTGCTCGCGCCACGCGGCGAGCCGCTCGGGCGAGTCCCACTCGATCAGCGCGAGCCGCTCGCCGTCCTCGGACACGAAGTCGGTCGCCGACACGAAGCCCGGCATGCGCACCGCGAGCGTCGCGATCTGCTCGGCGCGCGCGCCGTACTCGGCCTCGACGCCGGGCCGGAGCCGCGAGCGAAACACCACGATCCGTCGATCGATCATGCTCGTACAGTGTAACGTCGCATGGGCGGATTGCCTCCAACCAACATGCTGGATGACCTCGACGACGACGAGCTCGACGCGCTGCCGTTCGGCGTGATCTGTCTCGGCGAGGAGCTGAGGGTCGAGCGCATGAACCGCGTCGAAGCGGATTCGGAGGGCATCCAGCGCTGGCGCGCGCTCGGCCGCGACTTCTTCGGCGACGTCGCGAGCGCGCCCGGCAACCGCGCGCTCGCCGAGCAGGTCGCGGCGTTCGCGGCCGACCGCACGCCGGTTCGCGAGGTCGCGCACACGTTCGAGCGCCGCGCCGGGCGCGACGAGACGCGGATCGTGCTGCGGCGCGGGCGCGCCGGCCGGGTCTACCTGTGCGTCTATCGCGCGGCGTCGTCGTCGCCAGGCGCCGCGGCCTCGAGCGCGCGCAGCCGGGTGACTTCGTCGTCGACGCTGCCGATCTCCCAGCCCTCGCGCGAGTAGTAGTGCTCGACGCCGTGCTTGCCGCCGGTGATGTCGAGGCAGAAGTCCATGCCGCGGTCGTTGCAGCGCCGTGCCTTGAACCTGACCTGCTCGCGCGCGCCGCTCTGCGGGAACAGCATGCGCATCTCGCCGCCGCTCGCCTCGTAGCGGAACCCCTCGAAGCTGCCGGCCCACATCGACGCCTTGTTGTAGACGCCGACCGGCTGCTCCGACAGCACCGCGAACGCCTCGATCATGTCGCGCTGGCTGCGCGGCATGTGATCGATCCAGATCCGGTCGCGCAGGATCTTGCCGTCGGTGGCCTCGCTCTCGCTCGCGTGAAACTTCCAGCCCGCGACGCCGACCGCGCCGAGCACGCCGAGCATCAGCCATGTCTTCATTCGCATGTCGTCACTCCGAGATGATGGTGGTGGTGAACGCGCCGGCGACCGCCTTGACGCTGTGGGTCTTGAAAGTCGCGCCCGACAGGCTCGCGCTGAGCGAGATCGAGCCGGTGACGTTGAACAGCACGACCACGCCGTCGGTGTCCGTGACGGTGGCCGTCTTGTTCGGGAACCCGCCCATGTCGTAGCAGTACTTGGTCGCCGCCGGCGTGGA
>DATJAE010000172.1:0-20028 GCA_035516595.1 Kofleriaceae bacterium | reverse complement strand
GCATCGAGCCGGCCCGCGAGCTCGTCCGCGCCGGCGTCGGTCGCGCCGGCGTCGTGCAGGGCGCGCGTGACCGCGGCGCGCCGCTCCGGCGTCCACACCGTGCGGATCGCGTCGCCGGCCGCGCGGCAGTCGGGCGCGTGGTGCGACGGCGCGAGCGCGAGCGCGCCGACCGCGATCGCGGCGCCGGCGAGCGCGGCGGCGCCCAGCGCCCAGCGAGTGCGGCGGCGCGGCGCGAGCGCGGCGAGCAGCGGGCCGAGATCGGGAAACCGCGCGCCGGGATCGGCGCGGAGGCCGCGGCGCAGCGCGGCGACCAGGCGCGGCGGCAGCTTGCGCGGGGCGGCCGGCTCGGCGAAGCGCTCGGCGCGCACGCTGTCGATCAGCTGGTCGAACGTGGCGCCGGCGAACGGCCGCGCGCCGAACAGCGCCTCCCACGCGGTCACGCAGAAGCTGAACTGATCGGAGCGCGCGGTCGCGAGCCCCTCGGCCTGCTCGGGCGCCATGTACGCCGGGGTCCCGAGCACCGTGCCGGTCATCGTCAGGTTGGTCGCGGCGGCGCCGAGCTCGGCCGGCGTCTCCGCGTCGTCGTCGTCGCTGGTGCGCGCGAGCCCGAAGTCGCCGACCAGGACCTCGCCGTCCCGCGCGACGAAGATGTTGTCGGGCTTGAGATCGCGGTGGACCAGCCCCGCGGCATGCGCGGCGGCGATGCCGCGGCCCGCGCGCGCGAGCACGTCGAGGATCTGCGCGGTCGTGCGCGGGGTGCGCAGCCACGCGCGCAGGGTCTCGCCGTCGACCAGCGCCATCGCGACGAACACCTGGCCGTCGTGCTCGCCGACGTCGTGCACCGCGACCACGTTGCGATGGTCGAGCCGCGCGAGCGCCTGGGCCTCGCGCCGCAGCCGCGCCGCCGGCGCGCCGCGCCGGAGCATCTTGATCGCGACGTCGCGGCCGAGCTCGGGATCGCTCGCCTGGTAGACCACGCCCATCCCGCCCGCGCCGAGCCGGCGCTTGATCACGTAGCGCCCGACGCGCTCGAGCTCGGGTGGCTCGCCCGGAGCGGCGACCGTGGCCTCGACCAGCAGCGCGAGCGCGGCGTGACAGCTCCGGCACGACGCCGCGTGGTCGGCGACCCGCGCGCGCTCCTCGGGATCGCCGCCGGTCCCGGCGAGCTGCGCGAGCCTCTCCGGCGCCGGGCACCCCACCCCGGGAACGTACTACAATCGTTTCGTGGAGCTCTACGCCGCGTTCGACGGCGCGCTGACCGACGCGCAGCGCGCGGGCTTCCCCGAGGCCGACACCCGCGCGGCGCTGCGCGACCAGGCGGCGGCCGCGCGCTTCGCCTGGCCCGAGCTCGCGATCGACGACGAGGCGCTGGGCGGCGAGCTCGCGCGCCGGCTCGGCGACGGCGGCCTGGCCGCGCTCGCGACGTGCCGCGCGAGCGACGTCTACCTCGCGATCGCGTGCTGCCGCGGGATCGCGCCGGCGATCGCGCGGGTGCGCGAGCTGCTCGATCGCGAGGTCGAGTTCGCGGCCGGCAAGACCGGCGCGCGGCCCGACCAGGCCGCCGACGTCAAGGGCGAGATCGCACGCGTGCTGTTCGTCGACGAGGGCGCGCGCCCCGCCGCGCTGCGCGAGTACGCCGGGCGCGGCGACCTCAAGAGCTACCTGCGCGTGATCGCGACGCGCGATCTCGTCCGCGCGGTCGAGCGCGGCCGCCGCGAGACGCCGCACGACGAGGACGAGCTGTTCGCGATGCTGTCCAAGGGCGGCGATCCCGAGCTCGACGTCCTGCGCGACCGCTACCGCGAGGCGGTGGCGACCGCGCTGCGCGCGGCGCTGGCCCGGCTCGGCGCGCGCGAGCGCGCGCTGCTCCGCTACCAGCTGGTCGACGGCTGGAACGTCGATCGGGTCGGCGCGCTGTACGGCGTGCACCGCGCGACCGCGGCGCGCTGGATCGCGGCCGCGCGCGAGGCGCTCGGCGAGCTGATCCGGGAGGAGATCGCGCGCACGATGGCGGTCGCGGTCGACGAGGTCGACTCGATCGTGCGGCTCGTGCAATCGCGGATCGACGTGTCGCTCGAGCGGCTGATCGCTCAGTGAATGTCGGCGTCGGCGTCGGTCCTGTTCCACAGCTCGGTCGCGTGCGCGAGGAAGCCGGCCGGCCACTTGCTCGACGCCGGATCGGCCTTGAACTCGCCGCCTGCGATCTCGCCGCCCTCGTCGATGCGCGAGCTGCCGCGCAGGATGTACTTCGCGCCGTTCTGCACCATCAGCAGCTTGTAGGTCGCCGGGCGGACGTCGCTGCGACACGCCAGCTGATAGCCGTAGGTCACCTCGGCGATGCCGTTGCCGTCGAGGTCGGTCACGCCGAACGCGTCGTCGACGAACGTCGCGGTGGCCGCGTTCATGTAGCAGTCCTCGACGAAGTCGCGCACCGGAAGCAGCGCGCGCGGCGCGCCCGACGCCGGCACGACCCAGTGATCGACGAACAGCGAGCGCACCGGCGGCTTGTCGCTCTTGCTCCACGAGAACACCACGTAGTTCACGCCGTTCTTGTCGCTGAACGTCATCACGCGATCGATCGTCGCGCCGTGCGCGCTCACACCCTTCGGCAGCGGCTTGCCGGTGACGTCGCTCGCCGCGAGCGGCGCGGCCCCTGCCGGCAGCGCGATCGCGAGCACGATCCAGACCAGGGTTCGCATCGCTTCCTCACTTGTCGCGGTGAAAGATCGGTTCGACGTTCTGGGCGCGGGTCGGCGGATCCTGCACGAACAGCTCCTCCTGCCACGTGCCGAGCTGCCACGTCATCTGCCAGCGCACGTGCTTGATCTGCGGCTTTCCGTGATCGGGCACGAGCGTCAGCGTGTCGCCGTCGAGCTTGTACGTGCCCTCGCCGAAATAGCCCCGCGTGGTCACCTCGACGGTCGCCGGGTCGACCTGGCGAGCGCTGTCGGAGCCGTACGCGGCTCGATAGTGGCCGTTGGCGGCGAACGCGAGCCTGATCGCGACGTTCATCGCCGTCGTGTGCCACGTGCCGACGAGGTGAGACGCGAGCTCGTGCCTCGGCTTCCACGCCTTGAAGTGCAGGCCGCGGAAGAACGTCGTCCAGTCGGTCGTCAGGTAGTCGTCGAGGCACTGCGCCAGGCCGCCGAGGGTCTTGACCGCGCTCGAGTCCTTGCGGCTGCCGCCGATCACCACGCTCACGCCATCGAGCCGCGCCACCATCACGAACCCGAACAGCTCGGTCTTGGCGAACGGATCCGGCCCGCCGTTCGCGTGCTGCCACAGGTACGACTCGACCTTCAGGAACTCCCAGCCATCGGCCGAAACGCCGCGCGACATCCGCTGGTACGGACCGTCGTCGTTCTTGTGGTTCCAGCCGCCGAACAGCTCGGCGAACGCGGCGTCGGCGTCCGCCTCGAGCGACGCGCCGGACGCGCGCGTGCCGAGGATGTCGAGCGTGCACCGGCCGGTCGGCTCGGTCAGCACGATGCCGTCGGCGGTGCGTTGCGCGGTATAGCCCGGCGGCGCGTCGAGCTCGATGTCGTCGAGCCCCGCCGCGGCCGGCGGCCGGGCGGGCGCGGCGGCCGCGCCGGCGACCGCGATCGTCGCGAGCAGGCTGTCGAACACCGGCATCGCGTCCTGCGCGTTGGTCTTGGCGAGCACGCGGACGACGCGCCCGCCCGCCTCGATCACCGCGACCAGCGTGACAGCCCTGGCGCCCTGGTCGATCGTCTGTGCGGCGCCGACCACCTCCGCCTGGCCCTGCTGGGTCCGGGTCCGGATCGGCTGCGCCGGCGCCGCGACGTGGGACGGTCCGCCGACCAGGTCGCGCCACGCCGCGGCGAAGTCCCGGTCGGCGTCGCCGCTGCCCGGCACGCTCGCGAACACCACGAACAGCGCGAACGTCTGGCCGCGCGCGGTCGAGTACGCCACCGACCCGGGCTTGGCGGCGCGCTGCCACCCGGCGGGCGGGGCGAACGACGCGATGTCGATCGTCTCGGCGCGCGCGGTCACGCTCGCGACCACCAGCAGGCCCGCGATCCATCTCACCATGCGACACCCCTTCCGACCAGGATATCAGCGTTCGAGCCCGAACCGCCGCATCCACCGCCGGATCTGGGTGCGATCCTTGCCGAGCTCGCGCGCGACCGCCGCGAGGTTGCCGTCGTGACGCGTGACCGCGGCGACCAGGCGCTCGCGCAGCTCGCGTTCCTCGGGCGAGAGCGCGTCGGGATCGACGTGCGCGGTCTGGAAGCACTCGCGCAGCGCCGGCGGCAGCTGGTGGAGCTCGATGCGATCCCTGGCGAGCGCCGCGGCCGCGCCGAGGTAGCGCTCGAGCTCGCGGATGTTGAGCGGCCAGTCGTAGGCGTAGATCGCCATCACCGCGTCGGCCGAGAACGCGAGCGCGCGATCGGGCGCGACCCGGGCGAGCAGCGCCGCGACGATCGCGGCGAGATCGGCACGGCGCTCGCGCAGCGGCGGCAGCTCGAACGTCAGGCCGATCAGGCGCGCGCGCAGGTCGGCGCGAAACCGGTTGGCCGCGACCTCGCCGTCGAGCGGCTTGTGGGTCGCGGTCACGATCCGGACATCGACCTTGACCGGGCGATCGGCGCCGAGCGGCACGACCTCGCCCTCCTGCAGCACGCGGAGCAACGCCGCCTGCGACGCCGCCGGCAGCTCGGCGATCTCGTCGAGGAACAGCGTGCCGCCGTCGGCGCTGCGCACCAGGCCGATGCGATCGTCGGCCGCGCCCGTATACGCGCCCTTGCGATGGCCGAACAGCTCGCCCTCGAGCAGGCTGCCGGGCAGCGCGCCGCAGTTGACCGCGACGAAGCCGCCGGTGCGCTTCGATTGCGCGTGCACCGCGCGCGCGATCAGCTCCTTGCCGGTGCCGGTCTCGCCGACGATCTCGATCGGCACGGCCGAGCGCGCCGCGCTGGCCAGCTCGTCCATCCGCGCGGCGAGCGCCGGATCGAGCGTCGCGGTGCCGGCGAGCGCGTCCCCGGCCTCGGCGTCGGCCTGCTCGCCGCCGGTCTCGGCGAACACCAGCGCGGTGTGACCGACCACGATGACGTCGCCGTCGCCGAGCGAGCCGCGCGTGATCCGCCGCGTGCCCAGCCAGGTGCCGTTCTTGGACCCGACGTCCTCGACGGTCCACCCGCCCGGCTGCCGCACCAGCCGTGCGTGCGCGCTCGACATCCGCGCGTCGGGCAGCCCGAGCGCGAGCGCGCCGCCGCCCGGCCGCGTGGCCTCGCGGCGCTCGCGCCGGCCGATCTCGACGCGATCGATCCCGGCCAGGCTGACCCGCATCGCCGCGGTGCGCGGCGCGTCGCCCGCCATCCCGACGTACAGGCAAGGCACTGCCCGCGCCCGCCGCCCGGTCGCGACGATCGCGCTCAGGGTCTGGTCCACCACGGCGCGAACATACCGCCATTGACAGCCGCTCGCCCGGCGTAGATGGTTCGGCCGTGCGGGTGCTCGCCGTCGCGGTGTCGGCCTGGCTGGCCGGCTGCGCGAGCGAGGGCCGTCCGCTGCCGGCGTGGACGCTCGAGGTCGACGGCGGCGCGCACCAGGTCGAGCTGCCCGGCGCGCTGCGCGATCTCCTGCCGAGCCACACCAGCGTGTTCGCGCTGCGCGGCGAGATCGCGCTCGACCCGAGCGAGCGCGGCCGGCCGCTGACCTTCGTCGTGCCGTGCTTCCACGGCCCGCTCCAGCTCTCGGCCTCCGGCGAGCCCATCGCCGAGATCGACGCGGGGGTCGGCGAGCATCGCTTCGTCATCCCCGCGGCGCTGACCGCGGGGCCGACCCTGGCGCTCGAGCTGCGCGCCGAGCACGACAACGCCACGCTCCAGGGCTTCGGGCTCGCGCCGGTGCTCGTCGCCGGCGTCCACCCCGAGCCGAGCGGCGTCGCGCTGTTCAACCGCTACCTCGCGATCTCGGCGTTCGCGCTGATCGGCGTGTTCGCCACGCTGTACGCGGTGCTGTACGCGCTCGATCGCCGCCGCGAGGACGGCGCGTTCGTGGTGATGGCGATCGGCTGCGTGTTCGCCCCGCTGTGGTCGCTGGGCCTGCTCGAGCGCTACATCGGCGACCGCGCGATCCTGGTGCACTCGCTGCTGTCGGCGGTCGCGCTGATCGCGCTGCTCTACACGACCCACTACACGTTCGGGATCGAGCGGGCGCGCCGGCCGTGGGTGATCGCGTTCGTGCTCTGCGCGCTCGGCTCGATCGGCACGCAATTCTCGCTGCGCGTCCAGCCGGTGATGCTGCCGATCGGCTACATCGTCACCACCGCGCTGTTCGTCAACCTCGTGATCGCGCTCGTGCCGCTCGCCCGCGCCGGCGCGCGCCGGATGGACGCGCGGCTGACGATCGGCGGCATCGCGATCGCGACCGTCGTCGCGATCACCGAGGGCGTGGCCAAGGGCGGGCACCGGCTCGGCGGGCTGCACGTCGGGCCGACCACGATCGTGCTGTACGGCCTGGTCCAGGCGATCGTGCTCGCGCGCGGCCACGTCGCGCGGGCGCGTGCGATCGAGCGCGCCAACGTCGAGCTGCAGCGCCAGGTCGCGGAGCGCTCGAAGGAGCTCGCGGACGCGCTCGCCCGGCTGTCGCAGCAGCCGCGCGCCGAGCTCGAAGCCGGTGGCACGATCGACGGGCGCTATCGCGTCGTGCGCGAGCTCGGGGCCGGCGGCATGGGCAGCGTGCACGAGGTCGAGCGCATCGCCGACGGCGAGCGCTTCGCGCTCAAGCGCGTGCGCGGCCACGCCGACTCGAGCGCGCTCGCGCGGTTCGCGCGCGAGGCCCAGATCGCGGCCGAGCTGCGCCACCCCAACCTCGTGCCGGTGATCGACGTCGGGATCAGCGACGGCGAGCTGTTCCTCGTCATGCCGGTGATCGCCGGCGGCGCGCTCGCCACCGCGCGCGATCGGTTCGGCGACGCGGCGTGGGCGCGGCCGCTGCTCGCCCAGATCGCCGCCGGGCTCGCCGCGCTGCACGCGCGCGGCATCGTCCACCGCGACCTCAAGCCCGCCAACATCCTGATCGATCGCGGGGTCGCGCGGATCGCCGACTTCGGGCTCGCCGCGCTGCACGCCGGCGCCGCCCCCATCGCCGCCGAGGGCACGCGCTCGCTCTCCGATGTCGCGCTCGCTGCGACCGCGTCGCCCGAGGATCCGATGACCCGCACCGGCGACGTGTTCGGCACGCCGGCCTATCTCGCCCCCGAGCTCGCCGCCGGCGTGCGCCACGCCCGGCCGTCGAGCGACGTGTTCGCGTTCGGCGTGCTCGCCTACGAGATGCTCGCCGGCACGCCGCCGTTTGCGACCGCGCCGGTGCTCGATCGCCTCGCCGGCCGCGCCATCGCCGCGCCGCCGCCCCTGCCCGAGCCGCTGATCATGCCTTGCCTCGCGCTCGAGCCCGACGCCCGGCCGACCGCCGACGAGCTCGCCGCCGGGCTCGCGATCTCCTAGCAATTCCGGGTGGTAAGGATTTCCTGTCAGGTTTTCGCGGCCGCGCAGTACATAGCGACGACATGGGAACGATCGAGAGAACGGACGTCGAGCTGGTCGAGGCCAGCCGGCGCGGCGAGCTCGAGGCGTTCGGCCATCTGGTGGCGCGCTACCAGCACGTGGTGTGCGCGGTCGGCTACAGCTCGACCGGCGATCGCGTGCTCGGCGAGGACGTCGCGCAGGAGACGTTCCTGGCGGCGTGGCGCCAGCTCGATCGCGTGCGCGATGTCATGCGGCTGCGGCCGTGGCTGTGTGGCATCGCGCGCAACCTCGGGCGCAAGGCGAAGAAGCGTACCCACCGCGAGCAGCCGGGCGAGCCCGACGATCGCGCCGCGGCGACCCCGAACGCGTTCGACGAGCTCGCGCGCGGCGACACCGAGCGCATCGTGCGCGACGCGCTCGCGCGCGTGCCCGACAGCTATCGCGAGGTGCTGGTCCTCTATTACTGCGAGGACCAGTCGATTCGCGAGGTCGCGGAGACCCTCGGCCTGAGCGAGGACGCCGCGATGCAGCGCTTGTCGCGCGGACGGCGATACCTCGCCGACAGCGTGACCTCGCTGGTCGAGCGCTCGCTCAAGGCCACCCGCCCGCGTCGCGACCTGGTCGCGGCGGTGCTCGGCGCGATCGCGGCGTTCGCGATCCCTTCCCGTGTCGATGCCTCTCCCGTGCAAGCGAAAGGATCGACCATGCTGAAATTCACCCTCGCCGCGTCGGCGATCGCCGTCACCGGCGCGACCTCGTACTTGCTGCTCTCGCGCGGCAGCGGCAGCGGCAACGGCAGTGCGCCCACGGCCGCTGTCCATGCGGCCAAGCCGCTGCTCCATTACGGTCACGGTCCGGCGCGGCCGCCCACGCTCGGGCCGACGTCGCCGCACCACACGACCCCGGCCCGCCAGACCGCGGTCGGCGACCTCGGCCTGTTGCCCGCCGACTCCGATCTCGTGTTCGGCGTCGACATGGCGCGCATCCAGCACAGCGCGCTGTGGCAGACGTTCGTCGCGCCCGCGATCGCGAACGCGCCCGGGCTTCACGAGTTCGAGACCGACTGCGGCTTCGATCCGCTCGCGTCGCTGTCGTCGGTGTCGATCGGCGTCAAGGGACTGGGCGACGGCACCACCAACTTCGGAACGATCGTCATCCACGGCTTCGACAAGACCAAGGTGATGGGGTGCCTGCAGGACAAGGGCATGGCCGCCGCCGACAAGGGGACGATCACGATCGACGGCGATGTCGTGTTGCTGGCTCCGGACGCCGGCCGCGGCCCGATCGCCGGCTTCACGTTCATCGACAACACGACCGCGCTGCTCGTGTTCCGCCCCGATCCGATCACCCGGGCGGATGTCGAGAAGGCCGCCGCCGGCGGCAGCGGCCTGGCGGCCTCGCCGGCGTTCGCCGAGCTGCTCGCCAACATCAACACCGACGATCCGATCTGGCTGGTGATCGCCCCGAGCTCGCCGATCTTCCCGGTCATGAACGCCGAGATCGCCAAGCACGCCGACCTCCAGATGCACGCGCTGTACGGCTCGATCGACATCACCGACTCGATCATCGTGCAGGCGGGCTTTCGCCTGGCCTCGGCCGACCAGGTCGCCAAGCTGGTCGCCGAGGTCCAGCCGAAGATCGACAAGCTGGTCGCCGACGGCACGCTGCCGCAGTACTTCGACCAGCTCGACGTCAACGCGGACGGCAACGACGTGATCGTCGGCATGGCCGCGAACACGCTCCAGCTGGTGAACATCGCGAAGGCCGGCGCGCTCCAGGTCGACGGCACCGCGGCGACCCCGAACGCCCCGGGCACGTTCTCGCTCGGCGTGGACGTCCCGGTTCCGGTCGACTGACCGACCCCCGCGCCGAGCGGTGTATCCTGGCCGCCATGGCGTCGGACGCCGAGGTCGCAGACACGGTCGAGGACGGGCAGCGCTCGGCGTCCGCGATCGATCCGACCGACCTGCCGCGCGGTGCGACGCTCGATCGCTACGTCGTGATCGACAAGGTCGGCCAGGGCGGGATGGGCGTGGTCTACGCGGCGTACGATCACGTGCTCGATCGCAAGGTCGCGCTGAAGCTGGTCACCTCGCGCGGCGGCCAGGACGGCGCGTCGCTGCTGCTCGCGGAGGCGCGCGCGATGGCGCAGCTGTCGCATCCCGCGATCGTGCCGGTGCACGACGTCGGCGAGCTGGGCGGCCAGGTGTTCCTGGCGATGGCGTACATCGACGGCGCGACGCTGCGCGCCTGGCAGACCCGTCCCGGGCGCGGCTGGCGCGAGCTGGTGGCGATGTACCGGACGCTCGGCGAGGGCCTGGCGTTCGCCCACGACGAGGGCATCATCCACCGCGACTTCAAGCCCGACAACGTGCTGGTCGACGAGGACGGCCGCCCGCACATCACCGACTTCGGGCTCGCCAAGATCGTGCTCGCGTCCGAGCCGGCGTCGCACACCACACCCGGGACGCACACGATCACCGGCCGGATCGCCGGCACGCCGGGCTACATGTCGCCGCAGCAGGCGCGCGGCGAGCCGACCGACGCGGCCACCGACCAGTACGCGTTCTGCGCGGCGCTGTTCGAGGCGCTGCACGGCGGGCTGCCCCGCGATCAGCCGGCGCTGCGCGCCGACCTGCCGCGCCGGATCGCGCTGGCGATCGCGCGCGGGCTCGAGGACGACCCGGCGCGGCGCTTCCCGTCGATGCGCGAGCTGCTCGCCGCGCTGACCCCGCGCGCGCCGGCGCGCCGGGCGCGCATCACGGTCGCGACCGCCGCGCTCGGCGCCGCGCTCGGCCTGGGCCTGGTGCTGCATCGCGGTGCGCCGCGCGCGCGCTGCGAGCTGCCCCGGGCGCGCGCGCTGTGGCAGGCGCGCGGCGGCCAGGTCCGCGCGGCCTCCGGCGGCGAGCTCGCCGACGCGCTCGACGCGTGGACCGCGCGCTGGACGGCGATGGCCGAGGCGTCGTGCCACGCCACCGCGGACGGCGCGCAGTCCGCGCAGCTGCTCGACCTGCGCACGCGCTGCCTCGATCACGCGCTCGACGTCACCAGCTCGGTGATCGAGCTGGCCAGCCGCGGCGATCCGGATCTCGTCCGGCACGCGGCCCGGGCGGCCGCCGCGCTGCCGCCGCTCGAGCCGTGCGCCGACACCGCGGGCCTGCTCGGCGAGGCGCCGCTGCCGAACGATCCGCTCGAGCGCGGCGTGATCGATGCGCTCGGCCACAGCCTGGCGCGCGTCGAGGCGCTCGAGGTCGGCGAGTCGCTCAAGGCGGCGACCGACCTGCTCGACTCGCTGGCCGCGCCGATCGCGGCGACGCACTACCCGCCGCTGCTGTTCGAGCTCTACAGCGAGCGCACGACGATCGAGATCACCAAGCAGACCGATCCCGACGCCGCCGCGACCGCGGCGTGGGCCGCGATCGCGGTCGATCCGGCGCGCCACGACGCCAAGGTCGCCGGGTTGTGGATCGATCTGGTGTGGATCGTCGGCGAGATGCAGCACGCGCCGGTCCAGGCGATCGAGATCGGCCAGGTCGCGCAGGCGATCGAGGCGCGCGTCCAGGACCGCCACCAGCTCGCGCTGCTCGATCACCGGCTCGGCGTGGTGCTCGTCCACGCGGGCAAGCTCGACGAGGCGATCCCCCACGAGGAGCACGCGATCGCCGAGTTCGCCGCCGAGAGCGACGTCGCCGACGAGGTCGCGGCGCTCGGCGGCGAGGCCACCGTGTACGCGGCGCGCGACGACACCGCCAAGCAGATCGCGCTGTACCAGCGCTCGATCGCGCTCGCCGAGAAGGCGCCGCACGCGCAGCTGATCCTCGCCGACCAGCTGATGGAGCTCGCGATCGTCTACACCGAGCTCCAGCGCTACCGCGAAGCGACCGACGCGCTCGACCGCGCGCTCGCGGCGGCCGGCGACGGCACGGACATGCCCTCGCTGTTCGCCGCGATCCACGGCAACCTCGGCAACGTCGCCGAGCGCGCCGGCGATCTCGCGAAGGCCGAGACCGAGTACCGCACCGAGGTCGAGATCGCGCGCGACAAGCTCGGCACCGACGTCAGCGACCTCGAGATCGCGTACTTCAACCTCGGCACGATCGAGCTCAAGCGCCACGAGCTCGCCGACGCGCTCGACGCGCTGCACCGCTCCGAGGACATCCTCACCCGCTCGCCGCGCGATGCGGCCGACAGCGTCGACTACGCCAGCCCCGGCGAGATCGCGAATCAGCTGGTCGAGGTCCAGCTCGCGCTCGCGCACCCGGCCGCGGCGCTTGCCGACGCCGAGGCCTGCCTGGCGATCGCCGAGCGCGACGGCGCGCATGCCAAGACGCTCGCCGACGATCACTTCGCGCTGGCCACCGCCGCGTGGGCGGCCGGCGAGCGCGACCGCGCGCGCACGACCATGCGCGTCGCTGCGGTCGAGTATCGCGCCGCCGGCGCGCCGAGCGACGACGCGGACCACTGGCTGGCCGCGCACTGATCAGGTCGGCGGCGACGGGCGCCCGGCCTCGACCGAGTCGCAGGTGAGCGCGACGGTCAGGCCGTTCGGGCAGGCCAGGATCGGCCGCCCCCACGCGTTGGGCCCGGCCTCCTGCTCGATCAGGTTGCACAGCCACTGGCGGCACTTGCCGGTGTTGCCGCCGCGGTACTGCACCGCGACGTGCAGGAAGCGATCGGTGATGATGCCGGTGTTGTCGTTGCGATCGATCACCCAGTCGCGATCGTCGACGACGTACGCGCGCAGGATGGTCGGCGCCGGCGTGCCGACCTTGGGCGCCCACTCCTGCGCGGCCGCCCAGGCGATCTTCTCGCCGTCGGCGTTGACCAGCGGAAACGGGTGCGCGGCGAGCGGCTGGGCGTCGGTGCCCGGGCCATTCTTCATCGAGCCGCTGCTGCCGCCGAACATCGGGAAGCACGCGGCGAGGGTCGTGGCGAGGACTGCAAAGCGAGACAGGTTTGCAAGCATGCCGGCCGGTCCTTGCCAGCTCCGCGCCAGCGATCGCGCGGGGTAACCGCGCGTCGGCTCGCGCCGCGTGCAACGCGCGCCGGGCGCACAGCCGTCACGCGGGGGTTACGCTCGATACTGCGCGAGGTCGATCGCGAAGCGCTCGATCCAGCGATGGACCTGCATGCGCGCGACGCCGAGCTCGCGGCCGACCGCCGCGATGTTGCCGCGGTGGCTGGCGAGCAGCCGGCAGAGCTCGTCGCGCCGCGCCAGCTCCGACGGCGACAGGTCGAGCACCGGCGCGGCGCCGCCCGGCTCGTGCAGCGCGGGCGGCAGGTGATCGAGCTCGATCGGCCCGGCGCCGGCGAGCGCGACCGCCGAGCCCAGCACCTGCTCGAGCTCCCGCACGTTGCGCGGCCAGGCGTAGCGCATCACCGCCGCGCCCGCCGCCGGCGACAGCCGCACGTCGCGGTCGGGCAACCGCGCGAGCAGCGCCGCGATCAGGATGCCGAGGTCCTCGCGGCGATCGCGCAGCGCGGGCAGCTCGACCACGTAGCCGGCGAGCCGCGCGAGCAGATCCTCGCGGAACCGCCCGTCGGCGACGTCGCGCTCGAGATCGCGATGGGTCGCGGCGACCACGCGCAGGTCGACCGCGATCGGCCGGGTCGCGCCGAGCGGCAGCACCTCGCGCTGCTGCAGCACGCGGAGCAGCGCCGCCTGGATCGGCAGCGGCAGGTCGCCGATCTCGTCGAAGAACAGCGTGCCGCCGTCGGCCGCGCGCACCAGCCCCGCGCGATCCTCGGTCGCGCCGGAGAACGCGCCCTTGCGGTAGCCGAACAGCTCGCTCTCGACCAGGGTCTCGGGCACCGCGCCGCAGTTGACCGCGACGAACGGCCCGCCCCGCCCGCTCGCCGCGTGGATGCCGCGCGCGATCAGCTCCTTGCCGGTGCCGGTCTTGCCGTGCACCACGACGTTCTGGGTGGTCGGCGCGATCCGCGCGACGTTGGCGAGCGCGCGCTCGAGCGGCGCCGAGAACGTGCGCAGCTCGCCGAGCGGGGCGACCAGCTCGCTCGCGGTGACGTCGCGCGGGCCGTCGGGCTCGGCGATCCGCCAGACCAGCGCGGTGCGCCCGAGCTCGATCACCGCGCCGTCGACCAGCGCGCCGCGATCGATCTTCGCGCCGTCGACCAGCGTGCCGTTGCGCGAGCCGAGATCCTCGATCACCCACTGGCGATCGATCATCGCGATCCGCGCGTGGTCCTTCGACATCCGCGGATCGGCGATCCCGAGCGCGAGCGTGCGCCCGCCGCGCGTCACGGCGTCCTGCTCGGTCCGCCCGAGCGTGACCTGCTCGATCCCGTCGAGCGCGTGGCGCGACCCCGGCGCGCGCGGCCGCTCGTAGTCGAGCACGCGCACCAGGTGCGGCGCGGCCGGCCGGCGCCGATCGCGACCGTGATCGTCGCGGTTGGTCAGCGTGCGCGCGTGGCTCACCGGCTCATTATGAGGCAGTTCGAGCGTCACCGCGCCGTGACGGCGTCACGCTCGCCGCGCGTGACGGCGCGCCGCTAACCCGGTGCAAGCGCTCGCGCGCGCGCTGGCCCGCCGGCTGCTCGGGGTCGCCGCACCCACGAGGAGGGTATTCATGCGATCGAGACCTACCGAGCTTGTGTTCGCCGCGTCCGCGCTGCTGGGCGCGTGCGCCACGCCCGCGCCGCACGAGGGCGACACCGACGACGCGGTGACCGCCTTCGCCAACGACCAGACCGCGTACCAGTTCTTCGTGACCCACGGCCTGTCGCCGGTGCAGGCCGCCGGCATCGTCGGCAACCTCGACCAGGAGTCGGGCGTCAATCCGAACGACGGCGGCGGGTTCATCGCGCAGTGGGGCGGCTCGCGGCTGAGCGCGCTGATCGCCTACGCGACCGCGCAGGGCGAGATCGACCCGAGCACCGGCAATCCGACGCTCGAGGCCCAGCTGCAGTTCATCATGATCGAGCTGCCGAGCAACGGCCTGGCCGATCTCCAGGCCGCGACCGACCTCGACGCCTCCGACATCACGAAGGCCAACGCCGCGGTCGCGTTCATGCAGGACTACGAGCGCTGCCTCGACGATCTCGATCCGGCGCACTGGAACGACCCCGGCACGTGCCTCGAGAGCAAGCGAGTCGGCTACGCCCAGAGCGTGCTCGCGTCGTACGGCAACGAGCCGCCGCCGTCGCCGCCGCTCACCGGCATCCTGCCGAACTGCAACCAGGCCACGATCACCGCCTACGCGCCGATCTCGGCCCAGCCGTTCTTCAACGAGGCGTGGGCGTGGGTCGACGCGCAGGTGCCGTACGCCGAGAAGGTCACCGGCAACCCGACCGCCGGACCGTACCGCTCCGACTGCTCGGGCTTCGTGTCGAGCATCTGGGGCCTGGCGCCTCCCGGCGAGACCACCTACAACTTCGCGCCCGGCTCGCCCGCGAAGTGCGGCGGCGGCAACTCGTACCTCGACGAGTCGGTCGCGATCGCGTGGAGCGATCTGACGCCGGGCGACGCGCTCAACTTCCCCGGCGACTCGTGCCACGTCCCGGCGTCCGGCCACATCATGCTGTTCGCCGGCTGGCTCGACGCGGCGCACACCGAGTTCTGCGCGGTCGAGGAGTACTCGACCGGCCATCCCGCGTCGATCCGGGCGCACAGCACGTCCGAGCTCGCCTCGGGCTGGCAGAGCGGGCTCGGCGGCACGCTCGGCACGATCTTCCATCCGATCCGCAAGGCCGGCTACACGCCGAGCGGCTCGCCGCAGGGCCCGGCCGCGCCGACCTGCACCAGCGGACCGTGCCGCGTCGGCATCGCGCTGACCGCCGACGGCAACGGCTACTGGGAGGCCGCCAGCGACGGTGGCGTGTTCTCGTACGGCGATGCCGTGTTCCACGGCTCGATGGGCGCGACCAAGCTCGCCAGGCCGGTGGTCGGGATCGCGCCGACGCCCAAGCGCGATGGCTACTGGCTGGTCGCGTCCGACGGCGGCGTGTTCAGCTTCGGCGACGCCGGATTCTTCGGCTCGCTCGGCGGGATCGCGCTCGCCAAGCCGGTGGTCGGCATGGCCGCGACACCGACCGGCAAGGGCTACTGGCTGGTCGCGGCCGACGGCGGCGTGTTCAGCTTCGGCGACGCCGCGTTCCACGGCTCGCTCGGCGGCACGGCGCTCGCCGCGCCGATCGTCGGCATGGCCGCGACGCCGTCGGGCAAGGGCTACTGGCTCGCCGGCGCCGACGGCGGCGTGTTCAGCTTCGGCGATGCCGCGTTCCACGGCTCGCTCGGCGCCACCAAGCTCGCCAGGCCGATCTCGGCGATCGCCGCGAGCTCGGACGGCCAGGGCTACTGGCTGCTCGGCCAGGACGGCGGCGTGTTCACGTTCGGCGACGCCGTGTTCTACGGCTCGCTCGCCGGCCAGCCGGCGCGCAACGGCGTGCCGGCGCTGGTCAGCGCGAGCGCGATCCTGCCGGTGCCGAGCGGCGGCTACTACGTCATGGACTCGAACGCCGGCACGACCACGCTGTTCCGCGCCGGCTACTGCGGCGCCGACATCCACATGTCATCGCTGCCGCAGAACGTCGAGTACGTCCACTCGTCGGCCGGCGCGTTCGAGGTCCAGGGCGCGATCCGCGCCACGTGGGACGGGCTCGCCGCCGATTGCAGCTCGCTCGGCCTGCCGCTGTCCGACGAGCTCGCGATCCCGGTGGGCCAGCGCAACAACTTCCAGGGCGGCTTCATCGTGCATCGCAACGCGACCAACGCGACCGGCGCGTGGAACTGGCCGGGCACGCCGGCGTGCGGCATCGTGCAGGGCACCTACCAGGGCCTGCGCCCCGGGCAGTCGATGAAGTCGTGCGACGGCCACTGGATGCTGGTCAACCAGGGCACCGACGGCAACCTCGCGCTCTACAAGGACGGCGTGCCGCAGTGGGGCGCGGGCACGACGCACGACGGCAACGAGAACGTGCTGTACATGCAGAGCGACGGCAACCTCGTGGTCTACGACATCAACATGGACCCGATCTGGGCCTCGGGCACGTCGGGCCACCCCGGCGCCTACATGGCGCTGCAGTCCGACGGCAACATCGTGATCTACGACCACGGCGCGCCGCTGTGCGCGCGGTTCGGCTACGCGCCGTGCACGCTGCCGCATCAATGATCAGCGCGCGACCACGCGCCCGATGTTGGCGTCGTAGCCGCCGCCCGGCGCCTGCTTGATGTAGACGAAGTACAGCTCGAGCTTGCCGCCGACGTGCGCGACGTTGGGCTCGCCCAGCGCGAGGATCGGCGCGGTGTCGGCGGCGGCGGGCCCGAGCAGCGGCGCGCGCGGCGACCACGACGCCGCCTGTGCCGGGTCCGCGCCGCTGGCGAGCGTCGCGCGCCACAGCGTGCCGCCGCCCATCCAGTACAGGTCGGCGCCGTCGACCGCCGGCTGGATCTCCTGCGTGCCCGGCAGCGACACGCCGACCGTCTGCGCCGGGCCCGCGGTCACCTGTGGCAGCGTGCCGGTGAGATCCGCGACGTACAGATCCTGATCCGCCGGCGCGAGATCCTCGTCATCCCAGTACAGCCGGCCCGCGCTGTAGAACGGGTTGCCCTGGCGCGTGGTCAGGACCGGCGGCAGCTCGGTCGGCGTGAAGCCGGTGACCTGGAGCATGTCGTCGACGATGCGATACGTGCCGAGGAGGTTCGGCTGGCCCAGCGTGATCGGCGTGTACCAGATGCTCGACGCCATCTTCGACGACCCCAGGTCGCCGTTGGCGAACACCAGCGCCGCCGAGCTGCCCTGCGGCGCGGCGGTGAACGCGTAACCGTAGGGCCCGAGGCAGCCGTCGGCGTCGAACCCGATCACGAACGGCTCGGCGAACGAGCCATCGGCCTGGCGATGAAAGCCATAGCCCGCGATCGGCACGAACGCGTTCGACGTGCTCGGCGACGTGACGCCGAGATCCGGGCAGTCGTTGTCGAACGTCCCGTCGTGGATGCGCTCGGCGCCGAGCATGCCGGGGCGCTCGGGCGCCGCGTACGGCCCGATCACCGTGGTGCACGCCGCGCTCGGCGGCGACTCGCCATCGAGCGTACAGGTGAGCAGATCGACCGGGACATAGCTCGCGACGATCAGCCACTGGCCGTCGGGCGAGATGTTCGCGCCGTCTTCCCAGCCCGGCGAGTTGACCAGCCCGTCGACCGCCTCGGGTTGGCCGAGCGTGTCGTCGATCGTCGCGAGCGCGAGCGCGACCTTGGTGGCCTGGAGCGCGCCGGTCGACGCGACGATCGTGACCTCGGTGTCGAGCGCGTCGGGCTGCACGGTCGCGGCGTAGTCGCCGCCGCCGGCATCGCGCACCGCCGTGCTGGTGCCTCCCGACACCGCGAGCGCGATCGCCGCGCCCGCCACCGGCTGCCCCGCCGCGTCGCTCGCATGCACGGTGACCGCGATCGCGTGGCTGCCCGCCGCGCGATCGAGCGAGATCGCGAGCGCGCTCGCTGGCCCCGGCGCATCGGGCGCGAGCGGCGCATCGGCCGCGCCGCCGGCGTGCGAGCCACACGCCGCGATCACCAGGGCGAGCGAGCGCTTCACGAGCGGCACTCGAGCAAGTCGCGCGCCCGCGCGAACCCCGCGGATCCGTTCGCGCTGTGGGATTTCACGTGTCGGATTTGGCCACGTGCGGTGCCCGGCGATGACGCGCTGCTCACCAGTGCGTGTACGCGCCGGCCTGACCGCGCGGGCGATGCGCGGGGCAGCGCGCGGCGTCGTCGGTCGCCGCGCCGCCGTCGAACCGGACGTGGCTGTAGTCGATCACGACCTCGGCCGTCGCATCGGGCAGGCGCGGCTCGTCGGGGACATCGAGCGCCAGCGGCACCAGCGCGTTCGGCGCGACCGCGAGCCTCGGCGTGCCGGCAAACCACGCGAGCTGGTTGCCGGCCGTATCGTAGGCGTAGAGGCACACCGACAGCTCCGCGAGTGCGTGGTCGTTCATGTTGTAGACGTCGAACCGCGGCCAGTCGGCGCGATCGCGACCGCCGTGATGCTGGAAGCGCACGGCCTCCCACGGCGGCGTCGGGCGCGCGCCGCCCGGGCGCTGGCCGTCGGTGACCAGCGGCTCGAAGCGCGTCTGGCCGGGCCGGAGCTTCCACGCGAGCAGCGCGTCCTTGCCGGCGACGAAGCAGTTGGGCTGATCCGCGCCGTGCGCCAGCGCGAGCGCCCGGGCCGCGTCGTCGCCGAGGCAGCCGAGCTCGGCGCACGCGCCGTAGTCGTGCGCGGCGCAGCGCGCGGCCATCGGGATGCGCTGGGTCGGGATGTGCTGGCACGCCAGCGCGTTGCCGGCGCGGCACTCGTCGTACAGCTTCTGTGCGTCGGCGGCGAGATCGCGGTCGTAGTCGTGGGCGCGCCACGCCGCGACCGTGCGCTGCTCGCACGCCGCCGGATCGTCGACCTCCGGCTCGCCGCACATCTCGAGATCGATCGCCACCCGGCCGCACGCCTCCATCCGGCCGGCCTGGCAGGCGACGCTGTACTTGGTGCGGCGATCCCACTCGGCCGTCCCGCTATCGCCGCCCATCACGGACACTTCACAGGCGCGGCCATCGCCGCGCTCGCAGGCCGCGGCGACCTCCTTGGTGGCGCGCTCGATCGCGGCGAGGGCGTCGGGCGGAGCGGCCTGGTCGGAGCGCTGCGCCATCACGTCGAACATCGCGCCCTCGAGACAGGCGAGCGCGGTGCCGCGCCGGCACAGCACGCGGTCGAGCTCGCGCACGCCGGCGAGATCGCTCGCAACGCCGCGCGCGTCGACCATCGCGTCGATCAGATCGAGGCAGGCCTCGATCTGGCCGCGACCGCGGTCGCATAGCTGGTCGTAGATCCGGGCGGCACGCTCGTAGTCGCGCGGCACGCCGGCGCCGCGCTCGGCCGCCTTCGCTTGCTCGAGCGACGGCCCGGCGGGCCGGTTGGCGGGAGGACGCGCGGGCGGCGGCGACCCGCACGCCAGGAGCACGGCTACCGCGAGCGCGCGCGACACGCGGCCATCGTAGTCGGCACGCGGGCTGCTGTGCCCCCACGAATGCGCCCATTTCTGGCCTCGATCGCGACACGGCTGTCGCGGTTTCGCCATGTCCTCGCGATCGCAGCGGTCGTGTCGTGCGTTCACAAGATCGCGCCCGGTCCCGACCTCAGCGGATCGATCGCGTGCGGCGAGATGACGTGCGGCAGCGGCCAGCTGTGCGTCGATTTCGAGCGGGACGGCAGCGACGGCTCGGCGGATCCGATCGACGAGTACAGCTGCCGACGCCGGACCCCGGGTGCCCGCTGGTCGAATGCAACGGCTCGTGCGCCGATCACAGCGGGCCGGACTGCTGCCCGATGTGCATCATCGACCTGTGCGGCCCGATCGGCGGCTACGACGGCGAGCGCTCGGTCTCCTGTTACGGCTTCTGACCGTCGCGTGCCGCGCCGCGGCTCACGCCGCGACCGCCACGCGCGACGCGCCGGCCGACGGCCTCAGCAGCAGGAGCAGCGTGAGCACGAGCGTCACGCCGACCAGCGGGAACACCGCGACGACGAACGTCCAG
>DATJAE010000171.1:0-8839 GCA_035516595.1 Kofleriaceae bacterium | reverse complement strand
CGCCCTCGACGGCGGCCTCGACCGGCGCGGTGGTGGTCGGCTCGCCCTCGACGGCGGCCTCCACCGGCGCGGCCGTGGCGTCCACCGGCGCGGCCGTGGCGTCCACCGGCGCGGCCGTGGCGTCCACCGGCGCGGCCGTGGCGTCGTCGGCGGCAATCGCCGCGCTGCCCTCGGCGATCGGGGTCGTCGTGGCCTCGACCGCCGCGGTGTCCGACTTCCTGCGCTTGCGCGTGCGCGGCGCGCTGCTGCCGGCGGCCTTCTTGCGCGTGCGCTTCTGCTTCGTCTTGGGCGCGTCGACCGCGGGCGCATCGGCCGGCGCGGTCTCGACCGGCGCCGGCGGCGCGATCTCGGCCTCGACCGGCGCCGGCGGCGCGATCTCGAGCACCGGCTCGGAGATCGGCTCCGGCGGCAGCAGGGTCTCGACGAATGCCATCGCGACGACCTTGCCCTCGCCCGGCGCATTCGCGCAGGCGGTCCAGCGCTCGATGGCCTCGCCCTCGTCGAGCCCCACGCAGCGCGCGAAGCTGCGCACGAAGCCCTTCACGAACACCTCGGCCGGCAGGCCCTCGCTCTGGCCGCTCTCGAGCTTCTCGAGGATGCGCGGCTGGATCTTGGTGACGCGCGAGACGTCGTCGAGGCTGAGCCGGCGTCGCGCGCGGCCGCTGCGCAGCCAGATTGCCAGGCTCGCGCGGGGATCGACAAACGTGCCCGAACGGTCGGCGCGATCGCTGCCTGGTTCCATCACCGCTCCGCAGATGCATGCAGCGCGGCCCCGTCGGCCCGGCACTGCGCGGCGATGCAGCTCTGCGGCGAGATCTTGAGGCACGCGGCGCGCGCCTCGTCCGCTTCCGCCAACAGGCCTTGCTGCATTCGAGTCTTCATCAGGTAGTAGCTGGCTTCCTGCGACCCGCACGACGGGTCATCGGACACCGTCTGGAATAGTTCTGCGGCTTTTTCCCATTCCTCGCGCGCGAAGTAAACCCTCGCAAGCCGATAAGTTGCGACGCACATCTTCGGGGCGAACTGCACCGACTCGCGCAGCTGCTTGGCCGCGTCGACCAGCTTGTTCTCGTGAAACAGCGCCCAGCCGAGGTGCGCCCGCGCGAGCGCGGGATCGGCCAGCCGCATCGGGTTCTCGAGCGCCCTCTCGAGGAAGGTCTCGGCGCCGCCGTAGTCCTCGAGCAGCGTGTGGACGATCCCGCGGTTGGCCCACGCCTCGCCGTAGCCGGGCGTGATCTTCGCGGCCGTCGCGAAATCGGCGTCGGCCTTCTTGAGATCCGCGTCGAGATCTCGCTGGGTCGACTCGAGATCGAGCCCGGTCAGGCATCCGTCGATCTCCATCGTGCGCTGGGTATCGACCGCGCGCACCATCGAGACCAGGCCGCGCACGACGTAGGCCTCGTCGTTCACCTTGTCGATCGCGATCGCCTTGTTGCACTCGGTCTCGGCGGCCTCGAGCTGGTGCTTGCGCAGGTAGTCCTTCGCGATATCGAGCCGGTTCTCGCTCTGCTTCTCGGCGTGCTCGTCCGGCAAGCTGGTGCAGCCCGCGATCATCACAAGAATCGTGAGGAATCCAGACGTGTTACCCCGGTTCACGCGGTCACCGTAACGCACGCCGGATCGCGGGGCAACATCCGGGCGTGAGACGGTCGGCGCGCTCGCCGCGTCGATCTTTCATGACCCGCATCGCCGCCCTCTTGCTCGCGACCGCCGCCCTCGTCTCGTGCTCGAAGAAGTCCAGCCCCGACAGCGCCCGGCTCGCGGGGCTGTGCACCGAGGCGGGCCGCCAGCTGACCGAGAACGCCGGCAGCGCGGACGGCGACACCTTCCAGCTCATGCTCGAGAACGCGATCGAGGCGTGCAGCGCGGCGTGCGACGGCGACGACAAGGCGTCGTGCAAGAGCCTCGACAGCCACCTCCAGCGGGTGTGCAAGGTCGCGCCGGACATCTGCACGTCGTTCTGCGACAGCGCCCACGGCAGCCTGAAGTCGAGTGCGTGCGCGCTCGCCAAGCCCGCCGCGAAGTGAGTTATAGAACCGCTTCGTCATGAGCGAAGCGCCGGGACCGATCGCGCCGAGTACGACCACGACGATCCCCGGCGGGCTGTACGCCGAGACGTTCGCGCCCGCGGGCGCACCCAAGGGCGTCGTCCTGATCACGCACGGCTACGCCGAGCACTGCGGGCGCTACCGCGAGCTCGCGCACGTGATCGCGAGCTCGGGCTGGGCCGCCCTGTCGTGGGACGTGCGCGGCCATGGCCAGTCGCCCGGCCCGCGCGGCTACATCGATCGCTTCGCGACCTACCTCGACGACTTCGCCGCCGCGCGCACCGCCGCGCAGGCGCTCGCGCCGGGCGCGCCGCTGGTCCTGCTCGGCCACTCGCACGGCAGCCTGATCGTGCTGCGCGCGCTGTGCGGCGACCGGCCGCCCGCCGCGAAGCTCGCGATCCTGTCGTCGCCCTACCTCGGACTGCGGCTCGCGGTTCCGGGCTACAAGAAGCTGCTCGCGCGCGTCGCCAGCCGGATCGCGCCGCAGCTCGCCCAGCCCAACGCGCTGCGCGTCGAGGATCTCACCCACGACCCGGGCAAGCAGGCCGAGCGCCTGGCCGACAAGCTGTGCTTCGACATCGCGACCGCGCGGTGGTTCACCGAGTCCTCGGCCGCCCAGGCCTACGTGCTCGCGCACGCCGATCGGATCGCCATGCCCACGCTGTGGCTAGTGGGCGGGGCCGATCCGATCGCCGACCCTGCGGCATCGCGTCGCGTCGCGGACCGGGTGCCGGGCGCGGACTACCGCGAGCTTGCCGGGTTTCGCCACGAGGTGTTCAACGAGACCGAGCGCGCCAAGGTGTTCGACGACGTTCGTGCGGCGCTCGCCACGGCGTAGGTGTAACCCCGACCTGCGCGATCTCGTTGGCGGCGTCACACGTACGACCTATACTTTGGGAGTTCGCTGGGTGGCGGGGTGGTCCTTGAGCTTTCGGTCCCGTTCGGCACTGAGACCCCGGTTTCGGTGTGGAGCTCCGAGATGAAGCTGTTCGCGTGCATGTGCAACCAACCTCAGCGGCTGTGGGCCGCGCTCGCGCCCGTGCGCTCGGTGCTCGTCGCCGAGCCACCGGTGAGCCGCTGGGGTTTGGCGTATTCGCAGAGCGGCGACGTGCTGCTCGTGCGCACGCCGAAGGCCAGCGACAAGCCGGTCGATCTCGCGGCGCCGCTCGCCGAGATCAAGACCGACTGCGCGATCGCGCACGCGGTTCGCGACGCGCCCGATCGCCCGCTCGGCGGCACCGACAACACGCCGCCGTTCCGGTTCCGGCGCTGGATGTTCGCGCAGACCGGCGGGCTCGAGCTCGACGCGATCGCGCCGCGCCTGCTCGAGCACATCCCGGAGTACCTGCGGCGCAACCTCAAGGGGCGCAGCGCGGGCGAGCTGGTGTTCCACGTGTTCCTCGCGATGCTGCACGACGAGGGCTCGGTCGACGATCCCAACCTGCCGGTCGGCGCGACCCGCCGCGCGCTCGCCGCGACGATCAAGCTGGTCGCCGCCGAGCAGCATCGCGCGGGGATCGAGCCGAGCTTCGGCAACATCGCCACGAGCAACGGCCGCTCCATGGTGCTCGCGCGGCTCGATCAGCCGCTGCGGCTGCGCCGGCTGTGGGTGATCGGCGAGCGCGGCGAGCGAGACGACGCGTTCCGCGGCGTGTTGCTGGTATCGGGAGGCGACGGAGACGCGCGCGACGGCTTCGAGGACATTCCCGCACAGCGCACCGTGCTCGTCACGCGTGACCTGCAGGTGTCGCTCGCCGATCTGAATCCTTAGCCGCGCACGCGCCGTGCACTGCGCCGGGGTTGCGGATTCCCCGCAGGAGCACTGTCATGGCCTTCGACTCGCGCGCCGCGCGCTTGCTCGCGGTCTCGGTCGTCTTCGCACTCGGATGCGGGACCGAACCGCAGATGATGAACGATCCGTCGACCGGAGCGGCAAGCTCGGGCTCGGGCTCGGGCTCCGGCTCGAACCTGGCAGTGCTGGGCGGGTGCGCCGTGTTCGATCTGATCTCGGATCGACCCAACGCCGCGGCCAACCTCGATCTCGATCTGATCGACCCGTGGGGCTTCGCGATGGACGCGACCGATCTCTACATCGCCGACAACGGCACCGGCGCGCTGTCGATCGTGGATCCGAACGGCGTCGCGGCGACCGCCTCGCCCGCCAGGCCGATGCTCGACGCCGGGATCGACGGCATCGTGCGCAACACCTCGGAGACCGCGTTCCAGCTCCACACCGGCAGCACCGCGACCGGCTGCGCGCCCGCCAGCTTTCTGGTGTCGAGCGAGAGCGGCAAGATCTGGGGCGTCAACCTGTCGCTGTCGCCGAGCCCGATGGTCGTGGTCGACCGCAGCGCGCAGCGCGCGGTCTACAAGGGCCTGGCGATCGTCGCGGCGCCTTCGGGCATGCGACTGGTCGCGGCCGACTTCCACAACGCGCGGATCGACGTGTTCGACGATCAGTTCGCGCCGATGCCGAGCGGCTCGTTCGCCGACCCGTCGCTGCCCGCCGGGTTCGCGCCGTTCGACGTGGTCGCGATCGGCGACCGCGTGTACGTCAGCTACGCCCAGCAGGACCAGGACGCGATCGACGACGTGCCCGGCTCGGGGCTCGGTCAGCTCGACGTGTTCGATCCCGGCGGGACGTTGATCCGGACCCTGGTCGCCTCCGGCGGCGCGCTCGATGCGCCGTGGGGGCTGGCGATGGCGCCGGCCGCGTTCTGCGGCTCGTCGGGACCCGAGCTCCTGGCCGGCAACTTCGGCGACGGGACGATCGTCGCGATCGACGCCGGCTCGGGCGCGGTGCTCGGCCGGCTCGGCACGGTCGGCAATCACCCGATCGTGATCGATGGCCTGTGGGGGCTCGGTTTCGGTGACGGCCAGGACGTCGGTCAAGCCGACTGGCTGTACTTCGCGGCCGGACCAGACATGGAGAGCCACGGCCAGTTCGGCCGCATCGTGCCGGTCACCGACCCGCCGTGATTCCGAAATTCGAGTCAGATTTAGCGGACATGCGTTGGACGCATCGATCGGAGGGGCCAGACGAGTGCCAACTTCGGGAATCTATGGGCGATCATCTGCCACCAACAAGTCGCTTGACCCCTTGCGTCATCGTAGCTACAGCTCCGCCATGACGAACGCTCAAGAACGCAAAGCGCAGGAACGGCAGGCGCGACGTCGTCGTATCCAGGAGGCGGCTCGGGTGGTGTTCTCCGAGCGAGGCTATGCCGGCGCATCGATCGAGCTGATCGCGCGCGCCGCGCAGCTCTCCGTCGGTGCGATCTATCTCTACTTCCGGTCGAAGGAGGATCTCTACGTCTCGCTCGTCGAGGACGCGCTCACCGTGTTCGATGTCGAGATGGGGCAGGTCCGCGAGCACGCCGAGGTCGCGCGCCGGCTGCGGGAAACCTGGAGCATCCTCGTCAAGTGGGCCGAGCGCGACGCCGAGGGCCCGCGCATCCTCCGCCTGCTGGCGCAGCCGGCGATCCGGCCGCAGCTGTCGGACGAGGTGGTCGCGGCGGTGTCGTCGGGCATCGCGCGGATCCAGGACCACATCGGCGCCTGCGTCGCCGACGGCATTCACGCCGGGGTGTACCGCCAGGTGAACGCCCGCGAGATCGCGGATCTGGCGTGGTCGGTGCTGCTCGGCAGCCTGGACGCCGCCGAGATGCACGGCAACCTGGCGATGCCGGCCGACCCGCTGGTGGTCCGCACCGACCGCGCGCTGGCGCTGATCGAGAGCGCGCTCGCGCCGCCGGTCGCCGCGACGCTGCGCGCCGTCGCCTGAGTCAGATCGTCGGGCGTGCCGGTGCGTTGTAGCCCGGCATGAGCTATCGCGACGATCTCCAGGCGCTGGCCGCGCGCACCGAGGCGCTCGAGCACGAGGTCGACGCGCGCGGCAAGGAGCTCGCCGACGCCCGCCGCCTGCTCGACGAGGCGCAGGCGCGCGCCCGGCTGCCGATCCTCGACAACATCAAGGTCGCCGCGCCGTGCACCGCGCCGTGGGACGAGATGACCGGCGACGATCGCGTCCGCCATTGCGGGCAGTGCAAGCTCGACGTGTTCAACCTGTCGGCGATGACGCGCGACGAGGCCGAGGCGCTGCTGCGCGAGACCACCGGGCGGCTGTGCGTGCGCTACTTCCGCCGGCACGACGGGACGATCATCACCGCCGACTGCCCGGTCGGCACGCGCCGGCGCCGCAAGCGCCGCGTGATCGCGGCGGGCGCGGCGGCGCTGCTCGCCGGGGGCGGCGCCGCGGCGTTCGCGCTCGCGCACCGCGACAAGGCCGAGCGACTCGAGCCACCGACCATCACGGTCCCGACGGTCGCGCTGCCGTCCATCCCGCCGCCGCCGGTCGCGGTCCAGCGCGGCATCGGCCCGGAGCCTCAGCCGCCGCCCGTCGAGGTCAAGGGTGACATCGCGCCGTCGCGCGACATGCCGGAGATGGGCCAGATGGTCATCCGGAAGTCGCCGCCCAAGCCACACCCGGTCGAGATCAAGGGCAAGGTCAGCGTCCGCTGATCAGAACCGCCGCGCCGCGCGGATCCCGGCGATCAGGTACGACGACTGGTAGTCGCCGGCGTTGATCGCGACCGGCACCGGCTGGGCGCGCAGCGGCTCGAGCTCGAGCACGCGCGCGTCCGCCGGCGCGACCGAGACGTCGGACAGCTTCGCCAGCCCGACCGCCGCGCCGATCTGCCAGCCGGCGTCGGCGTAGCCGCCGCCGAGCCCGACGATCAGCTTCGGCGCGTCCACCGTGAGCACCGAGACGTCGCCCGCGGGCGCCGCGGCGGTCTCGTAGGCGACGCCCGCGCCGAACGTCACCACGCCGACGTGGTACTCGGCGCCGAGCGACGGCGCGAGCGACGTCTTGTAGTCGCGCGCGACGTGCATCGCGGCGACCGGGAAGCTGGCGCCCGGCGTGGTCACCGCGACCCCGCTCGGAACGATGTCGATCGCGCGCTGCACCGACCAGAGCTCGACGTCGAGCGCGGCCTCGACCCGCAACCCGACCACCGGCCGCCACTCGACACCGGCGCGCGCGCTCGGCGGCAGCGTGTAGCTCAGCGTCGCGCGATCGCCCTGCACCATCGCGCCGCCGAGCGGCGCCGTGCTCGGCAGCGCGAGCGTCATCGTGCCGGCGGCCGAGACCCGCGCCGGCGCGTGCACCATCGCGCCGAGCGTCAGCTCCGGCCGCGCGTCGTACTGCACGCCGATCGAGCCGCTCGGCACGAGCCCGGCGCTCTCCTTGATCGTCATCGGCGCGTCGTACGACGCGTCGCCCGGCGCGCACGGCGTCTGGCCCGGGCACGCCGACACCACGATCTCGGCGTCGAGCAGCGCCACGTCGTCCTCGAGCGTCGCGCCGAGCCGGAGCTGCGGCGACACCCGGTAGGCGGCGCCGAGCGCGATCGTCACGAACGTCGAGCCGGCGAGCTCGACCGACGCGTAGCGCTGCGCGCCGGCGACGTCGTAGCGGTGCAGGCCCTGGTAGGGCTCGGTGAGCCCCGCCGCGATCACCAGCGAATCGCCGATGCCGAGCGCCGCGGCGAGCGTCGGCACCGCCGAGCCCGGCTGCTGGTTGGTGACCTTCGGCAGCATCGCGCCGGTCGCGTCGACCCGGGTGTAGCCGACCGTCTGGTAGAGGTACGCGACGTCGAACAGCAGCGCCTTCTTGCCGTCGCCGGCGAGGTTGGCCAGCCCGGCCGGGTCGAGCCACAGCGCGTCGGCATCGTCGGCGCCCGCGACCAGCGCACCGGCGCGCTCGAGATCGCGCACCCCGTGGACCGGCAGCGTCATCCCACCGGCATGCGCCGGCGCCGCGGCCGCCATCGTAAGGAGTGTGAACCAGCGGGCCGTCATCGCTCGTATCCGGCGGAAACATCATACGAGCGGCGCGTTGTCACGCGATGCTATTAAACGTTCTCCTCGGTGCTACGTTCCAATCGTGGTGAGGACCTGCTCGCGATGCGCCGCAGAGACCGCCGAGTCGGGGCGATTCTGCCCCGCGTGCGGCCTCGAGCAGGTCGCCCCCTCCGCGAGCCTGGTCGGCGCCACGATCGACGGCGCGTTCGCGGTGGAGGACGTGATCGGCGGCGGCGCGTTCGCGACGGTGTACCGCGGCCGCCAGCTCGGGCTCGATCGGCCGGTCGCGATCAAGGTGCCGACCCACGAGATCGCGGCCGATCCGGTGATGGCGCGGCGCTTCGCGCGCGAGGCCCGGGCCGCCGCGCTGGTCAGTCACCCCGGCGTCGTGCAGATCCACGCGGTCGGCGAGCTGCCCGACGGCCGGCCGTACCTCGCGATGGAGCTGGTCGACGGCGCGCCGCTCGATCGCATCCTCGCCGACGGCCCGCTGCCGGCGCGCCGCGCGCTCGCGGTGATCCGCGCGATCGCGAGCGCGCTCGCCGACACGCACGCCGCCGGCGTCGTGCACCGCGATCTCAAGCCGAGCAACATCATGTGGCGGCGCGATCGCAACGGCGACGATCGCATCACGCTGGTCGACTTCGGCATCGCGGTGTGCAAGCCGGGCACCGCGGAGGCGACGCGGCTGACCTCGGGCGGGCTGATCGGCACGCCGCACTACATGTCGCCCGAGCAGGCGCACGGCGAGGTGGTCGACGCGCGCGCCGATCTCTACGCGCTCGGCTGCGTGCTGTTCGAGCTGGTCACCGGCGCGCCGGTGTTCGAGGGTGGAAGCGTCGAGGTCCTGCTCGCGCACCTGGGCCGGCCCGCGCCGGCGCCGAGCGCGCGCAACCCCGACGTGCCCGACGCGATCGACCGGCTGT
>DATJAE010000170.1:0-12082 GCA_035516595.1 Kofleriaceae bacterium | reverse complement strand
CGGCCCGCTGCAATGCGGCGATCGCGGCACCGTGCGCCAGGTCTACCTGCACGACGGCTGGAGCGTGACGATGCACTGCCCGCGCTGACGGGGCACCTCGCACCTCGCACCTCGCACCTCGCACCGCCGACAAAAAGTGGCCCTCGCGACGAGCCGGCCGGCGCGAGCGTGCCACTCTGTTCGCTGATGGCCCCGCTGCCGCACCTCGCGTTCGCGTCGCCGCGGGTCTTGCCGCGCGCCGATCGCGTGCCCGGTCGCGTGGTCGTGCTCGACATCGCGTTTGCCGCGACGGTCGGCACCAGCGTGTCGTTCGACCTGGTCACCAGGCCGTTCCTCGACGGGCTCGGCGATCGGCTCGCGGCGTGGGTCGATCATCACGATCACGAGCGCCACGCCGAGTTCGCGCGCGACCCGCGGTTCGTGCTCGCCACCAAGGCCGAGCACGGTGCGTGCCCCGAGATGGTGACCGAGGAGCTGGTCCGCCAGACCGGGCCGATCGACTCGATCGTCACGCACGTCGATCTCGACGGGCTGTACGCGGCGGCCAAGTGGATCCTCGGCGGCACCGAGCCGTACCGCGGCGCCGACGACGACGCGCGCGCGGTCGACACCCGGGTCGGCACGCCGGGCCCGATCGCGGCGCGGATCGATCGCGCGCTGCGCGCCAAGTTCCGCGACGATCAGCTCAAGCGCGCGGTCGTGCAGTTCCTGATCGGCGGCTGCAAGCCCGGCGTGCACGACCAGACGATCGCGGATGCGGCCGCCGAGTTCGAGCGGCGCGACGCGGTGACGCGCGAGCTCGCGGCGCGCTTCACGGTGCGCGGCCGGGTCGCGGTGGTCGACACCGCCGGCAGCGCGGGCCAGTTCGACAAGACCGACCTCTTGCTCGCCGGCCAGTCCCGCGCGCCGGTCGCGATCGTGCGCGACTCCGGGATGCTCACGATCGCAGCGGCGTTCGACTCGGGATGGGACTTCGTCGCGCTGTTCGAGCTCGGCGGGGGCATGCCGACCCGGGTCACCGTGCCCGACGGCAACGGCGCGCAGCGGCTCGACGGGGTGATCGCGAAGATCAACGCCGCTCCGGAACCCCGCCGCTGACGCCCGTGCCATGGTCGCCCTTGCCGGCGGAGCGGGTATCCGCAATAACGGCGCCCAAGACGAACATCACGGAGATGGTCATGGCACTTCAGCTAGGCGACGAGGCACCGGACTTCACGGCGGAGACCACCGACGGTGCGATCCACTTCCACGACTTCATCAAGGACAGCTGGGCGGTGCTGTTCTCGCACCCGAAGGACTTCACGCCGGTGTGCACGACCGAGCTCGGCCGGGTGGCCGCGCTCAAGGCCGAGTTCGCCAAGCGCAACACCAAGGTGGTCGGCCTGTCGGTCGATCCGGTGGGCTCGCACAAGGACTGGGCCAAGGACATCCAGGACGTCACCGGGAACGCGCTGAACTTCCCGCTGGTCGCCGATCCCGACAAGAAGGTCGCGAACCTCTACGGCATGATCCATCCCAAGGCGAGCGACACCGCCACCGTGCGCTCGGTGTTCGTGATCGGTCCGGACAAGAAGATCAAGCTGACGCTCACCTATCCGGCGTCGACCGGGCGCAACTTCGACGAGCTGCTCCGCGTGATCGATTCGCTGCAGCTCACCGCCAAGCACAAGGTCGCCACGCCATCGGACTGGAAGCAGGGCGGCGACGTGATCATCGTGCCGTCGGTGTCGGACGCCGACGCCAAGCAGCAGTTCGGCAGCTTCAAGACGGTCAAGCCGTACCTGCGCGTGGTGCCGCAGCCCAAGTAGGTGCTAGACGTAAGAAATGTCCGCAGAACGCAGACCCCTGCGCGTCACGGGCGAGGCGCACGACGCGCTGGTCACGGTGGCCGACGCGCTGCTCGACGCCTACCTCGATCCCGCCGCGGCGGAGATGCAGCACATCGGCAGCTACGAGCTGCCGACCGAGGCCGGCGTCGAGCTGGTGGTCGAGCTGTGCCGCGAGCTGCTGTTCCCGGGCTACGCCGGCCCGGACGTGCCGCGCTCGGATCGCGCCGCGCTCCGCCACCTCGTGCGCGAGCGGCTCGACGAGCTGCACGGCGCGCTGCACCGCCAAGTCTACCGGGCGCTGCACCACAAGCGCCAGCAGGCGCTCGGCCGCTCCGACCTCGAGTGCGAGGACTGCGCGCACCGCGCCGACGCGATCACCGATCGCTTCATCGCCGGGCTGCCCGCGCTGCGCGCGCAGGTCCGGCTCGATCTGCGCGCCGCCTACGAGGCCGATCCGGCGGCGACCGGCATCGACGAGATCCTGCTCACCTATCCGGGCACCTACGCGATCGCGGTCTACCGGATCGCGCACGCGCTGCTGCGCGAGGGCGGCGTGGTCGTGCCCCGCATGATGACCGAGCTGGCGCACCGCCGCACCGGCATCGACATCCACCCCGGCGCCGAGATCGGCGCTTCGTTCTTCATCGATCACGGCACCGGCGTGGTGATCGGCGAGACCACGCGGATCGGCGAGCGCGTGCGGATCTACCAGGGCGTCACGCTCGGCGCGCTGACCGTGCCGCAGGGGGAGGCCCGCCCCGAGCCGGGCAAGCGTCGCCACCCGACGATCGAGGACGACGTGGTGATCTACGCCAACGCCACGATCCTCGGCGGGGACACGGTGATCGGCAAGGGCGCGGTGATCGGCGGCAACGCGTTCATCACCGCGTCGGTCCCGGCGGGCACGAAGATCTCGGGCGTCGGGCGCACCCAGCGCTAAGGCATTTTTCCGGCATCGCAGCGCCCGTGTTAAGCTTTTCGCGGGTAGATGGCGGAAGACGCTCAAGCTCGCCCGCGCACCAACACGCGCGCCCGCGCCGAAGCGCCGCCGGGCATGGGGCTGGCGGGCGAGGAGGGCCGCAAGTCGATCGGCCGCTACGAGGTGGTGAAGACGATCGGCAAGGGCGCGATGGGCGTGGTCTACAAGGCGCGCGATCCGCTGCTCGACCGCATCGTCGCGGTGAAGACGATCATGTCGCCGCAGCAAGGCCGCCGCGTGCGCTCGGCGTTCCTCGAGCGGTTCCAGCGCGAGGCCAAGGCCGCGGCGAAGATGTCGCACCCGGCGATCGTCACGATCTTCGACGTCGGCGTCGACGAGGACACCGGCGCGCCGTTCATGGTGCTCGAGTACCTGCCGGGCGAGTCGCTCGCCGACCGGCTCGATCGCGTGCGGCTGCCGCTCGCGCGCTGCGTCCAGATCGGGCTCGATCTCGCGAGCGCGCTGGCGTTCGCGCACCGCCAGCGCATCGTCCACCGCGACGTCAAGCCCGCCAACGTGCTGCACGCCGGCGACAACCGGTGGAAGCTCGCCGATTTCGGGATCGCGCGGCTGCCCGACAGCGATCTGACCCAGGTCGGCATCTTCATGGGCACGCCCGGCTACTCGCCGCCCGAGGCGATCCGCGAGGGCCGCTACACCCCGCAGGCCGACGTGTTCGCGTGGGGCGCGGTGATGTACGAGCTGCTGTCGGGCCGCATCCCGTACGAGGGGCCCGACACCAAGACCACCAACGGCTACGTCGTGCAGGGCAACGCGCCGCCGCCGACCCGCCACGATCCGTCGATCCCGGAGCCGCTGGCCGCGGTCGCGATGGCCGCGCTCATGCCGTCGGACAAGACGCGCTTCAAGGACGCGTCGGAGGCCGAGCAGGCCCTGCGCGAGGCGTGGGACCGCTGCCTGACCTCGGGCTACGTTCACCCGTCGGTGCTCGCGATGGACGAGACGCCGCACGACAAGGCGCCGGCCAAGATGCACGAGCCGCGCGCGGCGATCGCGCGGCCGTCGCCGTCGCAGTTCGCCGACTCGGCGGAGGTCACCGCGATCGACGACAAGATGTCGGTGTCGATCAAGTCGCCGCAGACCCCCAAGCCGCTCGTGGTCGAGAGCGTGAAGACCAAGCGGGTCGGCGACGACGATCCGACGATGCTGGTCGTCCGCGAGGAGCAGGCCAAGGCCAAGGGCGAGTCGACCTCGCGCGGGGTCGTGCCGGCCGGCTCGGGCGGCCAGAAGGTCGAGCGCCGGTCGGGGCCGCAGGAGGCGCCGGAGCGCGGCGGCCGCGACGATAACCCCGCCGACACCCGGCCCGAGCCGGTGATCGGCGCGGCGGTGGTCGAGCGCCGCCGGCCGATGCCGCGCGCGCTGTGGATCGCGATCGCGGTCGTGCTGGTCGCGGCCGCGACGATGGCCGCGCTGTACTTCGGCGGCGTCGTTCACTGAGCCTCGACCAGCGCGGCCACGTCCTCGGCGCAGCCGCGGCACAGCGTGAAGCCCGCGCCGCCGTGGCCGTAGTCGTGGACGATCCGGCCCTCGCGCGCGAGCCGGACCTCGCGGCGGTACGGGCGCAGCCCGGCGCGCACGCCGCGGACCTCGCCGATCGCCACGCCGAGCGCGCGCGCCTGGCCGAGGATGCGCTCGGTCAGCTCGCCGTCGATCTCGACCGGCGCGCCGGGCGGGTACGGCCGCGAGCACCCGCCGAGCACGAGCTCGCCGCGCCGCGGGATGACGTAGAAGATCGCCTCGGGATCGCGATCGTCGGTCACGGTCACCGCGCGATCGACCGCGCCGTGCGCCGCGAGCACGGTCTGGCCGAACAGCGGATAGAGCAGGTCGTCGCTCGCGAGCTCGCGCGCGCCCAGCCCGGTGCAGTTGACCACGCGGTCGCCGGGCTCGGCGGCGAGGTCGAGCACGGTGCGGGCCTCGATCGGCGCGCGCAGCTGGCCGGCCAGCCACGGCAGGAAGCGCGACGGCTCGGCGCGCGGCGCGGTGAACCGCCACGCCAGCGGCGCGCCGGCGACCGGGGCGGGCGCGCGCTCGACCTCGATGCCGGCGGCCCACCACGGCGGCGTGGCGTCGTCGCCCGGGACGATCTCGTAGCCGGTCAGCAGGTCGACCCCGGCGTCGGGCGCGCGCGCCGCGAGCTCGAGCAGCCAGGCGCGGGTGCGCGCGGCCCACGCGGCGACCTTGTCGGGCGGCCCGGCGCGGTAGGGAAACCACACGGCGCCGGCGACCGCCGAGGTGGTCGCCTCGCCGCGCGCCGCCGCGACCACTCGCACGCGGTGGCCGCGCTCCTCGAGCGCGAGTGCGGCGGAGAGCCCGATCACGCCCGCGCCGACGACCGTGACATCCATCAGCCTCCAGTCTAGCCTGCCGGCCGTGCCCGCGTGGACCATCGTCGTGCTCGCCGCCGTCGCGCTGTGCGCCGGCACGGTGGACGCGATCGCCGGCGGCGGCGGGCTCATCACGGTGCCCGCGCTGCGCCTCGCCGGCGTGCCGGTCCACCTCGCGCTCGGCACCAACAAGGGCCAGAGCACGTGGGGCTCGCTCGCCGCGTCGATCACGTTCTGGCGGGCCGGCCGGGTCGATCGCCGGCTCGCGCGCGTGACGTTCCCGCTGGCCTGCGCGGGCTCGTTCGCGGGGGCGAGCCTGCAGCTCCAGGTGCCGCGCGCGCTGCTCGATCCGATCGTGATCGCGCTGCTCGTGGTCGCGGCGATCGTGATCGTCGTGCGCAAGCCGGTGCGCGCCGCCGACGCGCCGGCCGTGCGCACGTGGGTCGCCGGCCTGCTCGCGCTCGCGATCGGCGCCTACGACGGCTTCTTCGGCCCGGGCACCGGGACGTTCCTGATCGTCGGGTTCGTCGCGCTGTGCGGGCGCAGCCTGGTCCACGCCAGCGCCGACGCCAAGGTCGTGAACTTCGCGGCCAACGCGACCGCGCTCGCGACCTTCGCGCACGCCGGCACCGTGATGTGGCAGGTCGCGCTGCCGATGGCGGTCGGCCAGCTGTGCGGCGGGATCCTCGGCACGCGGCTCGCGCTGCGCGGCGGCGCGCGGATCGTGCGGTTCGCGGTCGTCGCGGTGTCGGTCGCGCTGATCGCGAAGCTCGGCTGGGATCTGATCTAGGCCGGCTCGAGCGGCGCGGCGAGCAGCTCGTCGATGATCGCGCCCCACGGGCCGGTGGCGCCGAGCTGGGCGAGCACGGCGTTGAGCCCCCATTGCAGGCGGTTCAGGAACAGCCACTCCGGCGGCATCGCGATGCGGAAGCGGTTCGGGTTGTCGAACATCAGCACGCCGAAGCTCCTGGTGACGTGCGCGGGCTCGTGGCGGAAGCCGGGCTCGAGGAACGGCTTGTACAGGAAGCGCATCGCGTTCCACTGGTAGTCCCAGTCGAAGCCGCGCTCCTTGCCGACGAAGCCGAGCGCGCGAAACCCCGCGGCGAAGCCGTCGCGATCGCCGTCGAGGATCGCGCGCGCCATGCGCTTCCACGTCGCGATCATCTCGGGATCGAACCGCCGCACGCAGCCGAAGTCGAGGAACGTCACGTCGCCGCCGGGCGCGACCAGGTAGTTGCCCGGGTGCGGATCGGCGTTGTAGATGCAGCGCCGGAACAGCAGCTCGAAGCACGCGCGGAAGATGATCTGGCCCGAGCGATCGCGCGCGTCCTGCGGCGCGGGCTCGGCGAGCGGCCGGGCGTCGGCGAGCTCGGTCGTGAGCACGCGCCGGGTCGAGCGCAGCTCGACCACCGCCGGCACGTGCGCGCCGTCGATCGCGCCGAGCAGGCTCGCGAACAGCCGCTGGTGCTCGGCCTCGCGCCGGTAGTCGCACTCCTCGAGCAGGCGCTCGCGCAGCTCGCGGGCCAGCGCGCCGGCGTCGACCGGCGAGCCGATCGACGACAGCCGCGCGATCACGCCGACCATCCGCAGGTCGCTGCGGATCGCGTCCTCGATCCCCGGGTACTGGACCTTGACCGCGACCGGCGCGCCGCGATGCACCGCGCGGTGGACCTGACCGATCGACGCCGCCGCGAACGGGCGCTCGTCGATCGAGTCGAACAGCGCGCGGCCCGGCGCGCCGAGCTCGGCGGCGAGCTGCTCGTCGATCCGCGCGAACGTCATCGGCGTCGAGCTCGCCTGGAGCTCGGCCAGGACCTGCTGCGCCGCGGGCGGCAGCGAGCCCGGCATGTAGCTCGCGATCTGGCCGGCCTTCATGACCAGGCCCTTGAGCTGGCCCATGCGCGACACCAGCTTCTTGGCGGCCGCGACCGCCGCGTCGGTGGAGGCGAGCGCCGCGTCGGGGTCGGGCGCCTCGCCCTTGCGCTTGAACAGGATCCGCCCGGCGGCCTTCATGCCGAGCTTGCTGGTCAGGCTCGCGGTCGACCACATGCGCCGCACCCCGCCGGTCAATTCGTCGAGGTCATCGGCCATGGAGCTTGGATGTAGCACGTGAGCCGATCGCTTCATCGGCGTGAGCTTCGAGTGATCGGCGACAAGACGCGCTGGAGCGGGTGCGACAACACGTTCAAATGATCCGCATCGCGCTCGTCATCTGCTGCCTTGCCGGCGTCGCCCGTGGCGACGCGACCGACGAGCAGCTCGCGCGGTACACGCAGTCGGCCGAGGCACGCGCCGCCGCCGGACAGTGCGGCGACGTCACGACGATCGCGGACCGCGTCCGGGCGATCGCGCCGGACTACTATGCGACGACGTTTTCGACCTCGCCGGCGATCGCGAGGTGCCTCGATCCCGTGGTGCATGGCGGACACCGGAGTCCCCCGCTTGCGTTTGCGCTGGCGCTCGGCACACCGGTCGCCGGTGTGGGCCTCCTGGTGCTGGGATTCAACGCTCGTGAAGGCAACCTCCTCGTCCTCGCACCCGGCATGCTCGTGCTCGCGATCGGTCCGACGATCGGTCGCGCGTACGCGGGCAAGACGTGGAGCTGGTGGATGGCGGTCCGACTCGCCGGATTCGCCACGGCACTGGGTGGCTTGCTCCCGCAGAAGCAGCAGTTCGGCGGTCTGGAGTACATCGCCGCTGGGGGGCTCGTATACACGATCGGCGCGCTCGGCGAGATCGCCACGGCCCCGAGGGTCGCGATCGATCACAACAACGCGCTCGACGAGCACCAGGCGGTCGTCGTGCCGATGGTCACGCGCGGCGGTGGCGGGCTGGCGCTCGCGGGATCGTTCTAGCGCCGGCGCAGCGACCGCACCAGAGGGCTTGCCTTCATGACCAGGCCCTGAGCTGGCCCATGCGCGCGACCAGCTTCCTCGAGCTTGCTGGTCAGCCGCGCGGTCGACCACGTCCGCCGCACGCCACCGGTCAGCTCGTCGAGTGACCCGATCGCTGCACCGGCGTGAGCATCGCGTGATCGCAGCCGCGCCGCGCGCGAGCGGGTGCGACAACAAGTTCAAATGATCCGCATCGCGCTCGTCCTCTCGTGTCTCGCCACGACCGCGGCGCGCGCTGACGTTGGCGATCAGCTCGCGCTCTACACCTGGAATGCGGAAGGTCGCGCTGCGGCCAGAAGGTGCGGCGACGTCGCGATCATCGCGGAGCGAGTCCGTGTGCTCGACGCGGGCTACTACGCGACGACGTTCTCGACGTCGCCACGGATCGCTGCGTGCTTGAAGGCTCCGCCACTCCCGAGCGCGTTGCGCAAGAGCCCGTTCCTGGCGTTCGCGCTGTCGTTTGGGACCACCGCCGCCGGTGCCGGCCTGCTGGCGCTCGCGGCCTACGAGCGGCCCAGCTGGGTGGGCTTCGTGCCCGGATTCGCCGCGATCGCGCTCGGCCCCACCACCGGGCACATCTACGCTGGCAAGGCCTGGAGCTGGTGGCTCGCGGCGCGGCTGGCCGCGCTCGGCGGCGCGATCGCGATCGTGGCGGTGCCGGAGAAGCAGGAGTTGGGCGCGCTGTTCCCCCTGGTCGGCCTCGGAGTCGTGTACGCCGTCGGCGCGCTCGGCGAGATCGCCACGGCCCCGAGGGTCGCGATCGATCACAACAACGCGCTCGACGAGCACCAGGCGGTGATCGTGCCGATGGTGACGCGCGGCGGCGGCGGGCTGGCGCTCGCCGGATCGTTCTAGCGCTGGCGCAGCGAGCGGACCAGCGCGGCCTGGCCGTCGGCGTGGTAGCTCGAGCGCACCAGCGGGCCGGCGACGACGTGGACGATGCCGGCATCGCGCGCGAACTGCTCGAGCTCGGCGAACTCGCTGGGATGGACGTAGCGCTCGATCGCCAGGTGCTGCTTGCTCGGCGCGAGGTACTGGCCGAGCGTGAGGATCTCGACGCCGAGCCCGGCGAGCTCGCGCACGACCGCGCGGACCTCGTCGAGCGTCTCGCCCAGGCCGAGCATCAGCCCGGTCTTGGTGACCGCGCCGCGCGACCGCGCGTGCTCGAGGATGCGATAGCTGCGCGGATAGCTCGCCTGGACGCGGACCGCGCGCGACAGCCGCGGCACGGTCTCGAGGTTGTGCGCGAACACGTCGGGATCGGCGGCGAGCACGACGTCGACCAGCTCGGTCTTGCCCTTGAAGTCGCCGGCCAGCACCTCGAGCGTCATCTGCGGGCACGCCTGCTTGACCGCGGTGATGGTCTGGGCCCAGTGCGCGGCGCCGAAGTCGGGGAGGTCGTCGCGATCGACGCAGGTGATCACGGTGTGCTCGAGCGAGAGCCGGGACAGCATCTCGGCGACCCGGCGTGGCTCGTCGGGGTCCGGCGGCAGCGGCTTGCCGGTCGTGACGTCGCAGAACCGGCACGACCGCGTGCAGATGTCGCCGAGGATCATGATCGTGAGCGCGCGGCGGGTCCAGCACTCGCCGATGTTCGGGCAGCTCGCGCTCTCGCACACGGTGTGGAGCTGGAGCTCCTCGACCATCGCGCGCAGCTCGAAGTACTCCGGCTTGGTCGGCAGGGTGGCGCGGATCCACTCCGGGTGGCGGCGGCGCGCGGCGCCATCGACCACCGGCAGGTGCAGCCGCTCCGACATCGCTGCTAGATAGCACGAAACGGTCAGATCGCCTCGAGCCGGCGGCGGTACGCGACCTGGACGTGGTCGACGTACTGCCCGAGCTCGTCGATCGCCGCGCCGAGCCCGGCGAGATCCTCGCGGCGCGCCGCGTGCTCGAGCGCCGCCGCGATCGCGCAGATGTGGTCGAAGCCGTGCTCGGCCGCGCTCGCCTTGAGCCGGCGCGTGATCCCGCGGATCCGCGCGAATGCCCGGTCGTCCCGCGCCTGCGCGAGCGCGATCGCGTCGCCGCGGCGCGCCGCGAGGAACGCCGGGATGCGCGACGCGAACCACGGATCGGCGACGACGATCGGGAAGCGCGGCCAGGGCGGCGTGCTCGGCGCGCGGCTGGGCGGCGCGGGCGCGTCGCCGGTGATCCGGTTGCGGCCCATCGCCTTGGCGGCGAGCAGCGCGCGGTCCGCGCTGGCGAGGAGGTCGGCGGCGACGCGCTCGGGCGCCGCGCGACAGGTCGCGAACCCGGCGCTGATCGTGACGACCGTGCTGCACGGCGAGCTCGCGTGCTCGATCGCCAGCGCCTCGACCGCGGCGCGCAGCCGCTCGGCCACCAGCCGCGCGCCGAGCCCGTCGGTGTTGGCGAGCACCGCGACGAACTCCTCGCCGCCGTAGCGGCCGAGGAAGTCGGACGGCCGGCGCAGGCAGGTCACCATCGCCGCGCAGGCGCGGCGCAGGCAGCTGTCGCCGCCGAGGTGGCCGTAGCGCTCGTTGAACGCGTGGAACGCGTCGAGATCGACCATCACCAGCGACAGCGGGGTCTGCGCGCGCGCCGATCGCTTCCACTCCGCGTCGAGCAGCGCGAGCGTGTGGCGGCGGTTCGCGATCCCGGTCAGCGCGTCGACGCACGCGTTGCGCTCGAGCCGCTGGTTGTCGCGCTGGAGCTCGCGCAGCTGCTCGGCCAGCTTCTGCTCGCGCTTGCTGCGCTCGCCGCGACGGCGCGGGGACATGCCGAACCGGACCGCGGCCCGGGCTCGCGCGATCAGCTCGCTGCGCCGCACCGGGCGGGTCACGACGTCATCGGCGCCCGCCTCGAACACCGCGTCGATCGCGGCCAGCTCGACCAGGGCGAGCACCGGCGCGCCGCGCAACCGCGCCGCGACCCGCCGGCACGCGCTCGCCGGCTCGGCCACGTCGATCACGACCAGCTCGGGTGGATTGTGGCGATCGATCTGGAGCAGCGCCTCGCCGTGGTTGCGGATCTCGACCACCCGGCCGAGCTCGCCGAGCGCGGTGCGCACCAGCTCGGCCTCGCTGCTCCGATCCGCGTCGCGGACCCACAACGTCCCGCCGGTCACGGCTCGGCGCTCGTTTGGCACGCGAGGGACATGGGGCCCGAGCCGTTCAAGTGACGTGCCCGGCGTTCACGATGTGCGCCGCAAGCCGATCAGGCGATTACGCCGACCGTGCGAGTTTGTCGTCGAGCGGAGGCGCCCGGCGGGCGCCGCCGCCCGGGCATCACAGATCGATCGCGTGGCCGTATGCATCCTCGCTTGCACCCCGGATCGCCTCTGCAAATGTGGGATGGGCGTGGACGGTGTAGATGAGGGAATCGGCGTTCACCTCGGTGGTCTTGGCGAGCGTGAGCTCGGCGATGAGGTCGGTGACCGCCGGGCCGATCAGGTGCGCGCCGACGAGCGCGCCGGTCTCGCCGTGCCAGATCACCTTCACGAACCCGGTCTGCTCGCCGGACGCCATCGCGCGGCCGAGCGGGCGGAACGGAAAGCGCCCGACCTTGATCGGTACGTTCTGCGCCTTCGCCTTGTCCTCGGTGAGCCCGACCGACGCGATCTCGGGATGGCAGTAGGTGCACGCCGGGATCGCGTCGTAGTGCACCGGCTCGGCGTGCACGCCGGCGATCTGCTCGGCGACGAACACGCCCTCGGCCGACGCGACGTGCGCCAGGCCGCGGCCGATCACGTCGCCGATCGCCCACAGCCCGTCGCCGCAGCGCAGCTCGGCGTCGACCTTGATGAAGCCGCGCTCGAGCGCGACGCCGTGGGCCTCGAGGCCGATACCCTCGGTGTTGGCCGCGACGCCGACCGCGACGAGCAGGATCTCGGCCTCGAGCTGGACCGGCGCACCATCGCCCTGCGCCGGCGCGGCGGTGACCGCGACCCTGTCGCCGGTGCGCCGGGCCGCGCTCAGCTTGTGGCCGACCAGCGCCTTGATCCCGCGCTTGTCGAACGCCTTGGCCAGCTCCTTGCTGACCTCGGCGTCCTCGTTCGGCACCAGCCGCGGCAGG
>DATJAE010000169.1:0-8115 GCA_035516595.1 Kofleriaceae bacterium | reverse complement strand
AGCGGCGGGAGGCGGATCGCGGCGCACCCCCGGAGCGCAGCGAGGCGCGGGCTTGCCGCCCGTGCCGAGCGAGCACCGGAGGTACGTCGCGAGGCGCCCGCGCCGCGACGGTCGCAGCCCGCGCGGGTTCTTGAGATGCGCTCTAGCGTCGGAGCGCCAGCCGCGCCAGCGCGATGCAGGCGATCGCGTTGACCGCCAGCCACAGCGAGGCGACGCCGAACGGCACGTAGTGCAGCGCGGTCATCGGCACCACCGCGAAGAACGCGAGGTGCGCGGCCACGCCGATCGCGAGGCCGGCGAGCAGGCCGCGCAGCTTCGGCACGCTGTAGCCGATCGCGAGCCCCACCAGCGGGACGAGCGCGCTGAAGAACAGCGCGTTGCCGTGGCCGCTCGGGCCGAGCAGCGACAGGTCCCACGACGGCAGGCCGTGGGTCAGCGCGTGGAGGCCGGGCAGCGAGGACGCCGCCGGCAGGATGTACGGCAGGAAGAACAGGCCCGAGGCGCCGAACAGCACGCCGACCAGGTAGCTCGGGCCGAGCTTGACCAGCTTGCCGCGACGCCGCGCGCTCGCGACCACCGCACCCGCCATCACCAGGCCCAGGCCCAGCTGCCAGCCGCCGGTCTCGGCGCGCGCCTTCAGGATCGCGGCCGGCGCATCGACGATGCCGGCGCCGTACTTGTCGGTCGTGTACTTCTGGTTGGTCGGCTTGCGCGCGGTGGTCTTGAGGACCTGCTCGACCATGTCGGGATTGGTCACGCCCTCGCCGACCACGAGCGCCGCGACGCCCGCGACGTGCGGCGATGCCATCGACGTTCCCATGAACGCGAAGTAGCCGTCGCGCGTCGGGTCGCTGCGCCCGGTGTCGCGGTCGATGTAGATCGTGTTCTGCAGGACGCCGCCGTCGGGGTTGTTGCGCTGGCCGTCCTTGCCCATCGTGTTGCCGCCCGGCGCGGCGATGTCGATGTCCTTGCCGTAGTTCGAGTAGAACGCGAGCGCCTCGTCGCCCTGGGTCGCGCTGACCGCGATCGCGCCGGGGTAGGCCGCCGGATAGCCGACCCTGCCGCGCTGCTCGTTGCCGGCCGCGCACACCACGACCACGCCCTTGTCGTACGCGTACTTCACCGCCTTCTTGAGCACGGTCGACGGGAACGCACCGCCGAGCGACATGTTGATCACCTTCGCGCCGTGATCGGCGGCGTAGCGGATCGCGTCGGCGATGCCGGCGACCGAGCCCGAGCCGTTGGCCGCGAGCACCTTGAGCGGCATGATCTTGACGTTGAGCGCGACGCCGGCGACGCCGATGCCGTTGTTGGTCGCCTGCGCGATCGTGCCGGTGACGTGCGAGCCGTGGCCGTGGTCGTCGTCGGCGTGCTTGGTGTTACCCACGAAGTCGTAGGGGTCGACGAACGTCAGCCCCGCGAGATCGGGGAGCTGGTGGAAGTTCTTGTAGTTCTCGTAGCTGACGCCGGTGTCGAGCACCGCGACGGTCACCGCGTTGCCGTCGGCGAGCTTCCATGCCTCGGGCATCCCGATCTGGCGCAGGTTCCACTGCTTTCCGAACATCGGATCGTTGGGGAAGCCCGGCTTCTTGGCGTCGTCGACCGGCGAGGCCATCGCCATCTCGTCGGGCGACAGGCTCACCATCGCATCGGGCTCGGCGATCTCGACCTCGGGCCGAGCCTCGAGCGCCGCGCGCACCGCGTCCTCGCGCGCCGGATCGACCTCGGCGCGATAGAGCTGGGTCTTCTGCGCCTCGCCGTCGCTGTCGACCAGCGCGAGGTGGATGTCGAGATCGCGCTCGATCGCGGCGACCTGCGCCGGCGTCGCGTTGTCCTTGAGATCGACCAGGATCTCGCCCGGTACCGCGCCCGGCGTGGCCCAGCTATCGGCCTCGGTCACGGCCTGATGCGTCGCCGCGCCAGGGCGGAACCACCACCACAGCACGACGATCGCGATGATGACCAGCAGCCACAGCAAGCGGCCCGCACCGCCGCGCTTTGTCTCGTGCTCGTCCATGGATCGAGTATACGGCTTAAATGAGGATTCGCTCGTCTGCGGGAGTCTCGTCTTCGCCGAGCGACAGCTGGTTGTCGATCTCGCGATCTTCCGCCAATGCTTCGAGATAGCTCTTGATTTCCGGGACGCCGGCGACCATGCGCGCGACGTATTCGCGCGCCAGGTAGAGCACGGTCGACGGCCGCTGTGCGATCACGGTCGCAGCGGTGCGCGCGTTGCGCACGATCGACATCTCGCCGAACACGTCGCCCGGCTTGAGCGCGCCGAGCGGCACCGCCTGGCCGTCCGCGGCGCGGCGAGACACGTCGAGCTCGCCCGACAGCACGACGAACAGCCCGCGGCCGTCCTCGCCCTCGTTGATCACGACGGTGCCGGGCGCGACGTCGTGGCTGGTGAACCGGCGCAGCAGATCGCGCTGCTGCAGCCGGTTGAACGGGCGGAACAGCGCGCTGGTCGCCATGAGGTTGCCGAGCAGGCGCTCGCGCGTGAAGCCGTGCAGCGCCTCGGCGACCGCGCCGAGCTCGTCGGCGAGCGCGGCGAGCGACTGGCGACCGACCTCGAAGAGATCGACCTCGGACAGGCACGCGACGCTCGCCGAGCGCGGCTGCGCCGACAGCAGCGCCATCTCGCCGAACACCGCGTTCTCGCCGAGCCGCGCCAGCTCGGTGGTGCGGCCGAGCCCGTCGGTCGCGAACACGCGGAGCTGGCCGCCCGCGACGAAGAAGAACGAGTTGCCCGGCTCGCCCTCGCGCACGACCAGCGCGTCCCGCGGCAGCCGGCGCAGCACGAGGGTGCCGAGCACGCGGCGAAACGCCGCCTCCGACAGCCCCGACAGCAGCGGGATCGGGTGCAGCGACTCCGGAAATTCCTTGAACGCCGCGGTCGCGTGCTCGGCGCGCCCGAGCGCGGTCGCCACCGCATCCGGCGGCGCGGGCAGCCGCACGTCGGGCACCTCGATCGCGAGCGTGTCGGGCGGGAGCGCGATGCGGGCCGCGACCTTGCCGACCAGCTCGCTCTCGCTGCCGTAGGTGACGACCAGCGAGGCCAGCAGATCCGCCGGATCGGCGCCGCGGCTCTCGAGCACGCGCGCACACACCAGCGCCGCGAACGGATGGCCGGCCTTGAGGCAGTACCACGCGGCGGCGCGATACACGTTCGCCGCGCGAGGATCACCGAGCGCGAGCGCGCAATCGGCCACGCGGATCCGCGCGTCGTAATCGAGCGGCGCGGCCGCGACGATCGCGTCGTAGAGCCGGAGCGCCGGGAGATGCTGGCCTTGCGAGAACAGCGTCGCGGCGCTGCGCTTGACGTCCCCGAGGCTGACCATGCGCTGCGAGCCTAATGTATAGTGAGGGCCTGGTACGGGGGATTCGTGAAGAAATGCGCTAGCTGCTCGAAGGACCTGCCCGAGGCCGCGCTGCACTGCGTGTTCTGCGGCGCCAAGCAGCCTCCCGCCCCCGCGGTCCAGCCCGGCCTCGCCAAGACCGCGTTCGGCTACTCGGCCAACGAGGTGATGCAGCAGCTCGGCAACCCGGCCGCGCCGATCCCGAACACCGCCCCGTATCCGCCGCAGCGCGCGGCACCGTCGCCGCCGCAAGCGTATCAACCGCCGCCGCAAGCGTATCAACCGCCGCCGCAGGCGTATCAACCGCCGCCGCAGGGCGGCGCGCCGACCGCGACCGCCAACGCCGCGACGGTGTTTCTCCAGAACAACCCGCCGCCGCCGCAGCAGCAGGCGTATCAACCGCCGCCGCAGGCGTATCAACCGCCACCGCAGGCCTATCAACCACCACCGCAGGCGTATCAGCCGCCGCCGCAGCAGTTCCAGCAACCGCCGCAGGCGATGGCGATGCCGGCGTATCAGCCGGCGCCGTCGTCGGGCGTCGGGCCGGTGCAGGGCGGCATGGGGATCAACGCGCCGAACCCGCACACGCCGCCGCCGATCGCGCCGCTGCCGTCGGCGCCGCCGCCGTACCTCCAGGCCCAGGCGACCGTGCGCTCGGGCTGGCCGATCGATCCGTGGAAGCAGAGCCTGCGCCTGATGATGTTCATCTGGGGCGGCGTGCTCGTGCTCGCGTTCGTCACGCCGCTCAGCCTGGATCCGCGCGTGTTCCACTGGGACGTGATCAACTCGCCGGGCGATCCCAAGATCGGCTCGCTGCTGCTCGGCGGGATCGCGGTGTTCTCGATCGTGCTCGCCGCGATCCCGATGATCTCGATGCCGCGCGGTTTGCTCGCGGCGCTGCTCGGGCTCGCCGGTGTGTTCACGCCGGTCGTGATGGCGGCGCTGGCCGAGAACGGCCACCTCGAATGGCGCGAGCTCGCGACCATGATCGGCTCGCTCGTGCTCGTCACCGGCCTGCTCGTGCGCAACGAGTACTGCGACTCGCTGCTCGCGCGCCTGCTGATCACGCTCGGCGTGGTCGGCATCCTGCTCCAGTTCCTCGTGCCGGCTCACGGCGGGATCCCGCTGGTCAACACGTTCAAGCAGCTGATCGATGCGCCCGGCAAGGAGAAGATCGCGCCGATCGTCGAGATCGTCTTCATCGCGATCGTCGTGATGTCGCTGCTCGCGTGGATGCCCGGCCCGGCGACCGGCGGCGCGAAGGTGTTCGCGTGGCTCGTCATCCTGTGGCCGACCGCGGTCGTGCAGCTGGTCGTGCTGCTCGTGCTGCAGGAAGACATCGTCGCCTCGATCAAGCACAGCCCGTTCGGGGCGCTGATGACGTGGGCACCTTCCGCCGCGTACGTCGTGCTGGTCGGCTACGGCGCGGCGACCGTGATCGGCAAGCAGCTGGAGTGACGTGAGCCTGCGCCGCGAGCTGGTGATCGGTCACACCGTGCTCGGCCGGCCGATCGAGGCGGTGCACTTCACACCGGCGGAGTACGCGCGGCCGCGCCCGCCCGCGCTGCTGTTCGGCGCGATCCACGGCGACGAGCCGGTGTCGCAGCTCATGCTCGAGCGGCTCGCCGACGAGCTGGTCGAGCGGCCGCCGGGCCGCGACACCTGGATCGTGCCGTGCGTGAACGTCGACGGCATCCTCGCCGGCACGCGCAACAACGCCAACGACGTCGACCTCAACCGCAACTTCGCGTGCGCGAGCTGGGGCAGCGAGCGCCGGCCCGGTTACAACCCCGGCGCGGCGGCCGAGGATCAGCCCGAGACCCGCGCGCTGGTCGAGCTGATCGATCGGATCGCGGCGCATCGCCTGATCGCGGTACACGCGACGTATCGCATGGTCAACTGGGATGGCTGCGCCGAGCCGCTCGCGCGCGCGATGGCCGAGCGCTGCGGCTATCCCGCGTGCTCCGACATGGGTTATCCGACGCCGGGCTCGTTCGGCGCCAAGTACGGGATCGAGCGCGGCCTCGAGGTGATCACGCTCGAGTCGCCGTACCTCGTCGCCGACGAGCGCGGCTGGGACGAGTGCCGGACCGCGCTGCGCTGGTGCGTCGACCTGCCGGACTGATTGACGCCGCTGTGACGACTTGTCACACTGCCGCCCGATGCCGTGGTGGCAAGGCCTCGACCTGCGCGTGCTGCGCCACGTGCGCGGCGTGCTGCGCCGGCGCGGGCTCGAGCTCACGCTGGTCGAGCATCGCCCCGAGGAGCGCGCCGCGTTCGCGCCGCTGATCGCCGACGACGAGCGCGGCGCCGGGCTCGCGGTGATCGCGCCGGAGCTGTCGCCGCCCGAGCTCGCGCTGATCGAGAGCATGCTCGGCGAGGCCGCGCTCGACGTCGCCGCCGCGCTGCGCGATCGCGAGCCGCCGCGCGAGGCCGGCGCTCGCACGACCTACCTCGGCATCACCGGCGGCTCGGCCACGATGCAGGAGCTGTACTCGTTGATCGATCGCGTCGCGCCGAGCGACTCGACCGTGCTGATCCAGGGCGAGAACGGCACCGGCAAGGAGCTGGTCGCGCGCGCGATCCACGAGCGCAGCGTGCGCGCGGCGCGGCGCTTCGTCGTGACCAACTGCTCCGCGTTCAACGACAACCTGCTCGACTCCGAGCTGTTCGGCCACAAGCGCGGCGCGTTCACCGGCGCGGTCGCCGACAAGCCCGGGTTGTTCGAGACCGCCGACCTCGGCACGTTCTTCCTCGACGAGATCGGCGACATGTCGCCGGCGTTGCAGGTCAAGGTGCTGCGCGTGCTGCAGGAGGGCACGTTCAACCGGGTCGGAGACACCGAGACCCGCAAGGTCGACGTGCGGATCATCGCCGCGACCAACCGCGATCTGCGCGCGATGGTCGCCGACGGGAGATTCCGCGAGGACCTGTTCTACCGGATCAACGTCATCAACGTGAACCTGCCGGCGCTGCGCGACCGCCGCGACGACGTCCCGCTGCTCATCCAGCGCTTCCTCGCCCGCCACCGCGGCGGCACGCGCACCAAGCGACTGTCCGACGACTGCCAGGCGCTGCTCGCCGCCTACGCGTGGCCCGGCAACGTGCGCGAGCTCGAGAACGAGATCGAGCGGCTGGTCGTGCTCGCCGGCGACACCCCGACGATCGGCGCCGCGCTGCTATCGCCGCGCATCCGCAACCACGCACCTGACGACGAGGCCGAGGGGCCGGTCGAGGCCGGCTCGCTGCCCGCCGCGGTCGAGGCGCTCGAGCGCCGGATGATCGGCAACGCGATGCGCCGCCACGCCGGCAACAAGACCCGCGCCGCGGAGGACCTCAAGGTCTCGCGCCGCAACCTCATCCGGCTCGTGCAGAAGTACCGGCTCGAGTAGCCGCCAGCGCGGCGCCGAGCTCGCGATGCGTGAAGCGAAAGCCGAGCTCGTCGAGCTTGGCCGGGACGACGTTGCGGCCCTCGAGCAGCGGGTCGGCCATCTCGCCGAGCGCGGCGCGCAGCGCGAACGCCGGCACCGGCACGCCCACGCGGTGCAGCGCGCGGGCGAGCTCGGCGTTGCGCACCGAGCCCGCGACCAGGTTGATCGGCCCACGATAGCGCGGGTCGTCGATCGCGGCGACGTAGCCGGCGACCGCGTCGGCGAGCGCGATCCACGACACCCACTGCCGGCCGCTGCCCAGCCGGGAGAACGGCGCCTTCATCCGCGCGAGCGCGCCACCATCCGGGCCGAGCACGAGGCCACAGCGCATGCGGACCACGCGCACGCCGAGCGGCTCGGCCGCGCGCGCCTCGGCCTCCCAGTCGCGGCACACCCGCGCGAGGAAGCCATCGCCGGGCGGATCGGCCTCGGTCACCGCGTCGTCGTCGAACTCGCCGGGCAGCGCCGCGGCGTAGTAGTCGGCGCCGGACGCGGTCACCAGCACGCCGGGCCGCGCCCGCGCGCGCGCGATCGCCTCCACGACGTGCCGCGTGGTCTCGACCCGGCTGTCGCGGATGATCTGCTTCTGGCGCGCGGTCCAGCGCTTGCCCGCGATCGGCTCGCCGGCGAGATGGACCACCGCGGCCGCGCCGTCGAGCGCGTCCATCCACGCGCCCTGGAGCTCGAGGTCGGCGCCGGAGCTGCGCGCGAGCGCGACCACGTCGTCGCCTCGCGCGCGCAGCGCCTCGCACACCGGCCGGCCGAGGTAGCCGGTCGCGCCGGTGACGACGACCTTCACACCACCGCCGCGGCGCCGCGCCCGGGGCGCACCGGATCGGCGATGCGCGCCGCCACGTAGTGCTTGGCCAGCCGGCACGCCTCGATCAGATCGCGGCCGCGCGCCAGGTGCGCCGCGATCGCCGAGGACAGCGCGCAGCCGGTGCCGTGCACCGCCTCGCCGCCGCGCACGCGCGGCGCGCGCAGCTCCTCGCGCCCGCCCGGGTGGAGCAGCACGTCGATCGACTCGTCGCCGCCGAGGTGGCCGCCCTTGACCAGCACCGCGGTGTCGAGCCGCTGCGCGAGCGCGCGCCCGGCGACCTCGGCGGTCGCGAGGTCGTCGACCGGCAGGCCGGTCATCACCGCGAGCTCGTGCGCGTTCGGGGTGACCAGCGTGACGTGCGGGCGCAGCGCCGCGATCGCGTCCTCGATCCACGCGTCGGCGCGAGGCAGCTCGCCGCGCGATGGATACACCACCGGGTCCCACACCACCGGCGCGTTGGTCAGCTGGAGCGTGCTCGCGATCGCGCGCGCGATCGCGCTCG
>DATJAE010000168.1:0-3269 GCA_035516595.1 Kofleriaceae bacterium | reverse complement strand
CGCGGGCGACGTGGCGCACGCCCGCGTCGACCGCGCGCGGATGGAGCGGCGCCGCATCGCGCGGCGCATCGCGCGGCGCATCGGGCGGCGCGTCGGGCGGCGCGGCATCCACCGGCCGCGCATCGCTCGCCCGCGCGCGCGCATCGGGCGCGGACGTCCCGTCGTGCCCGCGCAGCACGGTCACGGCCGCGAAGCCGCCGCCCGCGACGGCCACGAACGCCGCGCCGAGCACGAGCCCGCGCCGGCGACGCGACGCCCGGCCGCCCGCGGTCACCCGCGCGACCAGGTCGATCACCGCGGGGTCGTCGGGCGCGAGCGCGCTGGCGCGATCCGCCAGCGCCATCGCACGCGGCAGCCGGGCCTCGGCGATCGCGCGGCCGGCCGCGGCGCACAGCGCGCGCACGATGATCGGCGTCTTGTCGCGCACGAAGCCCTCGGGGTCGGCGAAGTACGCGGCGAGCTCGTCGGCCGGATCGCCGAGCCCGCCCGCGCTCGCGATCGCGCGCAGCTCGGCCGCGACATCGGCCGCGCTCGCCGGCCGCGCCTCGGGCTCGGCCTGCATCATGCGCTCGATCGCGCGCGACAGCTCGGCGCCGACCTCGGGCCGGCGGCGCACCGGGGCGATCAGCGCGCCCTGCGCGATCTGCGCGATCACCTTGGCCGGCGGGCCGGTGTACGGCAGCGCCCCGGTCGCGAGCTGGTAGAGCGTCGCGCCGAGCGAGTACAGGTCGCTCCGGGCCGTCGCGATGTCGCCGCTGGCCTGCTCCGGGCTCATGTACGCCGGCGTGCCGAGCAGCGCGCCGGTCTTGGTGACCAGCGAGTCCTCGGTCTCGAGCCGCGCCACGCCGAAGTCGGCCAGCAACAGCCGCCCGCCCGGCGCCACCAGGATGTTCGCCGGCTTGATGTCGCGATGGATCACGCCCGCGGCGTGCGCGGCGGCGAGCGCGTCGGCGAGCAGCGCGCCGATGCACGCGACCAGCTCGGCCACGAGCGCGCCGCGCTGCTCGATCTCGGCGAGCAGCGTGCGGCCGCGCACCAGCTCCATCACGATGTACGGCGGGTCCTCGGACTCGGCCTCGAGCGGCCCGACGTCGTAGATCCGCAGGATGTTCGCGTGCTCGAGCGCCGCGGCCGCGCGCGCCTCGCGGTGGAACCGCCGCACCACCTCGGGCCGGCGCGCCAGGTGAGGGAACAGCACCTTCACGGCGACGTCGCGGCGCAGCTCGCGATCGCGCGCGAGGTACACCGTCGCCATCCCGCCCTCGCCGAGCTCCTCGCCGAGCTGGTAGCGGCCGAGCGCGTCGCCCGCGCGCACGACGCGGAGCTTGCGTCGCGGCGGCTCCGGCTCGTCCGGCACTACGTGCCCGAGTACACCACGTGGCCGGTCTTGCCCGCGGCCTTGGCCTGCTTCATCGCCTTGCCGAGGCGGCGGCCGAGCTCGTCGGCGCCGTCCTTCGGGACCAGCCCCTCGGTGTGCGCGACCGCGAGCACGAGCGCGAGCGCGCCCGGATCGCCGGGCAGCTTGGCCCGGTGATCGTCGAACGCGGTCTCGGCCTGCTCGACGAACGTCATCGCGTGCTCGGGCGCGACCACCGCGATGAAGTCGGAGCCGCCGATGTGGCCGACGAACGCGCCGCCGCCCGAGGCGACGCGCGCGGCCTCGAGCAGCCACTGGCCGAGGTCGCGCACCGTGTCCTCGCTGCGCGCGATGCCGATCGCGTCGGCGTAGGGATCCCAGTTGAGGATGTCGACGTGGACCACCGCGGTTGGCTTGGCGCTCTTGAGCGCGAGCTCGATCTCCTCGTCGATCGCGCGCGAGCCCGGCAGGTTGGTCGTCGGGTTGCGGTCGCGCTCGCGGCGCGACGCGCGGATCAGCGCCTTGCAGCGCGCGCCGAACTCGCGCAGGTCGAACGGCTTGGACATGTACGCGTCGGCGCCAGCCTCGAGCCCGGTCACCTCGTTCTCGACCCCGGCGAGCGCGGTCAGCATCAGGATCGGGGTGCGCGACCACATGACGTCGGCCTTGAGCCGTCGCGCGACCTCGTGGCCGTCGACCCGCGGCATCATGACGTCGAGCACGAGCAGATCGGGATCGTGCGCCTTGACCAGGCGCAGCGCCTCGTCGCCGTCGCGGGCGCGCAGGCACAGGAAGCCGGCGTCACCGAGCGCCATGTTCACCATGTGCGCGATGGCGTCGTCGTCCTCGGCGATCACGATCTTCTTGAGGAGCATCGACCGACCCAGTGATACCGCCGATCGAGCCGTCCGGTCAAACGTGCTAAGCCTGCGGCGTGGACCCGGCGGTCGCGACGACGACCTTGGACAACGGTCTCGCCGTGACCACGGTCGAGCTGCCGCACCTGCACACCGCGGTGTGCGCGCTGTTCGTCAAGGTCGGGGCGCGGTTCGAGACTGCCGCCGACAACGGGCTGTCGCACTTCGTCGAGCACATGCTGTTTCGCGGCACCGAGCGCTACCCGACCTCGCTCGAGCTCAACACCGCGGTCGAGCGGCTGGGCTCGACGCTGCACGCCGAGACCGGCCGCGACTACACGCTGTTCCAGCTCGCACTCGAGCCGGTGCACGTGCCGGCCGCGATCGACGTGCTCGGCGAGCTGCTCGGCCGCCCCCGATTCTCGGACATAGAGCTCGAGCGCGCGCTCATCCTCGAGGAGATCAACGAGGACTACGACGAGCAGGGCGTCGAGATCAACGCCGACGACATCGCGCGCGGCCTGATGTTCGGCGATCACCCGCTCGGCCAGCGCATCATCGGCCCGCGCGACAACGTCGAGCGGTTCTCGCTCGGCGACGTGCGCCGCCACTTCGCCGCGTTCTACGGCGCGCGCAACGCGAACCTGTGCGTCGCCGGCCCGGTGTCGCACGGCGCGGTCGTCGAGCACGCCGCCCGCGCGCTCGCCGCGATGCCCTCGGGCGCGCGCGCCGAGGTGCCCGCCGCGCCCGCCGGGCTGGCCGGCCCGCGCCTCCATCACGTGCGCGACGCCGGCTCGCAGACGTCGCTCGCCGTGCTGTTCCGCGCCGTCCCCGAGCTCGATCCTGCCTATGTCGCGCTGGTCGCGCTGCTGCGCGTGCTCGACGACGGCATGTCGACGCGGCTGCACTACACTCTGTGCGACCAGCTGGGGCTGGCGTACTACGTGGGCGCGTCGATCGAGCCGTTCCACGACGCTGCGCTGTTCGAGCTCGACGGCGCGTCCGCGCACTCCAAGTTCGGCGAGCTCTTGGCGCGCATGCTCGGGCTCCTCGAC
>DATJAE010000167.1:0-5482 GCA_035516595.1 Kofleriaceae bacterium | reverse complement strand
CGGAGCGTCGCGAGCCCGACCAGGCGCCGAGCGACGCGATCCATGTATGGACCGATGGCGCGTGCACCGGCAACCCCGGCCCGGCCGGGGCCGGCGTCGTGATCATCGATGGCAACAAGCGCACCGAGCTCTCGGAATTTCTCGGTGAAGGCACCAACAACATCGCGGAGCTCACCGCGATCCTGCGCGGGCTCGAGCGCGTGGCCGAGCGCAGGCGGCCGGTGATCGTGTACTCCGACTCGGCCTACTCGATCGGCCTGCTCACCAAGCCCTGGAAGGCCAAGGCGAATGCCGAGCTGGTCGCGACCTTGCGCGCGCTGTGCGGCGAGTTCAGCGACCTGCGGTTCGTGAAGGTGCCCGGCCACGCCGGCGTGCCGCTCAACGAGCGCACCGACCAGCTCGCGCGAGAAGCGATCACGCGCGGCCGGTGATCCTCTATAGTGCGCGCGATGGACGACAAGCTGCCGGTGGCGAAAGTGCTGGGCGATCTTCCGCCGGTCGCGGACAGCGGCGCACCGCCTGCCGAGGGCGCGACCGTGATCCCGACCTACGCGCTGTACTCGCGCGGCCAGATCGCGGTCGGGACCGTGCTCGGCGGGCCGCTCGCCGGCGGCTGGATGATGCGCACGAACTGGAAGCGGCTCGGCAGCCCCGGCAAGGCGTGGGCCGCCCTGCTCGCGACCGCCGCGATCACCGCGGTGCTGGTGATGCTGGCGATCGCGATCGACAGCATGCCACCGCTCGTGCTGCCGATCGCCGGCGCGGCGGCGACGCTCGGGCTCGCGGCGACCCAGCGCGAGCTCTATGCCCGCCACGTGCACGCCGGCGGCAAGACCGCGGGCGGCGGCCGCGTCGCGCTGGTCACGGTGATCGCGATCGTGGTCGCGATCGGCGGGGCCGGCGGCGGCTACGCCGGCTGGTTCCTGCTGCACATGGCGCCCACCGTCGACTTCGGCAACGATCACAACGTGCGCTACCTCGAGGGCGGCACCGAGGCCGACGCGCGCGCGCTCGGTCAGGCGGCGCAGGACCTCGGCTACTTCATGCCGGATCATCCGGCGTCGCTCGGCGTGCGCCGCGATCACGGCCACCTCGTGATCGAGATGGTCGTCAACACCAAGATGGTGGTGGGCAGCTCGGAGCGCGAGCTCCAGCTCCGCCAGCTCGCGTCGGCGCTGTCCGAGAAGGCGTTCCAGGGCGAGCCGGCCGATGTCTGGGTCGAGGACGAGACCTACGACGTCGTCGAGAAGCTCGCGGTCGATCGTTAGCCGTCGCGCTGCGCGGCGGTCGCGACCTGGGCCAGCGTGGCGAACTCCCAGCGCCGCGCGACGTCGTCGAGCAGGCGATCGAGCCGCTCGAGCTTGTGATCGATCGGCACGCGCAGATCGGGCTGGCGCTCGACCAGCTCGCCCGGGATGCCGTCGCGCTCGGCGTCGGCGAAGTCGATGCCGTGGAGCTCGAGGTTGAAGCACGCGCGCCGCGCCATCGCCGCGATCACGCGCGCGCGCGCCCACGCCGGCGCGACCAGCAGCGACGTGCCGATCGCGGGCAGGCGCAGCCACGGCGTCACCGCGATCGGCAGCTCGACCAGCGGGGCCTGGCCGCGCCGCCACGGTGCGGTCATCGCCGGGCGGTACGGATCGGCCGGCGCGGTGAGCCCGCGCGGATCGGTCATCACCGCGCCGCTCGGCCGGCCCAGCGCGGCGAGCGCGGCCATCACCGCGGCCTTGGCGGCGTAGTAGCCGGGCGCGGGGAAGATCGACGAGTCGTAGCGGTAGCCGAGCCGCGCGAGCGCGTCGAGCATCGCCGGCGAGACGTCGTAGCCGGGCGCGCGAAACCCGCGCGGCGCGGCGCCGGCGATCGCGCGCAGCACGCGATCGCAGCCGGCGATCTCGGCGTCGACCACCGCGCGATCGAGCCGCGCGAGCTCGTAGGGATGGCTGTACGAGTGATTGCCGAGCTCGTCGCCCCGCCCGGCCAGCGTGCGCAGGCGCTGCGCATTGCCGGCGCGCGCCGCGCGATCGGGCAGCGCGGGCGACGCGCCGAGCGCATCGCCATCGGCGTCGCGCCCGACCACGAACCAGGTCACGCGCAGGTCGCGGCCGGCGAACAGCGCGGCGGCGCGAGGCAGCGCGCGTTCGAGGATGACGTGCTCGAGCTCGCCCGGCGGCACGCCGAGCCCGTGGATCCGGTAGTAGCAGGCGATCGCGTCGAGATCGATCGAGACCGCGCACGCCCTCACGGCTTGCCGCCGAACCGGATCACGTAGGTCAGCTTGGCCATGCCGCGCAGCACGTTGGGCACGCGCTTGACCAGGTTGATCGCGGGCCGCCGCTTCTCGGCGAGCCGCACCGGGATCTCGAGCACGCGGACGCCGCCGCGCGCCGCGCGGATCACCAGCTCGCTCGCGAACAGATCGCGATCGATCACGCAGGCCTCGACGACCGGCAGCACGGTCTCGCGGTGGAACGCCTTGAGCCCGTGGGTGTCGGTGCCGTGGAAGTCGAGCGCGACGCGCAGCATCCCGTTGAGCACGCGGGTCGCGGCCCGGCGCATCAGCGGGCGGTGATCGTTGGCGCCCTTCATCGCCTTGCTGCCGATCACCATGTCGGCGTCGCCGTGGCGCAGGTGCTCGAGCGCGCGGCGATGGAAGTCGAGATCGCACAGATCGATCTCCTCGCAGATCACCCAGGTGCCGCGCGCCTCGAGGATGCCGCGGCGCAGCGCCTTGCCGTAGTTCGGCTCGCCGAGCGAGAACGTCCGGACCTCGGGCCACTCGCTCGCGAGGTGCTCGGCGAGCTCGACCGTGCGGTCGCGCGAGCCGTTCTCGGCGATCACGACCTCGAACGTCAGCTCGGGCGCGTGCAGCGACTCGCGGACCGCGCGCCAGCCTTCGATCAGCTCGGTCACCGCCTCGCGAAGGATGCCTTCCTCGTTGTAGACCGGGATCACGATCGATACGTCGGGCGCCACGACGGCCTTAGATATCACGGCCGTGCAGGGTCTCGCCCGGCGCCATCACGCGGACGCGATCGCGCACGCCGCGCGCCGAGGCCAGCTCGACCAGCCAGCGCGCCGGCTCGTCGAGCCGCTCGTACGACAGCGCGAACGCGCCGTGATGGATCGGCACGAGCAGGCGCGCGCGCAGGTCCTCGAACGCGTACAGCGCGTCGAGCGGCGACATGTGGCGGCCGCGGAACGACGCCGGCACGAACCCGCCGATCGGCAGCATCGCGACGTCGGGCGCCAGGCGCTCGCCGACGTCGGCGAACCCCGAGAAGTAGCCGCTGTCGCCGCACAGGTAGACGCTCGGCCCGTCGCCGCGCACGACATAGGACAGCCCGCGCGCGAGCTCGTCGCCGCCGTGCGAGGTCGCGCACGCGATGACCTGGACGCCGCGGAGCTCGCAGTCGCTGCCGGCCTGAAGCTCGATCACGCGCGCGAACCCGAGGCTCGACACCCACGCCGCCCCGCCCGACGGCACGACCACGGTCGCGGTGCGCGGCAGCTTGCGCAGGGTCGGCAGGTGGAGGTGATCGGCGTGGCGGTGCGAGATCAGCACGAGCCCGACCTCTGCGAGATCGCCCGGGGCGAGGCCCGGCTGGGCGGCGCGCCGCACCCCGCCCAGCCAGCGCCCGAGCATCGGATCGAACGCGAGCGCGAGCCGCTCGTAGCGCACGAGCACCGTGGCGTGGCCGCCGAACGTCAGCGCGAGCTCGCCGGACCGTGGCTTGACCTGCGGATCGTGGCGGACCGGGCGCGGCGCGCGAAACCAGCGCGCGACCCAGTGGCCGAGCAGGCTGCGGTAGCGCTCGACCGGGATCGTGCGGTGGAGCCTGGCGAGCTCCCCGGCGCGCGCTGTGACCTCCGCCATGACCGGATCGTACACGCCCGGGTGATCGTGTTGTACGTTCCCACCCGGTGTCGCTCCTCGCCCGCCTGCTCGGTCGCTGGCCCACCGCGCTGGCGGCCGTCGCGGCGCTCGCGATCGTGGCGCTGCTCCCCGGGCTGGGCAGCTTCGGGCTGTGGGATCCGCAGGAGCGCCAGGCCGCCGATCGCGCGGCGCCGCATCGCACCGGCACGGTCGCCGAGCTCGACACGATCGTGCACGGCGCGGTGCAGGCCGCGGTGGTCATCGCGAACCAGACGCTGGCCGGCCGTCCGCCGCCCGCGCCGCCGCCGCCGGGCTGCCAGAAGACCGCGCCCGCCGGCGCGGTCGCGCGCTCGCTGTCGCCGCGCCTGATCGAGTGGGCCGACGACACGATCGACGACAGCGACGCCGCGCGCCGCCTGCCGTTCGCGCTGCTCGGCATCCTCGCGGTGCTCGCGACCGCGGGCATCGCGATGCGGATGATCGGTCCGCGCGCCGGCGTGGTGGTCGGCCTGGTCGCGCTGTCGATGCCGCTGCTCGCGCTCCAGGCGCGCCAGCTGACCTCCGAGATCGGCACCCCCGCCGGCGGCGCGCTGATCGTCTACGGCCTGGTCGCGCTCGGGGGCTCGCGCAAGCTCTTGCCCGGGATCGTCGACGCGGTGGTCGCCGCGCTCGCGCTGTGCGGCGGGATCGCGCTCGGGTTCTGCGGCGGCGGCGCGCTGCTCGGCCTGGTCGTGCCGATCGGCGCGTACGCGGCGGCCAACGCGCTCGGCATCCCGCTGATCGTCGGCACGCGGATCGACGGCGCACAGATCAAGGCGCTGTTCGCCACGCTCGCGGTGATCGCGCTGATCGGCATCCTCGCCTACCAGCTGTTCGACCTCGCGCATCCCAGTCCGAGCGCGGTGCCGCCGCAGCGCGAGCTGCTCGGCCACGCGATCGTGGCGGACAACTGCTGGTCGTCGGCGCTCGGCGGGCTGTGGCGGCCCGAGGACGACCTCAAGTACATCTTCGACTCGACGTGGGAGCAGATCGCGTACGGCACGTTCCCGTGGGGCGTGCTCGCGCCGATCGCGATCTACGGGCTGATGGCGTCGAGCCAGCGCAAGCGAGCCGGGCTCGGCGCGCTCGCCCTGGCGTGGGCAGGCGGCGCGTGGGCGGCGAGCGAGGTGTTCCAGCGCAAGGTCGGGTTCACGCTGTACGCCGGGTTCCCCGCGATGGCGCTCGCGGTCGGGGTCTGGCTCGACGACGTGCTCGCCGCGCGCGCGCGGGCCGACCGGCCGGTCGCGCGCTCGGCGCCGATGCTGCTGGTCGGGCTCTACGTGGTGCTCGCGGTGGTCGATCTCGCCAAGGACATGCAGTCGTTCGGCGACCGCCTGCCGTCGATCCTGGTCGGCAGCGAGGGCGTGCCGTATCCGCCGCAGTCGCACGTGCTGTTCGTGCCGACCAAGCTGTGGCTGCTCGTGCTCGGCGGTGGCCTGGCGCTCGCGTTCGCGCTCGCCGCCGCCGCGCCGCGCCGCCGGATCGCCGGCGTCGCGACCGCGCTCACGCTCGCGGGCACGGTCGCGTTCGCCGCGTTCTGGCCGTTCGCGTGGCAGCCCGCGCTCGGCG
>DATJAE010000166.1:0-15554 GCA_035516595.1 Kofleriaceae bacterium | reverse complement strand
GGAGCATCGAGCTCGCGTGAACGCTTCAGCATCGGACGAGAAGTACCCCGCTCGCCGCCGTCATTGGAGGGTGGGGATCGGGCGGCGGCGAGCGGGGCGAAGCGAGCGGCCGAGCGGCTACGGCGAGCCGGCGACCGGCGTCTTGAGGTACGGGAACGTCGTGTCGAACGCCGCGGACGACACGCCGGCACCATCGACGATCGGCAGGTGGCTCGACGGCGCGTCGGTCGTGTCGACCAGGTAGCCCATCGCGACGCGCAGCTCGATGTCGACGACGTCGTCGCCCGGGCGGCGGCCGTTGGGGAAGCCCGCCGGGTCGCAGCCGGTCGCGCCGAGATCGAGCTTGGCGTTGGCGGTCGCGGTCGACGGGTCGAAGCACAGCGCCGCGCCGTAGTTGTTCTGCGACGCCGCCGCGGTCGCGGGCACGCCGGTGTTGAGCCGCAGCAGCTCCGCGGTCGAGCCGTCGGCGTTGACCATCGGCACGCCGGTCAGGAATGCGGTGACGAGATCCGTGCGCGGGAAGTTGGTCGGCGCGCGCACGCCGGCGCCGCCGAACAGCAGCTCGAGCACCTCGGGCAGCGTCGGGTTGGTGACATAGTCGGCGAACTGCGCGTCGTCCTTGGGCTCGCTGCCGTTGAACTTGTCCTTGTCGGGCAGGCCGATCACGACCTCGTTGACCAGCGGCATGCCGAGCCGCGACACCTGGACCCACGGGCCGCCCTCTCGCGACGGCTCGCTGAACGTGCCGGTCGGGTTGATCACGCGGGCCTGGCGCACGCTCGCCGTGGTCCAGCCGCCGATGATCGTGCTCGTGCCCGAGGTCAGGCACGACGCCGGCACCTCGAGCGCGAGCGTCGTGATGTTCTTGTTCGCGATCGTGTTGAAGCCCTGGTCCTCGGCGCCGACCACGTTGGCGAGGCCGCCCGCGCCGGTCGTGTTGAAGTTCACCAGGTCGAACACCTGGCCGAGGTTGACCGCGAAGCCTTCACGGCGCTGCCCGACGAACACCCGCGCGTGGGTGCCGGCGGGCGGCGTGCAGCCCGGAATGTCGACGTTGTAGATGAAGCTGCTCGCGTAGGTCGCGTAGTCGGCGATCGTCTTGTTGCCGATGTTGTCGAGCGGCTTCTCGAACGTCGCGGTGGACGTGCCGGTCTTGACCACCGGCATGCTGGTGCCGGTGCGGCGCGGCCCGCGGATGATGTTCAGCGTGTAGGTGTCCATCACGTTGCGCGAGCCCTCGTTGCCGGCCGAGACCGGGCCGACCGCGACGAACGGCACCGCGACCGACTTGGTGTTGCCGCTGGGCCCGATCTGGAGCGCGATCCCGGTCCCGCCCGACAGCGTCTGCTGGAACGCGAACTGGAACGTGATGTCCTCCTGCGCGTCGCCGTTGTTATCGACGTGGATCTCGTAGAGCGCGTCGGGGTCGAGGCCGAAGAAGTTGGGACCGCCCGCGGCGTCCTGCAGCGGCAGGTAGTTCGCGAGCAGCGTGACGTAGCCCGAGCGCCCCGGCTCGTAGCTGTCGAACATGTAGAAGTCCGTGCCGTCCACCTTGGGGTTCTTGGTGATGAACGGCGCCTCGCGGTGACTCGAGGCCCAGCCGCTCGAGGGCGCTGCGGCGAAGGCGAGGGCCATCGCGCCCCCGAGCAGTTGTCGACGAAGTCTCATTACCTGTGTCTCCTGTGGTTGGGGAAGGCTCACATCGTGGCGAACGTGCGCAGCGCGCGATCGGCCGATGGCCGCGGCCCGACGACGGTCAACACGTCGGCGCCGCGCACGCTGCGCACCGCGCCGGACATCGCGGCGAACTGGCGATCTGCGTAGCTGCGCCCGGCAGCGGCGTCGGCCGGCGTCGCGTACTCGCAGACCGAGACCGCGAGGCCATCGCGCGCCGTGCCGCCGGCGCAGTACGCGGCGTGCATCGGCATCCCGAGGTACTGGCGGCGCTTTTCGATCCGCACGCCGGAGGCGTCGATCGCGTCGAGCACCGCCTCGGCGCGCGGCCCGGCGGCCGGCCGATGCGCGGCCTCGTAGCGCAGCCGCGACGCGAGCGATCCGAGGTTCTCGGCCGGCTGCAGCGTCTTGCCGGGCACCGCGGCCGGAGCGGCCGGCGCAGGGGCGGGGGCCGGCGGGTCGGCGTGCGAGCATGCCGCGAGCGCGGCGATCACGAGCAGGTGCGATGAGCGCATGTCAGGTGGTTCCCTCCGCCGAGGTCTACGACCCGCGCCCGGTTTCGGATCGTATAGTCCGGGGGTGGCGGACTTCGATCACGACTTCGTGGTGATCGGCTCGGGATTCGGCGGCGCGGTCAGCGCATGCCGCCTGGCCGAAAAGGGCTATTCGGTCGCGGTGATCGAGATGGGCAAGCGGTGGAACGCGTCGGACTTCCCCAGGACGACGTGGTCGCTGCGTCGCTGGATCTGGCGGCCCCGGCTCGGGCTGTACGGCTTCTACAACATGCGGCCGTTCCAGCACGTGATGATCCTGTGCGGCAACGCGGTCGGCGGCGGATCGATCACGTATGCCAACACGATGCTCGTGCCGCCCGACTCGGTGTGGGGCGAGGGCTCGTGGCAAGGCCTCGCCGCGTGGCAGCGCGAGATGCCGGCGCACTACGCGACCGCGCGCCGCATGCTCGGCGTCACCGAGAACCGGATCCTCGGCGACGCCGATCGCGTGCTCGAGCAGATGGCGAAGGCGCAGGGCGTCGGCGATTCGTTCTATCGCACCGACGTCGCGGTGTACTTCGGCGATGCGCCGGGCCAGCCGCACCCCGATCCGTACTTCGGCGGCGAGGGGCCGGCGCGGTCGAGCTGCATCGGGTGCGGCGGCTGCATGGTGGGCTGCCGGTTCAACGCGAAGAACACGCTCGACAAGAACTACCTGTACTTCGCCGAGAAGCGCGGCGCGCAGATCCTCGCGGAGACCCGCGTGGTCGGGCTGCGCCCGCTCGATAGCGACGGCAGCGCGGGCTACGAGCTCGAGGTCGAGCGCTCGACCGCGCGCTTCGCGAAGCGCCGCCGCACGATCCGCGCGCGCCAGGTCGTGCTCGCCGCATCCGCGCTCGGCACGATGGATCTGCTGCTGCGCATGAAGCGGCAGGGCGTGCTGCCGGCGCTGTCGGATCGGCTCGGTCACGACGTGCGCACCAACTCCGAGTCGATCCTCGGCGTGCGCTTCCCCGGCGCGCGGTTCGACATGTCGAAGGGCATCGCGATCGGCTCGGGCATCCACCTCGATCGCTTCACGCACATCGAGGCGACGCGCTACTCGCGTGGCTCGGACGTGCTCGGGCTGATCGCGACGATGCTGGTCGACGGCAAGGGCCGGGTGCGCATCCTCAAGTGGATCGCATCGGCGTTTCGCCACCCGATCAGGTTCTGGCGCGCGGCGTGGCCGTTCGGGTTCGCGCGCCAGACGCTCATCCTGCTCGTCATGCAGACGATCGACGCGACGCTGCGCATGCGGCTCAAGCGGCGCTGGTTCTGGCCGTTCGGCAGGCTGCTTTCGACCGACGGCACGCGGATCCCGACCAACATCCCGCAGGCCAACGCGTTCGCACGGCGCGCCGCGGAGGAGCTCGGCGGCATCGCGATCACGTCGACCTCCGAGATCCTGTTCGACCTGCCGATGACCGCGCACTGCATCGGCGGCTGCGTGATGGGCGCGGACGCCGAGCACGGCGTGATCGACGCGCAGCACCGCGTGTTCGGCTATCGCAACCTCTACGTCGTCGATGGCTCGGCGGTCGGCGCGAACCTCGGCGTCAACCCGAGCCTCACGATCTGCGCGCTGGCCGAGCGCGCCATGAGCTTCATCGCTTCGAAGCCGGCGTGAAGCCCTGGGCGCCGACCAGCGGCACGAACCGCACCGCGCCGAGGTCGTCGCGATCGTAGTCGCGCTCGCTCCGCCGCGTGATCCGCACGAGCTGCTGACCGTGCTCGCTGCCGATCGGCACGACGAGCCGCCCGCCGATCGCGAGCTGGTCGCGCAGCGCGGGCGGCACGCGTGGCGCCGCGGCGGCGACGGCGATCGCGTCGTACGGCGCGCTGGCCGGCCAGCCGAGCGTGCCGTCGCCGACGTGGACCTGGACCCGGTCGTAGCCGAGCTCGGCGAGCCGCGCGGCGGCCGCGTGCGCGAGCTCGGGCAGCCGCTCGACGGTGTGGACCTCGCGCGCCAGCAGGCCGAGGATCGCCGCGGCGTAGCCCGAGCCGGTGCCGATCTCGAGCACGCGCTCGACGCCGCGCAGCCGCAGCGCCTGAGCGGTGAGCGCGACGACGTAGGGCTGCGAGATCGTCTGGCCCTGGCCGATCGGCAGCGCCTGGTCGTCGTACGCGCGGTGATCGAGCTCGTGGGAGACGAACGCCTCGCGCGGCACGAGGCCGAACGCGGCGAGCACCTGCGGATCGATCACGTCGCGCCGCTTGAGCTGTTCGGACACCATGCGCTGTCGCCGATCGTGCGTCATCGCGGGGCCAGCTCCACGATATCAGCTCGCCGTGGCAGTCCGGACCGTGAGCACCGGGCATGGCGCCGTCCTCACGACGCTCTCGGTGATGCTGCCGAGCAGCGCGCGCGCGATGCCGCGCCGGCCGTGCGTGGCCATCACGATCAGATCGCAGCCGAGCTCCTTCGCGGTCTGGTCGATCACGTCGCGCGCGTCGCCGGTGCGCAGCATGATGTGACCGAAGCGCGCCCGGGTGCGGCGCGCGTCGGCGAGCCGATCGAGCGCGGCCTGGTTGTCGCGCACCATCGCGTCGATCATCGAGCTGGTCAGCGCGACGCCGAGCTCCGGCACGCCGAGCGCGGGGACGCCGATCACGTTGAGCAGGTGCACCGTCGCGTCGAGCTTGGCCGCGAGCTCGCAGGCGTAGTCGAGCGCGTGCTCGGCGCCGTCGCCGAGGTCGGTCGGAACGAGCACGTTTCTGGGGAGCACGCGCAACAAAACTTCACGATCCGGGCCACATAGATAGTGGCACAACGCCTCAACGAGGCAAAGGGCCCCGTCGTGCCCCACCCACGTCCTCTATTTCAGTCGCGTGACGCCTGGCCCATCGGGTGCACTCGCGCGGCGGCGTGATCTGCGAGGAGTCCCGCTGACATGGCCCTCGGACCGCTCTGGCCCGTGGCCACTACCAATCAGGTAGGGTTCTTCGGGGGTATGCGGCTCACGCGAAAGTTCATCGCGGCGCTGGTCATCGGCGTCGCGCTCGTCGCCCTGATCCAGGGCTTCTTCGATTACCGCCGAGAGCGCGAGGTATTCGACAAGCAGATGCGCGCCGAGGCGACCGCGCTCGGGCGTGCGCTCGCGCGCGGCATGGCGGAGGTGTGGGCGCGCGACGGCGAGGCCGCGGCGCGCGAGTTCTTGATCACCGCGTCGAGCCAGAGCGAGCACATCCGCGCGCGCTGGGTGTGGCTCGACTCGACCAGCCGCGACGCGCCGCGCGCGTCGAAGGAGGAGCTCGAGCCGATGTCGCGCGGCGACGTCGTCGTGATCAAGGATCAGGAGTCCAACCTCGTCCTCACCTACATCCCGGTCGACATCGCGGCGATCTCGCAGAGCAGCGAGCCGCGCGACGGCGGTATCGAGGTCGTGCAGCCGCTCGTCGACATCGACAAGTACACGCGCGATTCGCTGCGCAACGAGATCCTCGGCTCGGCGAGCGCGGTGGCGGTGGCCGCGGCGCTCGCGCTCCTGCTCGGCGTGCTGTTCATCGGCCGCCCGATCTCGCGGCTCGCCGCCAAGGCGCGCCGGGTCGGCACCGGCGATCTCAGCGGGCCGCTCGTGCTCGGCCAGCGCGACGAGCTCGGCGAGCTCGCGAGCGAGATCAACCTGATGTGCGAGCGGCTGTCCGACGAGCGCGGCAAGCGCGAGGCCGCGACCGAGCAGCTCCGCCACGCCGATCGCCTGACCACGGTCGGCAAGCTCGCGTCGGGGCTCGCGCACGAGCTCGGCACGCCGCTCAACGTCGTGTCGGGGCGCGCGCGACTGATCCGCGATCGCGAGGTCGACGGCCCCGAGGTGGTCGACTCCGCGCGCATCGTGCTCGAGCAGTCGGAGCGGATGACCGCGCTGCTCCGCCAGCTGCTCGACTTCGCCCGGCCGCGCGCGCTGCAGAAGGCGCCGGTCAACATCACGACGCTCGCGGCGCGGGTCAGCGAGCTGGTCGCGACGATCGCGCGCAAGGCCAACGTCGAGATCGTGCCGCCGCCCGCCGACGAGACGCTGCGGGTCGAGGCCGACGACGGCCAGCTCCACCAGGTGCTGACCAACCTGGTGGTCAACGCGATCCAGGCCATGCCCGGCGGTGGCACGGTGACGATCGCGGCGCGCGTGGTCGATCAGGTGCCGCCGGCCTACGTCGGCGGCCCGATGCAGTCGTGGATGGCGATCGAAGTGCGCGACACTGGGGTCGGCATGGACGATCAGACCAGACAGCGCATCTTCGAACCGTTCTTCACCACCAAGGCGATCGGCGAGGGCACCGGGCTCGGGCTCAGCGTCACCTGGGGCATCGCGCGCGAGCACGGCGGCTGGATCGACGTCCAGTCCCAGCCGGGCAAGGGCTCGACGTTCACCGTCTACCTGCCGCGCGGAGGGGCCGCGTGAGCGAGCGCCCGACCAAGGTGTTCGTGATCGACGACGAGCGCGAGATGGTCGATCTCGTCCAGCTCGGCCTCAAGAAGCGCGGGTTCGCGGTCGTCACGTTCGGCAACGGCAGCGACGCGATCGCGGCGCTGCCCGAGCACGACGTCGACGTCGTGGTCACCGACCTCCACATGAAGGGCATGACCGGCCTCGAGCTGTGCCAGCGCATCGTCGCCGATCGCCAGGACCTGCCGGTGATCGTGCTGACCGCGTTCGGCAGCTTCGAGACCGCAGTCGGCGCGATCCGCGCCGGCGCCTACGACTTCGTGACCAAGCCGGTCGAGATCGAGGCGCTCGCGATCGCGATCCGCCGCGCCGCCGAGCACCGCCAGCTGCGCGGCGAGATCAAGCGGCTGCGCGAGGTCGTCGCGTCGACCCGCGGCCGCGGCGACCTGGTGGGGGCGTCGCCCGCGATGCAGCAGGTCTACACGCTGATCGACCAGGTCTCGGCGACCGACGCGACCGTGCTGATCACCGGCGAGAGCGGCACCGGCAAGGAAGTCGTCGCGCGCACGATCCACGACAAGAGCCGGCGCAAGACCGGGCCGTTCGTCGCGATCAACTGCGCGGCGGTGCCCGAGGCGCTGCTCGAGAGCGAGCTGTTCGGCCACGCCAAGGGCGCGTTCACCGACGCCAAGCAGAGCCGGCAGGGTCTGTTCCAGCAGGCGAGCGGCGGCACGCTGTTCCTCGACGAGATCGGCGAGATGGCGCTCGCGCTCCAGCCCAAGCTGCTGCGCGCGATCCAGGAGCGCAAGGTCCGGCCGGTCGGCGCGGAGACCGAGATCACGATCGACGTCCGCCTGGTCGCGGCGACCAACCGCGACCTCGAGGAGATGGTCGAGGACAAGCGGTTCCGCGAGGACCTGTACTACCGGATCAACGTGATCCACATCCCGCTGCCGCCGCTGCGGGCGCGCGGCGGGGACGTCTTGATGCTGGCGCAGCACATGCTGCGCCAGTACGCGGCCGTGTTCGACAAGAAGGTTCTCGGTCTCTCGCCGGCCGCGGCGGAGAGACTCATGGCCTATGACTGGCCGGGCAACGTTCGCGAGCTGGGCAACTGCCTCGAGCGCGCGGTCGCGCTGGCTCACTTCGAGGAGATTCAAGTGGAAGACCTACCCGAGAAGATCCGTACCCGTCAGACTCCGCGCACCCCTTCGCTCAGCGGAAACGATGTCCCCGAGCTGCTCACGCTCGAGGAGGTCGAACGCCGCCACGTGTTGCGCGTGCTCGAGGCTTGTCACGGCAATCGCACCGATGCCGCGAAGATCCTCGGGCTCGATCGCAAGACGCTCTACCGCAAGCTCCTGCGGTGGGGCGTCAGCGACCAGTAAGCGCGCTACAACTAGCGGGCATGGCCCGATTCGCGATCCGCGAGGCGACCGTCGGCGACGCCGACGGCATCGCACGGGCGCACACGGCCAGCTGGCAAGCGAGCTACCGCGGCATCTTGCCCGATGTCGTCCTCGATCGGATCGACGTCGGGCAGCGCGTCGAGACGCGCCGCAGGATCCTGCGCGATCGCTCGGTGTTCCAGCTCGTCGCGTACGACCTCACGCACGGCGACATCGTCGGGTTCTGCGACGCGGGGCCGGCGCGCCGCCACGTCGCGGCCGCGGGCGAGCTCTACGCGATCTATCTGGTCCAGCACGCCAAGCGCCACGGGCTCGGCCAGGACATGCTCGAGCGCGTCCAGGCGTGGCTGGTCGCCAGCGAGATGCGCTCGATGATCGTGTGGGTGCTCGACAACAACCAGCACGCCCGCCGGTTCTACGAGGCGATGGGCGGCCGGATGGGCGCGCGGCTGCGCACCAGCGTCGGCGGCTTTCCGGTGACCGAGCTGTCGTACGTCTGGGATCGGCTCTAGCCCGGACCATTCACCGCGACGGTCGCCGGCGACGGCGTGGCGCATGATCCAGGTCAAGGCGGGAACGGACGGCTCGGCGTGATCTTGCCGTCGCCATCGACATCGACCCAGATCGGGTTGGTGATCGCGAGCGGATAGACCTGCCAGCTCGCGATATCGCCGACGTTGGGCGCCATCGGCTGGTCGCCGTCGACCCGAACGATCACGTAACCGTCGCGCGCGAAGTCGAGCGGGATGACGTCGTCGAACCGCACCACGCTGGTCGTGGTCGGCGCCGGCCGGGTCGCGAGCACCGCGCCGCCCGGGCCGATGATCGTGATCGTCCGGGTCGAGACCCAGCTGGCCGCGCGCACCCGCAGCTTGAGCAGCGCCTTGCCGTCCTTGACCGTCGCGGTGTCGCCGAGCGACGCGCCGCCGATCGACGCGTCGACGATCGGGCCGGTCGTGAGGTACGACCGCCCGGCCTTGACCGCCGTGACCACCATCGCGGCATCGATCTTCGCGATCGGCACGTCGCCGAGCGCGACGTAGTTGCGCGGGTAGCCGCCGAGGTTGAACGTCAGGTGGTGCGTGTCGGAGTTCCCGGTCGCGGCGACTCGCTTGCCCGCGTCGAGGAACGCGATCCAGTCGCCGACCACGCGATCGAGCGTCTTGCGATCGGCGTCCTGGTAGCCGTTCAGCACCTCGACCGCGTCGAAGTCCATCGAGAACCCGGGGCGCGTGGCCTTGCCGGTCTTCTCGTCGAGCCCGGCGAGGTGGAAGTAGCCGATGTCGCCATGCTCGAGCCGCGGGTGGTGGATGTCGATCAGCGCCGCGGGCGCGTGCTTGCGCACGTCGGCGAAGATCTCGGCGGGCGCGCGCTTGCTCACCGCGATCGCGCCGTGGCCGAGCTCGCCCTCCTCGGGCTGCAGCGGAAACGCCCCGAAGTGCCCCCACGTCTTGGTCGTGATCTCGTCGCCGGTGGCCGACGCGAGCAGATCCGACACGCCGAGCTCCGCGATCAGCGGCGCGTAGTCCGCGATCACGTTGTGATCGGTCGAGACGATCAGATCGACGCCGTCGGCGACGAACTGGTGGACGCGGTCGCGCATCGGCACGCGCGAGTCGAGCGACGCGGCCGCGTGGACATGGAAGTCGCCCGAGATCCAGCCGGGCGTGTCGATCACGTGATGGAGCTTGGCGTGGACCTCGACGTCGGCGCCGGGCTTGACCTCGATGCGCTCGCGCGTCGTGTCCCATTCGGGGCCGTGGCTGACCCACACGTCGTACTGGCCGACCGGCACGTGCAGCTCGCAGTCGCCGCGCAGCACGAACACGCGATCGTAGGCCGCGATCCCGCCGACCTCCTCGCGGCCGATGTCGATCGTCGTGAAGTACAGCTTCGGCGTGTCGCCGACCGAACGAAACGTCAGCCGCGCCGGGATCGGCACGTCGGCATCGTCGCGGATCTCGACCAGCACGGTGCCGACGTGGCGCCGCGCGCGCACCTTTGCATCGGCGTCGGGCAGCGCATGCTCGAGCGCGGCGAGCCCGAGCCCGCCGGCCAGCATCGCCCCCACGATCAGCCGATCCCGCAGCACGCGGCCATCATTGCCGAAACCCTCGTTGAACGGCCCGCGGCGGCGCGCTATTCGGTTCCGAGGCCCAATGCCCCGTGGGGGCGTCATGCCTCGACCCGCTTGCCTGCAAGCAACTGGAATAACTGAGATCCATCGGCACATCGGCTGCAAACCTGTCCGGCTCGTTCGCAGCCAACAAGGAGATCCCAGATGCGTAACTTCATTCGTACGGCGCTCGTGATCGGTACCCTCGCGACCCCGATGCTCGCGTTCGCCGGCGACCCGCCGAAGACCGACAGCAAGAGCGACACCAGCAAGACCGACACGTCGAAGGACAAGGACGCGAAGACCGCGCCGAAGGCCAAGACGTCGACCAAGAGCAAGACCTCGAAGCCGGCCGAGAAGCCGGCCGAGAAGAGCGACGACAAGGGCAGCAAGTAACTCCTGCTCGTCTTCGCGAACGCCGCCCGGCTCCCGCTCGGCGGCGTTCGTGTTTTTCGGATACACCTCCGGGCGTGTCCGAGAGCGTGGTCGTGGTCGATCGGTTCGCGCCCGAGGCGAACGCGCTGCGCGCGGTGTTCGACGAGCGCTTCGCGGACCCGCGGCGCGCCCGCAGCGATCGCTTCGTCTGGGACTGGTGGCACGTGCCGGGGCAATACACCCACCTGCGCACCCCGGCGTGGACGTACTTCCCGCGCGCGCTCTACGCGAGGTTTCACCGCCGGCTGGTCGCGTGGGGCCGCGCGCGGCTGGGTTGCCACGACATCTCGCCGCCGTGGCTGTCGTGCTACGTCGACGGCTGCGGCCAGGAGCTGCACGGCGACCTGCCGCACGGGCCGTGGGCGTTCGTGATGTCGCTGACGCGCTGGCGCGATCGCGCGTTCTCCGGCGGCGAGACCGTGCTGCTGCGCGACGAGGTGCTCGATCACTGGCACGACTTCCGGACGCGCGGGCTCGAGCAGGGCGACATCGTGCGCGCGATCGCGCCCGAGTTCGGCCGGCTGATCGCGTTCGACCCGCGGATCCCGCACGGCGTGCGAGCGGTGACCGGCACGCGCGACCCGCGCGCCGGCCGGCTGGTCATCCACGGCTGGTTCGTGCAGCCGCGGCCGTTCGTGCAGGGCCCGGTCGCGACCCGGACGCTGACCGCGCGGGCGCGCGAGCTCGGCAGCCTGATCGGCGATCTGCCGGTTTCCGGCATGCTCGCGCTCGCGTTCGCGGTCGACCGCGGCGGCGCGGTGCGGCGCACCCGCATCCTGTCGGACACCACGCGCGTGCCGCGCGCCGACGAGCGCGCGCGCCGCAAGCTCGTCGCGGCGCTGCAACAGTCTATTGCCGCCTGGAAGCTCGGCCCGCAGCGCGGACCTAGCCAGGTGACTCTGCCGCTGGTGTTCGAGCGTGGTTAGTGTGTCGCCATGCAGATTCGAGTGAGAGCGGCCCGCGATCGTGGTGGCGCCGACCACGGCTGGCTCCGGACGGCGCATACGTTCTCGTTTGCGGACTACCACGATCCCGCGTTCATGGGCTATCGCGCGCTCCGCGTGATCAACGAGGATCACGTGGCGCCGAGCCGCGGTTTCGGGATGCATCCCCACCGCGACATGGAGATCGTCACGTACGTGCTCGAGGGCGAGCTCGCGCACAAGGACAGCATGGGCAACGGATCGACGATCCGGCCGGGTGACGTCCAGCGGATGAGCGCCGGGACCGGCGTCCTGCACTCCGAGATGAACCCGTCGAAGTCGCAGACCGCGCACCTGCTCCAGATCTGGATCCTGCCCGACAAGGCCGGCTATCCGCCGAGCTACGAGCAGAAGGCGTTCAGCGAGGCCGAGCGCCGAGGCGCGCTGCGGGTGGTCGCGTCGCCGGACGGCCGTGACGGCTCGGTGACGATCCACCAGGACGCCACGCTGGCCGCCGCGCTGCTCGCGCCCGGCCAGGAGGTCGTGCACCGGCTCGCCAGGGGCCGCCACGCGTGGGTGCAGGTCGCGCGCGGCAAGGTCGACGTCGGTGGTCACGCGCTCGCGGCGGGCGATGGCGCGGCGGTCGACGGCGAGGGCGAGGGCGCGCTCGCGATCCGCGCGAGCGAGGACGCCGAGGTCCTGGTGTTCGACCTAGCGTAGGACCTGGGGCGCGACGACCGACATGATCGCGAACAGGATCTGCGACAGCAGATCGCGCAGCTCGGCCTGCGACAGCCGCGGGTTGGCGCACCAGTCGATCGACGCGCCCTCGACGAAGCCGATCCAGCCACGCAGCGCGGTCGCGAACTTCGCGTTGCCGGCGAGCATCGGCTTGAACGGCGAGCCCTCGAGGAAGCGATCGGCGAGCCGGGTGCGCACGCTCTCGATCACCTGCGCGACCTCGGGATCCGAGCCGATGCCGCCGCGCATGAGCGAGACGAACGCGCGCGCGTGCTCGGTGACGTGCGAGAGATAGGCGTCGAGCCCCGCGCGCACGCGCTCGGCCGGCGCGAGGTCGGTCGGGATCGCGGTGCAGCGCTGGACCAGCTGCTCGGCGATCTCGCGCAGCCCGGCGACGTAGAGATCGCGCTTGGTCGGGAAGTAATGATAGAGCAGGCCCTTCGAGATCTTCGCCTCGCGCGCGAGGTCGTCGATCGACACCTCGTCGTACGAGCGGTCGGAGAACGCCTTGCGCGCGAGCGCGAGCAGCTGGGCGCGGCGCTGATCGTTGTCGAGCCGGATCCGCCGCCGCGGCCGCGCGATCGCGGCGCGCACCAGCTTGCGAACGGCCCGGGACGGTGGCATCAAGGGATCATACAACACGCCTATTGACTTGCGGTCAATAGGCGGCTAGCCTGCGGACATGGCGATCCCGATCCCGCGGACGATCGATGTCGACCTCGCGAGCGTGCCGCGTCACTGGATGGCCGGCCACGCGGCCGCGACCGCGCTGTCCAACGGCATCAACATGCTGTTCCCGCACGGCGAGCGGTTCTTCGTGCGCTCGGTCCACCACTACGCCGAGCGGATCACGGACCCCGAGCTGCGCGCGCAGGTCAAGGCGTTCTTCAAGCAGGAGGGCCATCACGCGGCGGCGCACGACGACTACAACCGCGTGATGCGCGCGCAGGGCTTCGAGATCGATCGCTTCCTGCGCCGCTACGGCGCGATCACGCAGTGGATCGAGCGGGTGATGCCGCCCGCGCTCAACCTCGCCGGCACCGCCGCCGCCGAGCATTACACCGCGATCCTCGCCGAGGGCGCGTTCGCCAAGGGCGCGCTCGACCACGCGCACCCCGAGATGCAGCGCCTGCTCGCATGGCACGCCGCCGAGGAGATCGAGCACCGCGCGGTCGCGTTCGACGTGCTCCAGCAGGTCGCGCCGTCGTACGTGCTGCGCATGGCGGGGCTGGCCTACGCCACCGTGATGCTCGCGCTGTTCTGGGCGTGGGCGACCGGCATGCTGCTCCGCCAGGAAGGCTACGGCCCGCTGCGCGCGCTGCGCGAGCTCGCCACCCTGCGCGACGAGGATCCGGTGATCCGCCGGGTGTTCGTCGCAGGGATCCGCCAGTACATCCGGCGCCGCTTCCACCCGCGCGACAACAGGATCGATCACCTCGCGCGCGACTGGTTCGCGGCGCACGACCTGCCGTTCACCGAGGCCGCATGACGAGCGAGGATCTGCGCGATCGCGTGGTCGTGGTCACCGGAGCGGGCAGCGGCATCGGCCATGCCACCGCGCTCGCGTTCGCCAGGCGCGGCGCCCGGATCGCGGCGTGTGACGTCGCCGAGCCGCGGCTCGCCGCGCTGCGCGGCGAGCTCGGCGACCGCGCGCTCGTGGTCGAACGCGTCGACGTCGCCGATCGCGCGCAGATGAAGCGGTTCGCCGACGCGGTGCACGCGGTGGCGCCCGCCGCCGACGTCGTCGTCAACAACGCCGGGGTCGTGGTGAGCGGCGGCTTCCTCGAGACCACGCTCGACGACTGGGACTGGCTGCTCGGCGTCAACCTGCGCGGCGTGGTCCACGGCTGCCACTTCTTCCTGCCGAACATGGTCGCGCGCGGCGCGGCCCCGGGTCACGGGAGCCAGCCAGGCCCGCTTCCGAGCGGTCTGGTCGGCCACGTGGTCAACGTGTCGAGCATCTTCGGCATCTACCCGGCGCCGGGCGTGACCGCCTACGTCGCGAGCAAGTTCGCGGTGCGCGGCCTGTCGCAGTCGCTGCGCGAGGAGCTCGCGCCGCATCGCATCGGCGTGACCGCGATCTGCCCGGGCATGATCGCGACCCAGATCGTCGAGGACGGCCGCACCACGGCCGCGATGGCGTCGCGCAAGGAGCGGGTCGCGCGCACGTTCGCGTCGCGCGGCGCGCCGCCGTCGCGGGTGGCGGACGCGATCGTCGATGCGGTCACGCGCTCGAACCCGGCGGTGCGCACGGTCGGCCGCGACGCGCGCGTGCTCGCGGCGCTGACCCGGCTCGCGCCGCTCGCGGTCAGCCGGATCGGCGGCAAGCTTTCGCGGCGGCTCGGCGCGGCGTAACGTCCGCGCATGCCGAAGCCCGCCGCCGAGCCGGCGCGATTCACCGGATTCGATCGCAGCGCGCCGCAGTTCTTCCACGAGCTCGCGGCCGAGATGAACCGCGACTGGTTCGAGGCCAACAAGCAGCGCTACCAGACGCAGTGGGTGGTGCCGATGACCGCGCTGCTCGGCGAGGTCGCGGCCAAGCTCGCGCCCGCGTTCGCACCGATCAAGCTCGGCGCGCCGAAGCTGTTCCGGATCTACCGCGACGTGCGGTTCTCCAAGGACAAGGCGCCGTACAAGACCCACATCGCGGGCGTGTTGACCGCCGGGTCGAGCAGCGTGATGTACATCCACCTCGGGCTCGAGGACGAGTTCATCGGCGTCGGCACGTACTTCTTCGATGACCGGCAGCTCGTGCGCTGGCGCAAGCTGGTCGCCGCCGACGCCACCGGCAAGCCGCTCGCCGCGCTGGTCGGCAAGCTGCGCAAGGCCGGCTATCGGGTCGGTGGCCACGACGATTACAAGAAGGTGCCCAGGCCCTATCCGGCCGAGCACCCGCGCGCGGAATTCCTCAGGATGCGCGGGCTGACCGGCGGGTTTCCCGAGATCCCGAAGGGCCTGCTGCACCGGCCGGAGCTCGTCGGCTGGCTGGTGAGGCACGGCAGGGCCACCGCGCCGCTGGTCACGTGGCTGGCCCGTCACGTCAAGTAGCACGTGCGCCCGGCCGTGCTCCCGGCCATGCTTGGTCCATGAGGGCAGAGCTCGCACGCACGGGATGGATCATCGCAGCGGCCGGGCTCGCGCTGGGTGCGACGTTCGCGGTTCGCCAGCACGCGTCGCAGCCGCAGGCCACCCCGGCGGTCGTGCCGCGCGAGGTCGCGGCGGTCGCGGTCGACACCGACACCAGCGTGCGGCTGCCCGGCGACGTCTGGTACGTGTCGCACGACCTCGACGGCGACGGCCGGCCCGAGCTGATCGCGCGCGACCAGCACACGGTC
>DATJAE010000165.1:0-17761 GCA_035516595.1 Kofleriaceae bacterium | reverse complement strand
GCGCTGCTGCGCCGCTGGCTCGGCTGGCTCGGGCGCGGCGCGATCGCGTGGAGCGCGACGGCCGCGGCGGTGATCGTCGCGGCGCTCGGCATGCGCGCGCCCGCCCTCGCCGGGATCGCGACCGTCGCGATCGCGGTCTCGGCCTTCGCGCTGGCGCGCCGGCGCGACGACCACGCGCGGATCGGAGGTGCGTCATGATGATCGAGGGCGATCTCGGTGCGCTCGCGCGCGATGCGGCGCAGGACCTGCCCGCGATGGACGAGCTGGTGATCCGGCTCGATCGCACCGCGGCGGCTTGCGCGGAGCTGGCGCCCGCGCGGCGCCATGTCGACCGCGTGGCGACCGCCGCGGCGGGTGCGGCGGCGGTCGTGAGTGGGCTCGCGATCGTCGCCGCGGTCTCGGCCCGCCTCCACGTCCTCGATGCGGCGAGCCCGCGCGCGATCGGCGCATCGGTCATCGCGATCGCGCTCGCGGCGGCGGCGCTCGCCCGCCGGCTCGCCAGCCGGCGCGCCGAACGCGCGCTGCCCGGCGACGATCGCCGGCTCGACACGCTCGCCGTCGGCCTCGCGATCGCGGGCGTCACGACCGTGCTCGCGATCGTCGGCGCATTTGCGGTCTCGCCGCTGGAGAGCGGGGCCGAGCTCCCTGCCGATGCCGACCAGCAGGCCATGGCGCTCGGCTTGCTCGCGGCGATCCCGCTGGCCACGCTCGCGGCCTTCGTCGTCGCGCGGGGTGGCCTGCGCGCGGTACGCCATCGCGCCGTGCTTCCCGCCGCACTGATCGTGCTGGCCGCGGTCGTCACGCTCCACTACCAGGTCGCGCTCGAGGAGCTCGCGCTGCCGCTCGGCGCTACGGTCGCGACGCGCATCACCGCGTTCGCCGCCCTGTTCGCGATCGCGAGTCGCTGGGCGCTTCGCCGCCGCTGATCGTCCCCTGCGCGCGCCGGCTTGCAGGCGGCCACGGCGGCACGACGCGCACCGACCCTCGCCGCGCTCGTCGGCGACCGCGCGAGCGCCCGCCGCGGTCTGGCGCGGGGCTGCGGGTCCGTGAATTACGGACCCGGAGGTCCGTGAATTACGGACTGAACGTTCATTCCATGATTCACGGAGCGCACGCACGCCCTTCTTCATCGAAGTCTGCCGCGACACGATCTCGAGCTGAACGTTCATTCCGTAATTCGCGGAGCGCACGCACACCCTTCTTCATCGAAATCCGCCACCACGTGATTACGGACTGAACGTTCATTCCGTAATTCGCGGGCAGAGAGAGGCGATCGGCGTCGCACCGTGCGTGACGCGGCCCGGGCGTCAGCTGGCCGCGCGCGGGGCGTCGTCGTTCCAGGCGAACCGCCAGCGCACGGCGCCGTCGACCAGCCGCACGGCCTCGGCCTTGGCGAGCGCGGCGAAGTCCTCGGCGCCCGCGAGCACTGCGCCGATCGCGGACAGCGCGGGCTCGTGGCCGACCACCACGACGCAGGCGTCGGCGGGCAGCGCGCGCACGGCGGCGATCACCGCGCGGACGTCGCTGTCGGGCGCGAGCGCGGGGACGATCTCGACCGCGATCGGGCTGTGCAGGCCGGCGGCGACCAGCTCCGCGGTCTGGACGGCGCGGACCAGCGGGCTCGACCACAGGTGCGTCGGCTCGCAGTCGTGCCAGCGCAGGCGCTCGCCGAGCTCGCTCGCCTGGCTCCGGCCCTGGGCGGTGAGGTAGCGCTGCGGATCGCGCAGCGCGACGGTCTCGTCGACCGCCGCGGCGTGCCGGATCAGGAACACCTGCACGTGCACAGCGTAGCGTGTAGGCTCGCCGCGATGAAGCTCTACGGCACCACCACGTCTCCGTTCGTACGCCGCGTGCGCGTGGTCGCGGCCGAGGTCGGCGAGCCGATCGAGCGGATCGACACCGCGACCGAGGCGGGACAGGCGCTGCTGCGCGAGGTCTCGCCGATCCGCAAGGTGCCGCTCGCGCTGGTCGACGGCGGCCGCACGATCTTCGACTCGCGCGCGATCATCGACTGGCTGACGCTGACCCGCGGCTGGGGCGAGCTCGCGCCGCCGCGCGACGCCTGGCGCGAGGCCAACCAGCTGAACGCGCTCGATGCCGCGCTCGACAGCGTGATCCAGCTGTTCTACCTGCGGCGCGACGGCGTCGCGATCGACGGCACGCCGTACGCGGCGCGCCAGCTCGACCGCGCCGCGGCGATCTTCGCGTGGATCGCTCCGCAGCTGCGCACGGACGAGCTCGGCTTGCCCGAGATCTCGGCGGTCGGCGCGCTCGACTGGATGGAGTTCCGTCACAGCTATCCGGTCGAGCGCACCGGGCTCGACCGGCTGCGCGCCGCGTGGCGCGATCGCCCGTCGCTCGCCACGACGCGTCCCCACGCATAAGCTAGCGGGGTGGACGACTCATGGGGGAGCGATATCGAGCGCGCGGCCGACGTGCTGCGCGCGGGCGGGCTGGTCGCGTTTCCGACCGAGACGGTGTACGGGCTCGGCGCCGACGCGTCGAGCGACGCCGCGGTCGCGCGCATCTTCGAGGTCAAGCAGCGGCCGCGCGCGCATCCGCTGATCGTCCACCTCGCGCCGGGCGCGCGGCTCGACGACTGGGCGGTGGGCGTGCCCGACGTCGCGCGCCGGCTCGCCGCGGCGGCATGGCCCGGGCCGCTGACGATCATCTTGCGGCGCGCGCCGCGGGTGGCGCGTACCGCGACCGGGGGCGCCGACACGGTCGGCCTGCGCGTGCCGGCGCATCCGGTCGCCCAGGCGCTGCTCCGCGCGTTCGGCGGCGCGATCGCCGCGCCGAGCGCGAACCGGTTCGGCGCGGTCAGCCCGACCACCGCGGCGCACGTGCGCGCCGATCTCGGCGGCGACGTCGACTACATCCTCGACGGCGGGCCGTGCCGGGTCGGCGTGGAGTCGACGATCGTCGACCTGTCGCGCGATCGGCCGGTGCTGCTCCGCCCGGGCGGGCTGCCCCGCGAGGCGATCGAGGTGATCGTCGGACCGCTCGCCGCGCCGGATGCGGCGGCGCCGGCCGCGCCGGGCACGCTGGCCAGCCACTACGCGCCGCGCGCGCGGGTGGTCGCGGTCGATCCCGACGACGTGCCGGCGGCGGTCGCGGCCGAGCACGGCACGCGCGCGGTGCTCGCGCCGGCCTCGGCGTTCGCGGCGTGGGGCGAGCTCCCCGCGATCGCGCGCGCGCTGCCCGACGATCTGCCCGGGATGGCGCGCGAGCTGTACGCCGCGCTGCGCGATCTCGATGCCGCGGGCGTCGATGTCGTGATCGCCGCGTTGCCACCGGCGGTCGGGCTGGGCGAAGCTGTCGGCGATCGGCTCCGGCGCGCGGCGGGGCCAAAGAGGTGAGCATGAGCGCACGGGTCGGCATCATCATGGGCTCGCACAGCGACTGGGCCACGATGAAGCACGCGGCCGACGTGCTCGACGAGCTCGGCGTGATCTACGAGAAGAAGATCGTGTCGGCTCATCGCACGCCGGATCTGCTGTTCGAGTACGCGTCGGGCGCGGCGGCGCGCGGCATCCAGGTGATCATCGCGGGGGCGGGCGGCGCGGCCCACCTGCCGGGCATGGCGGCCGCCAAGACCCGCCTGCCGGTGCTCGGCGTGCCGGTGCAGTCCAGGGCGCTGTCGGGGATGGACTCGCTGCTGTCGATCGTGCAGATGCCGAAGGGCATCCCGGTCGGCACGCTCGCGATCGGCGAGCCCGGCGCGGCCAACGCCGGCCTGCTCGCCGCCGCGATCCTCGCGCTCGGCGATCCGGTGCTCGGCGAGCGCATCGAGAAGTACCGCGCGGCGCAGACCCAGCGCGTGCTCGGAGACTCGCTGCCGTGATCGCGCTGTGGCCCGGAGCGACGATCGGGGTGCTCGGCGGCGGCCAGCTCGGCCGGATGATGGCGCTCGCGGCGCGCCGCATGGGCTACCGCATCGTCGTGCTCGACCCGAGCCCGCGCTGCCCGACCGCGCAGGTCTCGGACGGGGTGGTGGTCGGCGCGCTCGACGATGTCGAGGCCGCGCGCCACCTCGCGCGCCAGGTCGACGTGATCACGCTCGACACCGAGCACGTGCCGCACGAGCTGCTCGCCGAGCTCGAGCGCATCGTCCCGGTGCGGCCGGGCGCGGCGGTGCTGCAGACGATCAACGATCGCCAGGTCCAGAAGCAGTTCCTCGACCGGCTCGGCGTGCCGCAGGCGGCGTGGGCCCCGGCGACCACGCCCGACGAGCTCGCCGCCGCGCTCGACCGGCTCGGCCGGCCGGTGATCGTCAAGGTCCGCCGCGCCGGCTACGACGGCAAGGGCCAGATCCGGATCGATCCGGGCAGCGATCCGGCGGCCGAGCTCGCGCGGCTGCGCGGCGCGGCTCCCCGTGTCACGGATCCCATCGCGCACGCGCAAAGCGCGGGCGGGATGGTCGCCGAGGAGCTGGTGCGGTTCGCGCGCGAGATCTCGGTGATCCTGGCGCGCGGGCTGTCGGGCGAGATCCGGATCTATCCGATCGCCGAGAACGTCCATCGCAAGCACATCCTGCACACCACGCGCGCGCCGGCGCCGCTGCCCGACGCGCAGCGCGTGCGCGCCGAGCAGCTCGCGGTGACGCTCGCCGAGGCGCTCGATCACGTCGGCGTGCTCGCGGTCGAGATGTTCGAGCTCGCCGACGGGCGCCTGCTGGTCAACGAGCTGGCGCCGCGCACCCACAACAGCGGCCACTACACGTACGGCGCGTGTGCGACGTCGCAGTTCGAGCAGCACGTGCGCGCGGTGTGCGGGCTGCCGCTCGGCGATCCCCGGCTGCTATCCGGGGCGGTGATGGTGAACCTGATCGGCGACCTGTGGCGCGACGGTCCCCCGGCGTGGCGCGAGGTGCTGGCCCGGCCCGAGGCCCGGCTGCACCTCTACGGCAAGGACGCGCCGGCGCCGGGCCGCAAGATGGGCCACGTGCTGCTGCTCGACGACGACACCGATCGCGCGCTGGTCGCGGCCGACCAGCTGATCGCGGCGCTGTGCCCGAAATGATAGTTTCGCTGAGCGCGGATGGCGACCCTCGTCTATAGCGACGTCGACGGCATCGACCGCTCGTTCGCGCTCGGTGCCGAGCCGGTGATGGTCGGCCGCGCCGCCGAGTGCGCGATCCGCAGCGACGATCCGCGGGTGTCGCGCGTGCACGCGCGGTTCTTCGTCGACGGCGGCACGCTGTGGGTCGAGGACCTCGGCAGCTCGAACGGGATCTACGTCGGGCCGCACAAGGTGCAGCGCGCGCAGGTGCCGATCGGCGAGATCGTGCTGGTCGGCTCGCTGATGATCCGCCTGTTGCCGGCGAGCGGCACGCTGCCGCCGCCGAACGGCCTGCACGGCACGCTCGCGCAGTGGCTCGAGCTCGAGCGCAAGGCGCGCGCCGCCGTCGAGGACGAGCGCGACGCGTTCGCGCGCCGGGTCGGCGAGCTGCACGAGGAGCTCCGCCAGCACCAGGACGTGGGCGGCGCGCACGCCGACGACGCCAGCGCGCTGCGCGAGCAGCTCGACGACCTCCGGCGCGCGAGCGCCGCGGATCTCGAGCAGCTGCGCGCCGAGGTCGCCAAGGCGCGCGAGGCCAAGATGATCGCCGAGACCCAGGCGGGGATCGCGACCGCGGAGAAGCTCGCCGAGGCCGACATGCAGATCAGCGCGCTGCAGCGCGAGGTCGACGCGCTCAAGCGCAACGCGGTCGCGCCGCCGCAGCCGCCCGGCGCCGAGCTGGTCGCCGCGCTCACCGCGCGCGCCGAGAAGGCCGAGAAGGAGGTCGCGGCGGCGCAGATCCGCGCGCAGGGCGCCGAGCGCAACTACGCGCACGCCCAGACCCAGGTCGCCAAGGCCGAGACGCGGGTCTCCGAGATCGAGCAGCGGATCGCCGAGGCGGTGGCCGCGCGCGGCGCGGCCGAGAGCGAGCTCGCGGCGCTGCGCGAGAAGGCGACGGCGCTCGAGAGCCGGCTCGGCGCGGGCGACGCGCCGCTCCAGGCCGCCGAGGCGCGCGCGGCCAAGCTCGCGGCCGACCTGGCCGACGCGCAGCACCAGCTCGACGCGCGGCGCGAGCGTGCGAGCGAGCTCGAGCAGGCGGTCGCGACCGCGAACGCGGCCGCGGCGGCCGCCGAGGCCAAGCTCGCCGCGGTGCGCGGCGAGGCGAGCGCGGCGGCCGACCGCCAGAAAGCGGCCGAGGCGCGCGCGACCGACCTCGATGAACGGCTGCGCAAGCTGGCGAGCGCCGAGCAGGAGATCGCGGCGGCGCGCAAGATGCGCGAGGACGCGCGGGCGCGCTCGCAGACCGCCGACGTGCAGATCGCCGAGGCGGTCGCGCGGGCCGACGAGTTCGAGAAGCGCGCGAGCGCCGCCGACACGATGGCCAAGGCGATGGCGAAGGATGTCGCCGAGGCGCTGCGCCGGGCGGTCGAGGCCGACAAGCAGACCCGCGCGGTGGCGCGCGAGCTCGACGGCGCGCGCAAGGCGGCCGAGGCGGCACAGGGCCGCGACGGCGAGCGCGCCGCGGCGATCCGCGACGCCGAGGTGCGCGCCGAGGCCGCCGCGACCAAGGCGGCCGCGGTCGAGGCCGAGCTGCGCGCCAAGCTCGACGCCGCGCAGCACCAGATCGAGCAGACCCAGCGCGAGCTCGCCGCCGAGCGCTCGACCGCGATGAGCCTGGTCGATCGCAAGACCCAGCTCGAGCGCGAGCTGTCCGAGGCCCGGACCCCGCTCGCCGGCGTGCAGCATCGCGTCGAGCTCGCCGAGGGCCGCACCGCCGAGCTCGAGGTCCAGATCGAGCAGCTCGAGGAGAAGATCCAGGACCTCGAGGCCGGCGCCGCGGTCGAGCAGACCGCGTCGAGCGCGACGCTCGACGAGGCGCGCGGCAGGCTCGGCAGGCTCGAGGAGCAGCTCGGCGAGGCCAAGGCCGCCGCCAAGACCGCGGTCAAGACCGCCGCCGAGCTCGAGAAGCGGGTCGACGGCCTCGAGCAGCAGCTCGCCGCGACCAAGCAGGCGCGCAGCGCCGCCGAGGGCGAGCTCGCGAGCGCGCGCGCGCGGCTCGCCGAGCTCGAGCGCACGGCCGAGGAGCACACCGGATCGTCGGAGGCCGAGCGCGCCCGGCTGGCGGACGCCGAGCGCCGCGCCGAGGACGCCGAGTCGCGGCTCGCGCCGCTCGCGGCCAAGGCCGACGCGGCGGACCTCGCGATCGGCCGCGCCGGCGCGCTCCAGCGCCAGCTCGACGAGGCGCTGCAGAAGCTGTCGTGGTTCGAGCGCGATGCCGCCGCCGGCAAGATCGCGCGGCCGGGCACCGGCGAGGATCTCGGCGAGCGGCTCCAGGCGGTCGAGGCCCGCGCGCGCGACGCCGAGACCCGCGCACAGCAGTCCGAGGAGCACGCGACCGAGCTCGAGCATCGCGCCAGCGAGTCGTCGCGGCGCGCCGACGAGCTCGAGCTGCGCGCGCGCGAGCTCGAGGCGCACGTGCGCGAGGTCGAGGCGCGCAGCCGCGACATCGAGGCGCGCGCGAAGGACATCGAGGCGCGCGCCAAGGACGCGGCCGAGCGGATCGTCGACGCCGAGCGCCGCGCGCGCGAGGCCCAGAGCGCGAACGAGGAGCTCGAGCGCCGGCTGCTCGAGGTCGAGGCCAGCGCGCACACGCCGGATCCGCTGGTCGAGCGCCGGCTCGCCGAGGCCCACCAGCAGATCGCGCAGCTCAAGCGCGAGGTCGACGCCGCCGAGAACGTCCGCCAGTTCGCGGCCAACACCGAGCGCGAGATCGCGCAGCTCGAGCGCGATCTGCGCGAGGCCAAGGCCAAGCTCGCCCAGGTCACGCTCGAGCGCGATCGCATGGAGTCGCAGCTGCGCGACGTGCGCGACGACAGCGAGACCACGCACCATCGCCGGCCGTCCCGCCCGCCGGTCGTGGATCCCGAGCAGACCGCGCAGGCGGACCTGTCGCGCTACACCGCGCTGGTCGCGCGCGCGGCCGAGCTCGAGCAGAAGCTGGTCAAGCTGGAGAAGGACGACGAGAAGCTGCGCCGCGCGCTCGCCGACACCGAGGCCCAGCTCGCCGCGGCGCGCCGCGCCCAGGAGGACGAGCCGACCAACACCGGCAAGGGCTCGCCGGAGGTGGTCGAGCACCTGAGCGTGCTCGAGGAGTCGATCGACTCGCTGCGCGCGAACATGCGGGCGGCCTCCGACGAGACCGCGATGATGGAGCAGAGCGAGTCGGTGATCGTGGTCGCGACCGCGGTCAGCTCGGCCGCCGAGCACGTCGAGCGCGCGCGTGACGCGCTCCGGGCGCTCACCGCGCTGGTGGAGAAATGAACCGCGCGGTGGTGCTGGTCGCGCTCGCGGCGTGCGGCGACAACGCGCACCCGCACGATCCCGGGTGCGACGCCTGGCACCAGTGGGGCAACAACGCCGCACACTCGGGCGACACCTGCGTGTCGGGCCAGCCGCTCCAGCAGTCGTTCGCCGACATCGTGTTCGATCCGTTCGTCCCCCAGGAGGCGCTCGATACCACCGGCGACCTGATCGTGCATTACCAGGTGCCGTTGCTCGACCAGGACGCGGTCTACATGATGCAGAAGGGCGGGACGTACACGCCGTGCGAGCGCAAGCCGGCGACCCCGCCCGCGACCGGCACCGTCCCCGACTGCTTCGAGCCCGACGAGCTGTACCGGCTCGACAGCCAGATCTGGAGCGAGGTCCGCTACAGCTGGCACGACGGGGCGCTCGCCGCGGACTGGCAGTTCGACAGCGACTGGACGCCCGAGCCGGGACCGTTCTTCGAGCCGATGTTCCAGCCCGTGGTGGTCGGCTCGCAGATCGCGATCCCCGGCGCCGGCGGCACGCTGTGGGAGCTCGACGCCGTGACCGGCAAGGTGCTCCGCCACGTCCAGCCACCGGGGTTCACCGCCGACACCTACGTCGCCGGCGCGCTCGCGGTCGACGCCGGCATCATCTACTACAACGCGGTCGCGCTCGATCACGACGCGCCGCTGACCACCCCGGCCAGGGCGTGGCTGGTCGCGGTCGCGCCCGACGGCGGCGTGCGCTACGCCGACTACGCCGACCTGGTCGGCGGTGCGCCGCGCGGCGAGACCTGCTACGGCACGTTCCAGATCGATCCGGACAATCCGCAGCCACTGCCGCCGCCCGACAACCCCGACGGCACGCACGTCTATCCGATGAAGGTGGCGTGCGGCCCGCAGGTGCCCGGGATCAACACCGCACCCGCGTTCGCGGCCGACGGCACGGTGTTCGTCGCGACGCACGCGCAGTTCGACGAGGAGTACTCGTACCTGAGCGCGGTCAACCCGGGCACGATGTCGGCCAACTGGTCGGCCTCGCTGCGCGGGCTGCTGTACGGCGGCTGCGGCATCGACTTCGCGTGCGCGAACAACGCGCAGACCGGCGTCGATCCCTACACGAACATGACGCCAGCGGCGTTCGTCGACGACGACTCCTCGTCCACGCCGGTCGCGCTGCCCGACGGCGGCGTGCTGTACGGCGCGCTCGACGATGTCTCGCTCGATCGCGGTCACCTGTTGCGCTTCACCGACAAGGGCGCGTACGTCACGAGCTACAACTTCGGCTGGGACAGCACGCCCGCGCTCGCCGGCGACGAGATCATCATCAAGGACAACAACTACATCAGCTTCACCGACCGGACCGACGAGGATCCCGGGCCGTATTACATCACCGCGCTCGACTCGTCGCTCGACCCGGTCTGGCAGTTCGAGAACACCAACACCGAGAGCTGCACGCGCGCGCCCGACGGCTCCTTGACCTGCGTGTCGGACCATCCCAAGGGCTTCGAGTGGTGCGTCAACGCGCCGGCGGTCGACGCCGACGGCGTGGTCTATGCCAACAGCGAGGACGGCAACCTGTACGCGATCGCGCCGGACGGAACGCTGCGCGACAAGTTCTTCCTCGACCAGTCGATCGGCGCGGCCTACACGCCGGTCGCGCTCGATCACGCCGGCCGGATCTTCGCGATCAACAACGGCCACATGATGGTGGTCGCGAACTGATCACAGCCGGCCGATGACGCCGATCGCCGGCACGAACGCGGTCGACTTGACGCCCATCTGGGTGTTGAACGTGTGCTCGACGCCCGCCTCGATCGAGATCGCGAGGTGGCGGCCCAGCTCGTACTCGAAGCCGCCCGCGCCGCGCACGCCGTAGCGCGCACCGCTGGACGCGAACACCGGCACGCCCGCGGCGACGTACGGCCGGTAGCGATGGGTGAGGATCGCCAGCACGCCGCCGACGTAGCCGCCGACGTGCGGGCCGAGGATCGCGGCGGCGCGCAGCGCGATGCGCGGGGCGACATCGGCGGTGACCCCGACCAGCGCCGCGCCGCCGTGCGGGATGTCGAAGTTGCCGAACACGATCGCGCCGAATCGCGAGCGCGGCGCCTCGGCGACCGGCGCCGCGTGGATCTCGGTCTCGACCGGCACGGTGACCACCGTCGGCGCGGGCTTGGGCAGCGGGGCGAGCGTGATCTCGATCGACGCGCTGTCACCGGCCGCGACCTCGATCGACTTGGTCTTGGTCTCGTAGCCGTCGCGGCGCACCGTGAGCGTGTGCTTGCCCGGGGGCAGCCGCCAGGTCGCCGCGTGCACGGCGTGCAGCCAGTCGTCGTCGTCGAACGACAGCTGCGCGTCCGACGGGGTCACCGCGAGATCGATCCGGCCCACCGCCTTGTCGATCTGCGCGATCAGCTTCTCGATCTCGGCGCGGCGCTTCGGATCGGTGTCCTTGGCCTCGAGGAAGCGCTGGTAGGCGTTGGCGGCGTCGGCGTCGCGGCCGAGCAGCTTCAGCGTGGTGCCGATGTTGAGCAGGATCTTCGCGCCCGGGAATCGCTCGTACGCGGTCTTGAACACCGCGAGCGCGCCCAGGTAGTCCCTGGCCTCGAGCAGCTTGACGCCGGATTGCATGAGCGACTGCGCGTCGACCTTGTCGTTGCCCGCGGGCTGCGCGTGCGCGGCGAGCGATCCCAGCAGGACGGCGGCGACCAGCGCGCGCTTCATTCGACCGTCGTCTCGATCGGCAGGTCGGGCTTGGCCGGATCGGGCGCGTCGGGCTTCCTGGCCGGCTTCGCCTTCGGCTCGGGCCGCACCGGCTTCTTCACCGAGACCGGCGGCGGCTTGGCGGCGACCGGCGGTGGCGGCGCGGGGGCCGCGACCGGCGCGGGCGGCGGCGGCGCGGGGGCCACGACCGGCGCGGGCGGCGGCGGCGCGGGCGCTGGAGGTGGCGGCGGCGTCGTCGCCAGCGCTGCAGGTCGCGCCGCGCTCGTCGGGATCGGCGGGCTCGCGCGGTCGGGCGAGCGCCCGATGATGAAAACGCCCGCGCCGATCGCCGCGGCGACGAGCCCGATCGACACGCCGATCCCGACGCGCGAGCGGGTGCGGCCGACCGACTGGCTCGCGACCCCGCTCAGCGTGGTCGGCTGGCTCGGCGACGCCACCGGGATCGGACCGCTCTGCGATGTCGGCGTGAACGACGGCGTCGGCTGCGGGACCGCGGCGAGCGCGGGATGCGACCACGACGGCGGAGGGATCGAGCCGTGGACCTGCGCGATCGCCACGAGCTGGCTCGCCAGCTCGCGCGCGCTCTGCGGACGGTTCGCCGGCTCCTTCTCGAGCAGGCGCATGATCAGCGCCTCGGTCTCGGGCGTGATGCCCGCCCGGTGACGCGACGGCGGCTCGGGCGCCACGAACAGGTGCTGGCCGATCACCTCGCCCGCGCCGTGGTTCGCGAACGGCGGGCGCCCGGCGACCAGCTGGTAGAAGATGCAGCCGAGCGAGTACAGGTCGGCGCGGAGGTCGACGTGGCCGCTGCCGCGACACTGCTCGGGCGACATGTAGGTCGGCGTGCCCATCACCGCGCCGGTCTTGGTCGCCGCGCCGGCGGCCCCGAAGTCGGTCAGCTTCGCGATCCCGAAGTCGAGCAGCTTGCAGCGCTCGCCGTGCTCGAGGTCGGGCACCAGGAAGATGTTGTCGGGCTTGAGATCGCGATGGACGATGCCCAGGTCATGCGCCGCGGCGAGCGCGCCGCACACGCCGCGCAGCAGCGCCGCCGCCTCGCCCTCGCCGAGCACGCCGCGCTGCGCGATCCGCTGGGCGAGCGTCGTGCCCTCGAGCAGCTCCATCACGATGTAGGCGCGGCCGTTGTCGAGGTAGCCGAAATCGAAGATCTCGACGATGCCGGGATGCTTGATCGCGGAGGTCGCCTTCGCCTCGTTGAAGAACCGCAGCACGATGTCGCGGTTCGCGGTGAGCTCGGGCAGCAGCACCTTGATCGCGACCTCGCGCCCGATCAGGGCGTGCGCGCCGCGATAGACCGTACCCATCCCGCCGTCGGCGATCTTCGACAGGATCCGGTAGTTACCGGCGGTCGGGCTGGTGGCCGCATCCGCCATCACCATGGATGATTACGGGTGAGGCAGGCCCTGTCAAACCGTCTCCGCTGTCGGGCCGACCCCACAGCGGGATTCGGTTGACAGATGTCGCGATCACCTCGGATCCTGGCGACGTGCGTCACCTGGTCGTTCTCGCCGCGCTCGCCGCGTGCTCCTCGACGGGGGCCGCGCTGTCGACGACGACCGACGAGCTGGTCGGCGCCCCGTCGGGGACCCCGACGTTTCCCAACACGCAGGTCGGCCAGACCTCGGCGGCACAGATTTATTACATCTACGAGACCACCCGCACGATTGGCTTTCACACCGACACGATCTCGTCGATCGCGTACAGCTGTCCCGACTTCACGGTCACCTGGGCACCGGGCGACACCAGCGACGATTGCGAGAACGACTGCCCCGAGCACGCCGGTGCGCCGGTCTGCACCCAGGTCGTCGACTGCGAGTACGACGACATCTACTCGTTCAGCGCGACCTTCCATCCCACCGTCGCCGCGCCGGTCAGCTGCGTGCTCACGATCACGTCGACCACGCAGACCCAGAGCTACACGCTCTCCGGCACCGGGACGCCGCCGCCGATCCACGTCGCGGCGTCGCCGACCAGCGTGGCGTTCGGCGGCGTGCGGGTGAACACCGACTCGACCGCGGTGACCGTCACCGTGTCCAACAGCGGCGGCGCGGCGGCCACCGTGAATTCGGTCGGCGTGTCCTCGGGCTTCGCGATCAAGTCGGGGACGACCGGCACGTACAGCCTCGGCGCCGGTGCGTCGCAGCCGTACCAGATCGTGTGTCACCCGACCGCGGTCGGCGCGCTGAGCGGCTCGATGCAGATCTCGAGCAACGATCCGGTGAACCCGACGATCTCGGTGGGGCTGACGTGCAGCGGGATCGATTCGACGCTGCAGGTCACGCCGAGCCCGGCGGTGCTGCCGACCACGCGGGTGGGCGAGCCGGTGCAGCAGACGATCACGATGACCAACATGGGCGGCGCCTCGACCACGATCCAGGACGTGACGATCACCGGCGTCGACACGGTCAGCGCGCCGCCGCCGAACACGCCGCTCGCCGCCAACGCGTCGACGCAGGCCGTGGTGTCGTTTCCCGCGACCGCCGCGGGCTCGGTCGCGGGCAACATGCACGTCGACTACGACAGCGGCAAGTCGGTCGACGTCTCGATCTCGGCGCAGGCGCTCGCGACGTCGATGTCGCTCACGCCCGACGGCTCGGTCGAGTTCGGCCCGGTGTGCGCGGGCCAGACCAAGACCCAGACCTTCGACCTGATCGCGAACGCGGCGGGGCCGTTCCAGCTGACCGCGCTGTCGACGCCCGACGCGCCGTTCACGCTCGCGCCGCCGACCTTGCCGGCCGCGGTCCAGGGCAATGCCGGCAACACCGTGACGTTCGGCGTGACCGCCGCGCCGACCGACGCCGGCGACGCGAGCTCGACCGTGACGGTCACGACCGACATCCCGAACAGCCAGCCCGACACGATCGCGCTGGCCGTGACCGGCCTGCCCGCGGGCGTGAGCGCGACGCCCGCGACGGTCGACATCGGTCCGGCGCCGGTCTCGACCACGACCCTGGCGCAGCCGATCTACGTCACCAACTGCGGCACCGATCCGGTCGATGTCAGCGATGCGCTGATCACCGGTCAGGACGCCAGTGCGTTCGCGATCGTCAGCGATCCGCCGAGCACGCAGATCGACGCCGAGGCGACCGCGACCTGGCTGGTCGTGATGAACTCGGCGACGCCGGGCACCAAGATGGCGACGTTCGAGGTCGACTACACCGGCGGCAGCACGACGGTCGCGCTCGCCGGCGAGCCGTTCGTGCCGGGCGGTACGCTCGGCGGCGGCAGCGACAAGTCGAGCTACTACGCGTGCAGCACCGGCCGCCCCGCCGCGCTGTGGCCGATCGCGCTCGCGGTCCTCGCGCTGCGCCGGCGCGCTAGGTCGTCGGCTTCGCGACGTGATCGCGCAAGAACTTGAGGCTCTCGGGCAGCCGGGGCCCCCAGAACGCGAAGTCGTGCTTGCCGGGGCCCTCGAAGTAGGCGTGATCGATCTTGCGCGCGGTGAGCTGGTCGTGGAGGTACGCGGCCTGCGCGTCGAGCCCGTAGTCGTCCTCGGTGCCGCAGTCGAGGTAGATCGCGAGCTTGCCGGGCTCGAGCTTGTCGGCGAGCAGCGACGGATCGTGGGCCTTCCAGTTATCGAGCTTCGGCCCGAACAGCGAGCGCACCCACGTGCCGATCACCGGCACCTTGTCGCCCCACGTGCTGACGTCGGTGACCGGCTGCATCTTGCCGGCGACGTACGGATGCGGGCCGGCGTAGAGCAGCGCGTCGACCCCGCTGTGACTCGCGGTCGCGGAGAACACGTCGGGATGGCGCATCGCGAGCTCGAGCGCGCCGAACCCGCCCATCGAGAGCCCGGCGATCGCGCGGCCGTCGCGCCTGGCGATCGTGCGGTACTTGCCGTCGATCTCGGCGATCAGGTCCTTGACGATGTAGTCCTCGTACGCCGGCGTCTTGACGCAGGCCTTGGCGTGGTCCTCGGTCGGCACGAACTGGCCCTTGCCGGTCTTCATGCACGCGTCGTAGTCGACCGGCGTGACCGAATCGACGTAGAACCCGGCGTCGCCGTCGGGCATCACGATGATCGCCTCGAGCCCGAGCTGGTCGGCGGCCTGATCGATGTGGCCGCCCTTGAGCCAGCTATTCTCGTCGCCGCCGAGCCCGTGCAGGTAGTAGAACACCGGGAAGCGCTCGCTCGGCTTGGTGTCGTAGTCGGCGGGCAGGTAGACCACGTAGTCCTTGTCGACCCCGAGCGACGCCGAGTGGAAGTGCTCGGTCGAGACCTTGCCCTTCGGCGTCTCGGGTGGCTTGACCGCCGGCGGCTTGGGGCTCGGGGTCTCGGCGTTGGGCGGCGGCGCCGCCGGCGGCGGTGGGCTCGACTTGCACGCGGCGAGCGCCGCGCACAGCGCGATCGCGAGGCCCGGCCGTGCCGGACCGCGCAGCGCCGCCGCGAGGCGGCGCGGAGAACCGATCGTCCGGGTCTGCATCGCGCGAACATAGCCGATTGACGCGCGATCCGCTTGCGCGGTACGCGATCCGCGCGCGTGCGCAAGCTCCTCACGATCCGGCTCGGCGTGGTCGCGGCGGGCCTCGTCGTGCTCGCGCTCGCCCACGCCGCGCTGGTCCGCGATCAGCAGCCGACCACGTACTGGGACTCGAGCGCGTACACCGAGGAGGCACGGCAGCCGCTCGCGTGGGCGCAGCTCTACTACCCCAAGCCGATCCTGCCGTCGCTGCTGTATCGCGTCGTCGGGACCGATCCGTACCAGATCGCGGAGCTTCACGAGTGGCTGTCGTTCGCGGCGTGGGCGGCGTTCGGCATCGCGCTGGTGGCGAGCTTCCGCACGCGGCGCGCGCGGATCGTCGCCGGTGCGATCGCGGTGTGCCTGCTGCTCGACCCGATGCGGCTCGGTTACTGCGACGACATCCTGTCGGAGTCGATCGACGATTCGCTGCTCGCGCTGCTCGTCGCGGCGCTGCTCGGCGCGCTCGCGCTGCGCGGCCGCGCGCGGACCGCGGCGTGGGCCGCGGCGGCGGTGGTCGCGACCTGCTGGCTGCTCGCGCGCGACACCAACGCGGTCGTCATGCTGGTCGCGCTCGCGCTCGTGGTCGGCTGGCGGCGCCGCGCGCTGCTCGGGCGTCACCTCGAGCTCGCCGCGATCGCGGGCTTCGCCGCCGTGTCGGTGTTCGTGCTGTGGTCGACCACCGTGCGACCGCCGCCCACCGGGCTGACGTTCCAGCACGATTGGCCCGACGACTTCACCGCGCGGATCACGTACTCGATGATGAACAACGTCGTCGATCGCGTGCTGGTCGATCCCGACGCGCTGCAGTTCTTCGTCGCGCACGGCCTGCCCCAGGCCGACGCGCTGGCCCAGCTGCCCGAGCGCGCACCGATCATCTTCGATCCGAAGTACGGCGAGGCGCGGCACTGGATCGCGACCTCGGCCAAGGGCGTGTGGCTGTCCTACCTCGCGCATCATCCGATCGATCGCCTGACCGATCAGGTCAGTCACTTCTGGCAGCTCGCGGGCGTCGCCGACGAGCAGCGCAGCCTGTACAGCCCGCGCCGCATGCGCGGGGCGTGGCGCAGGGTGCGCGCGCTGATGTCGAACCACGCGGTCGTACTCGGGCTGCTCGTGCTCGCGCCGCTCGGCGCGTGGCTCGCGCGCCGCCATCGCCTGGTGCCGCCGGCGATCGCGATGGTGATCGCGGGCTGGCTCGGCAGCATCGCCGCGCTGTACGGCGACTCGGCCGAGGTCGCGCGCCACTGCTACGGCTCGGGGCAGCTGGTCGTGCTCGGGCTCGCGCTCGTGCTGCTGTGCGCGCTCGAGTCAGTACCCTTCCGCGCACACCACGCCGGCGGCGCTGCGCCCGCAGGCGGCGATCCGCCCGTCGCCGGCTAGGTCGCCGAGCCGCAGCGTCGCGCCGTGCGACGGATCGGCCCAGCCCTGCGCGTCGGTGAAGTCCAGCGGCACGACCAGGCGCTTGCGCTCGAAGCCCACCCCGGTCGAGAACGCGCAGTAGATCCCGTCGGGCGCGCGGCCGCACGCGTCGGCGAAGCCGTCGTGGTTGACGTCGACCAGCTGGATCGTGCCGTAGTAGGCGAGCGCGCTCGGCCAGATCCCGCCGGCGTCGCGATCGGAGAAGTCCTCGGCGGTCGCGTCGTAGTCGGTCGTGCTGCCGTCCTTGCTCGGCTGGCCGCCGCTCGCATCGCGAGCTTCGTCGAACGTCCACAGGTGCTCGGACTCGAACGCGTAGCTGCCACGCCGCGACTGCACCGCGCACAGCAGGCCGTAGTGGCTGCGCCCGCACACGTCGATCCGGCCGTCGTTGTCGAGGTCGGCGAGCTGCACCGTGTCGCCGTACACCGGCTGATCCCAGCCGCCGCCGTCGGCGTAGACCGGCGACCACAGCGTCGTCGCGGGCCAGCGGCCGCCGGCGTTGCGCGCGCACGCCACGCCGGCGTGACCGCGCCCGCACACGCTGAGCGCGCCGGTGGTCGCGACGCGCCGACCGAGGTCGGGAAACCGGATGCTGCCGAACCCGGCGAGCTCGGAGGTGTCCAGGCCGTTCGAGCATCGCACGCCGTGGCCGTCGCGGCCGCACGCGATCATCTGACCGCCCGCCTGATCCCACACCGCGGTGACGCTCTCGCCGTTCTTGCCGAACCAGCCGCTCGCGTCGGCGAACATCTCGGTGACGATCGTCGCCGGCTGGAGATGGCTCGGGTCGCCGTCGGCCGCGGCGCACTCGACCGCGAGCGC
>DATJAE010000164.1:0-7464 GCA_035516595.1 Kofleriaceae bacterium | reverse complement strand
AGCGCGCGATCCGGCTCGACCACGATGCCGAACGCCACGCCGACCGCGCCGAGGCCTCCGACCGCGAGCGCGATCGCGATCAGCGGACGGCCGTCGAGCTCGCGCCTCAGGGCAGCCATGTCATCGCCTCCGCGCGCTGGGCGGGCTCGAGCGCGCTCCACGCCACGACCCTGCCCTGCATCGCGCGCACGAAGTGCAGGATCGCGTAGCGGTCGCGCAGCGCCAGCGGCTCGGCGTAGCTCGGCATCAGGCCGTAGCCGGTCGCCATCACGGTCATGATCCGCTCGTCGCTCAGGCGCGACGCCGCCTGATCGACCAGCGACGGCGGCTTGCGCAGCTCCATCACCTGCGCGACGTACGAGTCGCCGTCGGCCGCGACGCCGTGGCACGGCGCGCAGAACCGCGCGAAGCGATCGCGGCCGCGCTCGAGCAGCGCGCGGGTCACCGGCGGCGGTGGCTCGGCCGGACCGTACGCGACCACGCCGGGCGGCGGCTGCTGATCGCACTGCCCGCCCGGGAGCAGATCGGTCTGCTGGTGGACCTGGCAGCGCGGCTGCTCCTGCATGCGATGCAACGACCAGTCGCAGCCGAGCAGCGCGACGAGCGCGAGCGCGCGGATCACGGCTCGCCTCCGAAGCCGGCGACCCGCAGCGCGCCGCTGCCGCGCGCCGCGTCGTCGATCGCCGCGCGATCGAAGCGCGGATCGTCGGCGGAGGCGGCGACCCAGAACCCGGCGCGGGTCGCGGACTCGAAGCCGGGCACCTCGTCGATCGGGTTCCACAGCTTGACCAGGCGACTCGCGACCAGGAACGCGGCGAACACGGCGAGCGCGCCGAACAGGAAGCCCATCTCGATCGTGATGATCACGAACGCCAGCGGCATGTGCGGCGGCCGCTGGCCGAGGTGGATCGGGTAGAGATACGCGACCAGGAACCATTCGAGGAAGTACCCGCCGACCGCGCCGCACAGCCCGCCGATCCCGGCCGCGAGCGCGAGCCGCGAGCGCCGCGCGCCGAGCGCCTCGTCGATCTCGCGATCCGGATACGGGCTGTACGCCTCGATCCGCGTCAGGCCGCGGAAGCGCAGCGCGCGGATCCCGACGAGCAGCGCCGTCTTGTCCTCGTACTCGAGCGCGACGCCGCGGCGGAAGTTCATGGCTCCACCACCGCTTCTTCCTTGAGCTCGCTGACCGGCACGAACGGCATGAACCGCAGGAACAGCAGGAACAGCAGGCCGAAGAACCCGAACGTGCCGGCGAGGATCGACAGGTCGACCCAGGTCGGCGTGTAGCTGCTCCACGCCGACGGCAGCTGATCGCGGAGCAGGCCCTGCACGATGATCACGAAGCGCTCGAGCCACATCCCGAGCAGCACGAGCAGCGAGACCGCGAACAGGATCCACTCGGTGCGGCGCGCCCGCCGCCACCACAGCAGCTGCGGCGCGGCGACGTTGCAGAACAGCATCAGCCAGAACGTGATGCTGGCCGGGTGAAAGTGGAACATCAGCGAGCGATCCGCCGGATCGCCGCTGTAGTACGCGCCGAAGTGCTCGGTCAGGTAGCCGTACGCGACGACCCAGCCGGTGATCAGCATCAGCTTGGCGCAGTTGTCGAGGTGGCGATCCTTGATGACGTGCTCGATCCGGAACGCGTGGCGCGTCGGAATCGCGAGCACGATCACCATCGCGAACCCGCTGAAGATCGCGCCGCCGACGAAGTACGGCGGCTGCAGCGTCGAGTGCCAGCCCGGGGTGAGCCCGATCGCGAAGTCCGATGACACCACGCTGTGCACCGAGATCACCAGCGGCGTCGCGATCGACGCGAGCATCAGGTACGCGACCTTCCAGTGCCGCCAGGATTCGGCGTCGCCGCGCCAGCCCATCGCCATCAGCCCGAACAGCTTGCGCTTCCAGATCGGGCCGCCGTGATCGCGCAGCGACGCGAGGTCGGGGATCATCCCGACGTACCAGAACACCACCGACACCGTGAAGTAGGTCGACACCGCGGCGGCGTCCCACGGCAGCGCCGACTTGACCTGCGGCCACACGCCCATGATGTCGGGATACGGAAACAGCCAGTACGCGAACCACGGCCGGCCGAGGTGGAGCATCGGGAACAACGCCGCCTGGATGACGGCGAAGATCGTCATGGTCTCGGTGAGCCGGCTGATCGAGTTGCGCCAGCTGCCCTGCTCGAGCAGGTAGAGGATCGCGGAGATGAACGTGCCGGCGTGGCCGATCCCGATCCAGAACACGAAGTTGATGATCGCGAACGCCCATGCCGCCGGGATGTTGTTGCCCCACCGCCCGATGCCGCTGCCGATCGTGAGGGCGACCGTGCACGCGAGCAGCGCGGTGAGCAGCCCGCAGATCGTGAACCCGAGCCGCCAGAACGTGCTGGCGCGCGTGCGCATCCGCCCGAACACGTCGTCGTGGAGCTCGGCCAGCGCGGTCACGCGCGCTCCTTCGGGTTGATGATCTTGGCCAGGTACTGGGTGCGCGGCCGCGTGCCGAGGTCGTGCAGCACCTCGAACCTGCGCGGATCGCGCCGCAGGTGCGCGAACGCGGTGCCGGTCTCGTGCAGCATGCCGAACTGGATCGCGCCGGTCGGGCACGCGGCCTGGCACGCGGTGACGACCTCGCCCGGCCGGATCGCGCGGTGCTCGACCAGCGCGGCGTGCTCGGCGCCGCGGATGCGCTGCACGCAGTACGTGCACTTCTCCATCACGCCGCGCGAGCGCACCGTGACGTCCGGGTTGTATTGCAGGGCGCGGCTGTCGGTCGATTCGAACGCGAACCAGTTGAACCGCCGCACCTTGTACGGACAGTTGTTCGAGCAGAACCGCGTCCCGATGCAGCGGTTGTAGATCTGCTCGTTGAGGCCGTCGGCGCTGTGCGTGGTCGCGTTGACCGGGCACACGTACTCGCACGGCGCGTTCTCGCAGTGCTGACACGGCAGCGGCTCGTTGACCACACCGCCGCCGTCGACCACGTAGCGATCGATCCGGAGCCAGTTCATGTGGCGGCCGACCGCGACGTTGTCGGGCCCGACCGTCGCGATGTTGTTCTCGGCCTGACACGCGACCATGCACGCGCTGCAGCCGGTGCAGATCGAGGTGTCGATCGACATCCCCCACTGCAGACCGCGATCCTCGGCTTCGGGCAGCAGCGAGGCCTGCGCGCCGCGCAGCCCGGCGGCCGCCGCGAGCACCGGCGCGCCGAGTAGCTCGCGCAACGTCGCGGTCGGCACGACCTCGACCTCGTGCTGGGTGAACACGTGCTGGGTGCGCACGATGCGGATCGAGCCCGTGCCGCGCGCCGCGAGCCCGCGCAGGATCATCGCGTCGCCGTCGCGCAGCTCGTAGCCGCTCGCGCCGACCTCGTTCGCGACCGGTACCTGCCTGGCGTGCTGGCCATGGCCCAGCTCGATCGTGATCGAGTCGTCCGCCGTGCCCGCGGTGATCGCCGCCGGCAGCACGATCTCGCCCGCGCTGGTCATGATGCGCAGCGCGTCGCCATCATCGACGCCGAGCGCGCCCGCGGTGGTCTCCGAGACGATCGCCGCGTTGCCCCAGGTCTGCTTCGTGATCGGGTGCGGCAGCTCCTGCAGCCACGCGTTCGCCGCGAACCGGCCGTCGTGGAGCTGCGGCGACCGCGCGAGCGCGAGCTCGATCGTGCCTGGCGCGCGCGGCGCGACCGCGGCGGCGAGCTCCGCGGCGGCGGCGGCGGGCCAGCGCGCGGCCGCGGTGACCGGCGCCTCCGCGCTGCCCGCGACCACGCCGGTGCGCAGCGCGGTCGTCCAGGTCGGGTCGTCGAGCGCGCGCAGCTGGTCGCGCAGCCGCAGCCGCGCGTCGCGGGTGTCGCCGAGCAGTGCGGCGAGCACGTCGAGCGCGGATAGCACCGGGAAGCGCGGCAGGATCGCGGGCTGACCGATCGCGAGCGTGCCGTCGGCCGCCCGCGGATCGTTCCAGGTCTCGAGCTCGTGGGCGAGCGGCTGGTGCGCGAGGCACGCCTGCGCGGTGGCGTCGCGGTAGAGGCCGACGTGCACGCTCAGCGGCGCCGCGGCGAGCGCCTCGGCGAGCTCGAGCCCGCGCGGCGCGTGATAGACCGGATCGCAGTCGATCACGAGCACCCCGGCCGCGGCGCGGCCGCGCAGCGCGCTCGCCAGCTCGACCAGCGTGCGCTCGCCGTGCGGCGCGATCAGCGCCGGCCGCACCCAGCCGATCGGATTGCCCAGCGCCGCGTCGATCGCGTGGCCGAGCGCGTGCACCGCGGCGGGCTGGCGATCGCCGACGACGATCGCGCCGGCGCCGCGGTGTGCCGCGAGATCCGCGGCGAGCTCGCGCGCCCATGCCGCGCGCGCGCCGAGCCGCTGCTGCGCCGCCGCGAGCGTGTCGTCCGCGAGCCGCGGCACCGCCACGCCGTGCGCGACCAGCTCGCCGGCGACGCAGGCCAGCACCGCGGCGACGTCGCCGGCGGGCACCGCCAGCCGCTCGTCGGCGAGCGTGCCGGTCGGCGTGTGCATCGGCTCGCACACCCACAGCCGCGCCATGCGCTCGCTCGGCGTGCGGCGCGCCGCGATCGCGCGCGCGTGGGCGGGCGCCATCGCGCCCGCCGCCATGACGTCGCGATCGAACGCGGCGATCACGTCGGCGCGCGCGAAGTCGGGCAGCTGCTCGAGCGCCTGGCCGAAAGCGAGCTCGGCGCCGCGGTACGCGGCGCGGCGATCGAGCGGCGCGTGGTAGACGACGTGGATCTCGCGGCGCGCGCGCAGCCGATCGAGCAGCGTCGCGAACGTCGGCGAGGACTGCGGCGGCACGACCAGCCACAGCGGGCCGGGCGGCAGCGTGCGCAAGGCGCCGATCACGTCGTCGCGGCTGGCCGGCGCGCCGCGCATCACGGCGTCGCGCGAGCGCTGCGGATCGTACAGGTCGAGCATGCGCGCCTGCATCCACGGCTGCGAGCCGCCCAGGCTCGCGGGGTGCGCGGGGTTGCCGTCGAGCTTGGTCGGCCGCCCCTCGTGGCACTCGACGATCACGCCGGTGCCGAAGCCGTCGAGCTGGAGCGCGCTCGCGTAGCGCGTGGTCACGCCCGGGCGCAGCTCCGGTGGATCGGCGACGTACGGCACGATGTCCTCGTCGCCGGCACGGGTGAGGCAGCCGGCCTCGAGCGCGGCGAGCCCGGCCGCGAGCAGCTTGAGCGCGTCGCGCCGGTGGATCTCGGCGGGCGGCGAAATGCCGATGAGATCGGATGGCTTGATCATCGGTGACACGTCGTGCAGCTGGTCAGGCGGGTCATCGCGCGCCCGTCCTGGCGCTCGCGGTGACAGTCGAGGCAGAACTTCATCGACAGGTCGTGCGCGCGATACACGCGCGGCATGTCGCGGACCTCGCCGTGGCACTGCGCGCACGCGAGCCCGGCCTGGATGTGGACGCCGTGGTGGAAGTACACGTAGCCGGGCAGCGCGTTGACGCGCTTCCAGTGGATCGGCACCCCGGTGCGCCAGCTCCGCCGCACCGGCTCGAGCTCGGGGCTGGTCGTCCACACCTGGCCGTGACAGCCCATGCAGCGCGCGGTCGACGGGATACCCGCCGACGCCTCGGTCTCGACGGTGTCGTGGCAGTACACGCAGTCGATGCCGTCGTCGCGCGCGTGGTGGCGGTGATCGAACTCGACCGGCTGCGCGATCGACGCGTCCTGATCTCCGGCGTAGCGCGTCCGGATGTAGATCATGGGCGCGCAGATCGCTGCCGCGAGCGCGAGCGCAAGCGCGAGCAACACGGCGCGGTAGACCACGTTCGCGTTGCTCGTGAACAGCGCCACGCGCGGTGCGCGTGCAACGCACGTGCCTCGATGCACGCCGCACGTGGCGGGCAGCACGCACGTGCGGCGCGCGCCAGCGCACGGCGTGGAGATCCTGTCGCGCTCACTGGTGCGGGAGCTGTTGCGACAGCGGTGGCCCCCCTTGCTCGGCGCGCTTGAGCATCGACGCGAGATCGTCCGCGACCGCGGCGGCGTCCGCCGCGGACATGTCCGCCGTGAGGCGTTCGTACGCCTCGGTCGCCTGCTCGTCGAGCTGGCGCGCGGGCTCGTCCGCGGTGACCTCGCCCGGCAGCGCGACGCGCAGCTCGCGGATCAGCATCTGCAGCCCGGCCGCGATCGGCAGCGCGAGCAGCGCGCCCAGGATGCCGCCGACCGTGCCGCCGACCAGCAGCGCCACCACGACCAGCGCCGGGGCCAGGCGCAGCGTCTTGCCGTAGACGCGCGGCACGAGGATGCGGCTCTCGAACTCCTGGTACATCACCATGAGCACGGCGACCACGATCGCCACGACGAGGCCGTCCGGCGTCACCGCGAGCACGACCGGCGTGCTCGCGATGTAGCCACCGACGAACGGAATGATGTCGGTGAGCCCGGCGAACAGCGCGAGCGCGAGCGCGTTGCGCGCGCCGCACAGCGTGAGCACGACGAACACGAACAGCGCGATCGCCGCGGACGTGATCAGCTGGCCGCGCACGTAGCCGCCGACGATCACCTCGAGCTCGAGCAGGACCTTGGACAGCTTGACGTGGTGATGGCGCGGCACCGCCGCGTACAGGATGCCCTTGGCGCGCGCCGGATCGGCGAGCAGGTAGACCGCGAGGAACAGGCTCGAGATGCCGTAGCCGATGAAGCCGAGCACCTGGCTCGAGTAGCCGACCAGCGACTTCGCGGCGCGCGTGTCGATGTCGTGGAGCGGCAGGCTGTCGAGCGCCCTCACGAGGGTGTCGGAGCCGGCGTAGCCCGAGATCGCGTGGACCAGCTGGTCGCGCTCGCGCGGGGCGTTGGCGAGCAGATCGAGCGACTGCGCGAGCAGCGGCGGGATCATGAGCAGCACCGCGGCGACGAACACCAGCGCCGCCACCGCGAACACCAGCACGAGCGCGCGCCCGCGCCGGAAGCCATGGCGCCCCAGCCACGCGACGACCGGCGCGGCCGTACCGACCACCACGAGCGCCACCGCGATCACGGCCAGCACGGCGGTGAGCCGGCCGAGCAGCCACACCGCGGCCACGACCCCGATCGCGAGGAGCATCGTCCTCGGCGCGATCTCGATCCGCAGGCTCGGCATACCTCGGCGGAGTGCGCTGTTCATGCCAGGCACGGCGCCCGCGCGCTGCCGCACACGTGGCAGCGGCGCCCGTGCGAATCACGGCGACATGTTGGTCAGCCGCGTCGCGCCGCCGGCGAGCACGATCACGCCCGTGCCGCCGCCACCTCCGCCGCCGCCGTCGCTCGGGATCTGGCCGGGCATGCCGCCACCCGCGGCCACGTTCTCGACCGCTCCGGCCCCGCCGTCGCCGCCGTTGTTGGTGCCGCCGGCGCCCGCGGTGCCGCCGACGTTCCAGTCGGTCGGATCGCCGCCGGCATGACCGTCGGCGGAGCCGCTCGCGCCCTCGCCGCCGCCGCCGCCGTTCGCGAACACCT
>DATJAE010000163.1:0-5009 GCA_035516595.1 Kofleriaceae bacterium | reverse complement strand
ACGACCCCGAGTACCTGCGCAAGCTCGACGAGCCGAACCGGTCCGAGCTGCGGTTCGCCGAGGCCCAGGCGCAGGTCGCGCGCGACGAGCGCGACCGGTTCGCGAAGCTGGTCGAGGTCGGCGAGGTCGACCTGCGGCGCGAGCTCGCGTCGGCCACCGCGGCGGTCGCGGTCGCCGAGGCGCGGGTGCGCGAGCTGGAAAAGCCGCGCGACCACCACGCGATCGTCGAGTACGCGACCTCGCACGCACGCGTGCTGCGCACCGAGGTCGAGCTCGCGACCGGCCGCCGCGACGACGCCGCCCGGGCGCTCGCCGACGCGCGGCGCGCGCTCGACGCGTGCCGGGTCTACGCGACCGCGAGCGGCGTGATCGACGAGGTGCTGGTCACGCCCGGCCGGGTGGTGTCGCGCGACGAGCCGGTGGCGCGGATGTCGACGTGGACGGAGGCGCCGGCTCCGGACGCGCGGTGACGCCGAGGTGCGCCGCGAGATCGACCAGGAAGCGCTCGAGCGTCGCGGTCTGCGAGAACACGGTGCGCGACAGCAGGCGGAAGATCGGGTTGGACACGAAGCCGTCCTCGGTGATCGCGAGCCGCGTGCCCGCGCCATCGGGCTCGAGCTCGTAGATCCACGCGCCGCCGAACGGCAGCTTGTCGTCGGCGATCCGGGTGACGCGCCGGCGCGGCGGGTCGTCGACCTCGATCGCGAACGTGATCGCGCCGTGCGACGAGTGCTCGCGAAACGCGGTCGGCGACAGCCGCTCGATCCGGATCACGCCGCGCCGCCAGCGCGGCATCGCGTCGAGATCGGCGAGCGCGCGCCACACCTCGTCGAGCGGGCGGTCGAGCGTCGCGCGGCGCGCCGCGACATGGCCGCGCGGCAGGAGCGCGCCGACCAGCGCCATCGCGAGCACGAGACCCAGCACACCGGCGACGATGTAGAGCGCGATCACCATGCGGCGGTCGTAGCGCCCGCCGCGATATTTCGTCAAAACGAAGCGTTCACGCCCGGCGATTCGCGCGCTTGCGCATCATCGCGCGCGCGGCCGCGGCGAGCAGCTCGATGCCGCGCACCGCCTCGTCGCGCCGCGCGGCCGGCACCGCCGCGAGCATCGCCTCGACCCGCGCGGTGTCGAGCACCGAGCCGGCCTGCATGTGCCGGACGCCCGCGCGCGTGATCCGCAGCATCGCCCTGCGGCCGACCCGCGTGCGCTCGACCAGGCCGAGCGCCTCGAGCCGATCGATCGCGGCGGTCACGCTCGACGGGCCGACCCCGAGGTGGCGGGCGAGCGCGCCGGCCGCGACCGGCGCCAGCTCGTCGAGGTGCGCGAGCACCGAGCCATCGCGATCCGACAGGCCGTGCGCGCGCCGCCGCGTGGTGTGCTCGACGTGACACGCGAGGTAGAGCTGCGGGTAGGCGCGCTGGACGCGCCGCACGTGATCGGTCACGACGACCCGAGGTACCTGGCGAGCGTGGCCTGGAAGTCGTCGCTCGCCGCGTAGACCAGCAGCGCGAGGTCGATCGCCTTGCGCAGCGGCGAATTCGGCCTGAGCGCGAGCGCGTAGCCGTGGTTGTCGAACGTGCCGTCGAGCACCTGCAGGGTCGCGTCGCCGCGGTTCTTGATCGTGTACTGCAGGATCGGCGCCTCGTAGACGATCGCGTCGACCTCGCCCCGGGCGAGCGCGTCGACCGCGGCGGCCGCATCCGGGTAGCCCCGGTAGCGGATGTGCCGCTTCTCGAGGTAGCGCGCGCCCTGGCTGGGCTCGACCGTCCCGACCTTGACCTTGGGCAGGTCGCCGGGGCCGGACACCGCCGACTCGAGCTGGTTCACGGTGAGCGCCGACGCGATCGACGCGGTGAAGCTCGAGATGATGAGGATCGCGGCGAACATCCACAGCAGGCCCAGCACGCGGCCGAGCAGCGTCACCGGCGCCTTGTCGCCGTAACCGACCGTCGTCATCGTCACCGCCGACCACCACAGGCCCGCGCCGATGCCGTGCGCCGGCGAGCCGCCGAACTGCTCGTTGCGCCGGCGCTCGGCCAGCCACATGAACAGGCCGATCACGAACAGCATCGCGAGCAGCGCCGCGATCAGCTTGGCGAACCGCGCCGTGAAGATCGCGGCGAGCGTCGCGCCGAGCCCGCCGGAGTCCTTCGGCGCGACCGCGATCGCCAGGCCGGTCGAGTAAAACGCGTGGGTGAGGTCCATCGTCGCTTCGCGTTCGGGCGTGACGTTCAGCGACACGAACACGTCGAGGTCCGCCAGCTTCTTCGGATCCTTGAAGTCGGCGAGCGAGAGCTCCCTGATCTCGTAGTCGAGCTTGAGGCGGCGCGCGATGTCCTTCCACACGTCGATGCTGATCCCGCTCCACGTGCCGTCGCTGTTCTTGACGATGAACGGCGCGACCGGGATCGTGCCGACGACCAGCTTGCCGGGCGCCTGCGCCGGCATCGCGGCGAGCGGATCGACCGGCGGATCCGCGGCCAGCGCAGTGGAGACCCACAACCCCAGGGTGAGCAGACAAGCCAGAGCCCGCATGGCCGTCTCGTAAAACACAACCTCCCCGAAAAGCCAGCGCCACGCGGGTTGGGCGCCCCACCCCGCCAGGCATTACAGTGGTCGCATGGCAGTCACCGCACTCGGGTCGAGCGCCGCGTATGGCGGTGGTGGCGGCGGTGGCGGTGGTGGCGGCGGTGGCGGCGGTGGCGGCGGTGGCGGTGGTGGCGGCGGCGGCGGCGGCGCCGCGGCGCACAAGCAGTTCAAGCCACCGCCTCCGCCCAACAAGATCGACTGGCGCTCGTACCTCGGCGTGTTTCGCTACACCAAGCGCGCGATCCAGCTGGTGTGGTCGACCCACCGCGGGCTGACCATCGGCCTGGCGCTCGGCAGCCTGATCGCGGGCCTCTTGCCCGCGGGCGTCGCCTACGTCGGCAAGCGGCTGGTCGACTCCGTGATCTACGCGCGCGCGCACGACGGCGCGGCGCGCAGCGACGCCATGATGTGGGTGTTCGCCGAGCTCGGCCTGGTGATCGCGCTGGCGCTGTCCTCGCGCACGCTGGGCATGTTCCGCTCGCTGCTCCGCCAGCTGCTCGGCAACAAGATCAACATCGTCATCCTCGAGAAGGCGCTGACGCTCGACCTCACGCAGTTCGAGGACTCCGAGCTCAACGACAAGCTGACCCGCGCGCGGCGCGAGGCGTCGTCGCGCCCGCTGTCGCTGGTCTCGGAGGCGTTCGAGCTCGGCCAGAACCTGATCACGCTGATCGGGCTCGGCGGGCTGCTCGCCGCGTTCTCGCCGATCGCGCTCGGCGTGCTCGTGCTCGCCGCGCTGCCGCCGTTCGTCGCCGAGATCAAGTACGCCGGCGACGCCTACTGGATCGCGCGCTGGCGCACGCCCGAGGTCCGCGAGCAGCTCTACCTCGAGCTCGTGCTCGCGCGCGACGATCACGCGAAGGAGGTCAAGCTGTTCGGCCTCGGCTCGCGCTTCCTGCAGCGCTACAAGGACATCGCCGACCAGCTGTACGCGAGCGACCGCGCGATCATCATCCGCCGCGGCGTGTGGGCGCTGATCCTCGGCACGCTCGGCCAGGCCGCGTTCTACGGGATGTACCTGTGGATCGCGTACGCGACGATCGACAAGATCATCTCGGTCGGCGCGATGACCATGTATGTGCTGGTCTTCAAGCAGGGCCAGTCCGCGCTGTCGAGCGCGCTCGGCGACATCGGCGGGATGTACGAGGACAACCTGTACCTGTCGAACCTCTACGAGTTCCTCGACACGCCGACCGTGGCGCCGAGCGGCGACGCGACCGAGGGCCCGAACCCGGCCGACGGCGTGCGGTTCGAGAACGTGTCGTTCGTCTATCCCGACGCGCACGACGAGGCGCTGTCCGGGATCGACCTCCACATCCCGCCCGGCAGCAAGCTCGCGATCGTCGGCGAGAACGGCTCGGGCAAGACCACGCTGATCAAGCTGCTCACCCGGCTCTACGAGCCGAGCCGCGGCCGGATCACGCTCGACGGCCGCGACCTCGCCGAGTGGTCGCGCGTCGCGCTGCACCGCCGGATCGGCGTCATCTTCCAGGACTTCGTGCGCTACCAGCTCACCGTCGGCGAGAACATCGGCGCGGGCGACGACCGCGCCTACGAGGACCGGCTGCGCTGGGAAGACGCGGCCGAGCGCGGGCTGGCGCGCTCGTTCATCGACAACTTTCCGGACCGCTACGACACCCAGCTCGGCAAATGGTTCCGTTCCGGCCGCGAGCTGTCGCTGGGCCAGTGGCAGCGCATCGCGCTCGCGCGCTCGTTCATGCGGCGCGACGCCGACATCCTGGTGCTCGACGAGCCGACCGCCGCGATGGACGCCGAGGGCGAGGTCAAGATCTTCGAGCGGTTTCGCGAGCTCACGGCCGACAAGATCGCGATCGTGATCTCGCACCGGTTCTCGACCGTGCGCATGGCCGACCAGATCATCGTGCTCGACCGCGGCAAGATCATCGAGCGCGGCTCGCACGACGAGCTGGTCGCCAAGGGCGGACGCTACGCCACGCTGTTCAACCTGCAGGCGCAAGGTTATCGCTAGGAAGAAACCGCGCGCGCCTGCAGTTGTCCTAGCCGCATGTCGCAGATCCGCGAGACCGACGAGCTGTCGGCGTGGTGGCGTCCTGGCACGCCGCCCGGCTGGGTGACCTCCGTGATCGCACTGGCGAGCGCGATCACCGTCGCGATCGCCTACGCCGGTGCGCATCGCGTGATCGAGTTCGGCCGCCCCCACCACGAGCCGTCGTGGTGGCTCCGCAACGGCCTCGCGCTCGGCCTCGCGATCGCGCTCGCCGCGAGCTGGGTCTGGCCGTGGCGGCTGGCGCGCTCGTTGCGGGTCGCGCTGGTCTTGCCGATCGCGCACGCCGTCGGGGTCGGCGCGGCGTGGATCGCGTGGCGACACCTCCGGCTCGCGAACGACGACGCCGCCGCGGCCGCGGTGCTGACGCGCATCATGCCGCTCGCGTGGG
>DATJAE010000162.1:0-4393 GCA_035516595.1 Kofleriaceae bacterium | reverse complement strand
GGACGCGCCGACCCAGCCGGTCGAGGTCCCGCTGTCGTGAAGTGGCTCGCCGTCGCGGCGCTGCTCGCCGCGTGCGGCGACAACCTCGCGCCGAGCGGTTCGTTCGAGCTCGTCGGCCACGCCGATCTCGGCGCGCGCGGCATGAGCTCGGCGCTCGCGGTGGTCGGCGACACGGTCTACGTCGGCTCGCGCAACGACAGCCAGGGCGTCGCGATCGTCGACGTCTCCGATCCGGCGCACCCGATGATGGTCGGCGAGATCGGCGCGCCCGAGGAGGCGCAGCCGACCCTGTCGTCGCGCGAGCTGCGCGCGGTGCCCGACCTGAACCTGCTGGTCGTGATGAACCAGAGCTGCACGCCGGCGCTCGATGGCTGCGCGGCGGCAGACGAGCCGGGGCCGGAGAACCTGTCGATCTACGACATCACCGAGCGCGACCAGCCGGTGCTGATGTCGGTGGTCACCGACTTCGAGATTCCGTTCCATCCGCTCGAGATGTTCCTGTTCCGCGATCCGCTGATGGCCAACCGCGTGCTGCTCTACGTCACCACGCCGCCCGGCCCTCCGTCGTTCGCCGTGGTCGATCTGTCCACCCCGATCGACCCCGACATCCTGACCACGTGGGATCCGGTCAGCGACGGCGGGCTCGACGGCGGCGGCGGCCCCGACAACCTGCTGCGCTCGGTCGGCGCCTCCGACGACGGCAGGGTCGGCTACTTCTCGCACCAGCTCGCCGGGCTCGTGCTGGTCGATCTCACCACGGTGATCGACACCCCGAACGAGCCGGCGATCGAGATGATCACCCCGCCCTCGCAGGCGCTCGACTGGGCGCCGCCCGGCATCGGCCCGCACTCCGCGGTGCAGGCGCCGGGCCGGCCGCTGCTCGTGGTCACCGAGGAGATCTATCCGATGCCGTTCGGCGACGGCTGCCCGTGGGGCCACCTGCGCACGGTCGACATCACCGATCCGACGCGGCCGACCACGGTGGGCGAGTACCAGCTGCCCGAGCAGGATCCGTCGGGCTGCGCCAGCGTTCCGCCGCTCACGGCGTACACCGCGCACGACGCGACCGTCACCGAGGATCTCGCGCTCGTCAGCTGGTACGCCGGCGGGCTCGAGGCGATCGACATCTCGGATCCCACGCACCCGTTCCGGCTCGCCGAGTTCCGGCCCGATCCGCTGCCGCAGGTCACCGCCGAGGATCCCGCGCTGTCGGGCAGCCCGATCGAGATGTGGAGCTACCCGGTGATCCAGAATGGCCTCATCTACGTGGTCGACGTGCGCAACGGGCTGTACATCCTGCGCTACCACGGCCGGTGGGCCGAGCAGGTCCAGGACCGGATGTTCCTCGAGGGCAACTCGAACCTCGGCGCGTTCATCGATCGCGGCTGAGCACGATCTTGCCGTCGATCCCGCCCTTCTCCTGCAGCTCGTTGCCCTCGCGCGCGGCGAGCAGCGGCAGCCGCGCGACGATCTTCGGCTCGATCGTGCGCGCCGCGAGCAGCTCGAACAGCTTCGGCAGGTCCTCGAGGAACGGGGCGCGCGTCTTGCGATAGAGCCCGGTGATCCCGTAGAAGCGCCCCCTGCGCCCGACCAGGCGCGCCTTGAGGTAGATCGCGGCCATCCCGCGCAGCGACGACCACGTCGAGTTGTTGGTCGCCGAGAACCCGTAGCCGACGACGGTGCCGCCGCGCCGGGTCGCGCGGATGCACTGCGCGACGAACCGGCCGCCCAGCGCGTCGTACGCCGCGTCGACGCCCGACGCCGCGAGCGCGCGCGTGCCGACGTCGATCCGCGCGTCGCGGCCCTCGATCGGCGCGCCGCCGAGCGCGCGGACCAGCTCGTGCGTGCGCTGGCTCGCCGCGCCGATCGCGACGACGCCGTGCGCGCGCAGCAGCTCGAGCAGGGCCTGGCCGACCCCGCCGTTGGCGCCGGTGACCAGCGCGCGCTCGCCCGCCGCCTGGCGCGCGACGCGATGGATCATCTGGTACGCCGTGACGTAGTTGAGGATCAGCGCGACCACCTCGGCGTCGTCGAGCCCGGCCGGCACCGGCACGAGCTCGTCCGCGCCGCGGTACAGCACCTCGGCATAGCCGCCGTGGACGGTGAGCGCCGCGACCCGATCGCCGACCCGGACGCCGGTCGCACCGTCGCCGAGCGCCTCGACCTCGCCGACCACGTCGTAGCCGGGCACGAACGGGATCTTCGGCGCGTAGGGGTAGTAGCCCCGCCGCATCATCACGTCGGTCGCGCCGACGCCGCAGGCCCGTACCCGCACGCGCGCCTCGCCGGGCGCCGGATCGCGCAGCGGAAGCTCGACGGTCTCGAGCACCTCCGGCCCGCCGCGGCGGGTGAGCATCACCGCGCGATAGCTCGCCACGTAGCGACTATAGATCGCGGCGCAGGAAGAACTGCGCCTGCGCGGCGAGATCCGGCGACGCCGCGAACACATCCTTGGCGTCGGGCGGGGCGACCCACTGGTTCGACATCTGCAGCCGCGCCGGGTCGTAGTCGAAGTTGCCCATCACCAGCATGCGGATCTCGGCGCCGATGTACGTCTTGCGGCCGAGCCGGATGTCGCCGCCGAACCCGAGGAAGCCGTCGGGCATCTCCTTGGTGTCGCGGATCGTCGAGTCGCCGTACGGCACGCTCAGCCGCGCGAGCTCGACGCCCGCGCCGATCTGCGCGAACCCGCGGAGCCACGGCGCGACCTGGACGCGCGCGCCCGCGGCGAGCGAGATCAGCACGCTCTGGCGATCGAGCGGCAGGTCGGTCGACTCGCCCTGGCCGATCGACATGTACGTGTCGAGCCCGGCCTCGAGGAACCACGGGCCGCGCAGCGCGCGATCCGCGAACACGCCGAGCCCGTTCATCCGGCACAGGTTCCACGCCTGGGTCTCGGAGTCGTTGTCGCGCCGAAAGCCGTAGCCGCCGACGCGCACGCCGACGGCATAGCTGGCGTCGTCCGGCGCCGCGGCCCCCGAGGGGGAGGGTTCGGCGACCGCGGCGCCGTTCAACACGAACAAGGCGACGACCGAAGCTAGGAACGCATAAGCCAGGCGCATGCGACTGCACGTTTCACACCGCGCGCCAGCGCGATCCGTGGCCGCCGCTTGACGGATCCGTCAACGCGCGGTCACTCGGCGCGTCGCGAAACCCCACGCTCGCTCGTGACGTGCCGAAAAAGGCGACGCCCGCCGAGCCGGATTCTGGCGCATCCGACACGGCGGGCATCGCGATGAGGTGTCGTCGGGAGCGCCCTCCTTCCTCTTCGCTCGGGGTTGGTCGCGGGGTCGCGTGCTGGTTCTTCATGGCGGGTGCCACGGCGTGCTGCACAACTCGAGCACGTTCGTGCAGCACGACCGTCTGCCCTCCAACCAACTGTTACCAGCGACCTCGCAGGGCGGCGCCCGTCACTGCGCCGGATTCACGGCGCGTCGCACGCTTGCACGACCGGCGCGCCACGCCGTCACACCGCGCCGTGTCGTCGGCGCGTTTTGCTTCGGTCACGCGGCGCTCACTCGATGCCGATCAGCTCCCGCGCCGCCGCGAGCAGGTTGATGTCGGTCGTGCCGGCGCCGAGCTCGAGCAGCTTGGCGTCGCGCGCGAGCTTCTCGAGCCCGAGCTCCTCCATGTAGCCGGCGCCACCATGAAGCTGGATCGCGGTGAGCGCGGCATCGACCGCGAGCTGCGCGCACATCGCCTTGGACGCGTTGACGAACGGCAGGTCGCGCACGCCGTGCTGCTGCATCCACGCGGTCCGGTACACGACGTTCTCGACCGTGCGCAGCTTGAGAAACAGATCGGTGATCTTGAGCTGCACCGCCTGGAACTCGCCGATCGCGCGGCCGAACTGCCGGCGCTCGCGCACGTAGGCCAGGCTCGCGTCGTAGCAGCGCTCGATGATGCCCCACGCCATCGCGGGTACGCCGGCGCGCTCGTTGCCGAGGCTGTCCTTCGTGTCGCTTCGCCCGGCCTTGCCCTTCTCGCGGCCGCCGAGCAGGTGCTCCGCGCCGAGCCGCACGTCGTCGAAGAACACCTCGGAGGTCGGCGAGTCGCGCATGCCCATCTTCTTGAACGGCGGGCCGACGCTCACGCCGGGGGCGCCGCGCTCGACGATGAACGTCGCGACGCCGCGCTCGCCTTCGGGCTCGCCGCGATCGACCTTGGCGTAGACCAGGAACACGTCGGCGCCCGGGCCGTTGGTGATGAACGTCTTGCTGCCGCGCAGCACGTAGCCCGAGCCGTCGGGCCTGGCGATCGTGCGCATCGAGCCGAACGCATCGGAGCCGGCGCCCGGCTCGGTGAGGCACCACGCCCCGATCTGCAGCAGCGTGGCGAGCGAAACGCCCCAGCGCTCGATCTGCTCGGGCGTGCCCTTGGCGACGATCGCGCC
>DATJAE010000161.1:0-7491 GCA_035516595.1 Kofleriaceae bacterium | reverse complement strand
CCGCGATGCCGCGCGCGACGCCGTGATCGTCGCCAGCGTGCCGCCCGACGCGCCGCCGCCCGCCGACGCCGCGATCGCGCCGGCGCCGCAGGGCGCGATCGTGATCGACAGCGATGCGTGGTGCCAGGTCGCGATCGACGGCGCCGATTACGGCATGCGCACGCCCGGCAAGCAGCTGCGCGTGCCGGCCGGCCATCACGTCGTGGTGTGCGCGCAGTCGACCACGAAGCGATCGTGGCGCGGCGAGATCGACGTCCCGGCCGGCCGCGCGGTCACGGTGCGCGTCACGCTGCTCGGCACGCTCGCGGTGACGCTCGCGATCGACGCGACGATCGACGGCACGGCGCACCGCCGCGGCGAGGTCGTGCCGCTCAAGGCCGGGCAGCACCACGTGGTCGCGGGCGCGGCGCAGAAGTGGCTCGACCTGGTGGTCGCGTGCACCGTGCGGGACGCGCCGGAGCTCGATTGTTATCCGCCAGTTCCGTGATCGGCCGGCAAGCGCGACAGCGGTGTCGCGATCGCCGCCGGCGCCGGTTCGCCACGCTCCGTGATTCCAGCACTTGCGCGTGGCAGGCCGGTTGCAGCACAACGAAAGCCTCGTGACCCGGATCGTGGCGCTCGTCGCGGTGGTTTCGGCGGGGTGTTTCTACACCGACCCGATCAACCAGCGCCCGTCCGCCGACATCATCCAGACCTCCGCCGGTCCGGTCTATCGCAGCAGCTCGGTCACGCTCGAGGCCGACACCAGCGATCCCGAGCACCAGTCGGTGCACGTGCAGTGGCGCGCGTACGCGTGCACCGACGGCACGCTGCCCGACGGCTGCGATCAGGATCCGTTCTACACCGAGCTGGCCGACACCGCGTCGTTCGACGTGCCGAACCTCCGCGCCGACGGCACGCCGGTCGAGTCGGTGCTGGTCATCCTCGAGGCCACCGACTCCGAGGGCGCGACCGCCAAACCGGACCAGCAGCTGGTCATCACGGTCAGCGATCATCCGCCGATCGTCAAGACCCGCACCGTGAGCTCGTACGACTACGTCGTCGGCATGCCCATGGTGATGTACGCCGCGGTCACCGACCCCGACGATCCGCCGCCGCCTCCGCAGAACGTCACGTGGCAGGTGACCGCGCCCGATGGCTCGAGCTTCGGACCGCTCGGCGACCTGCCGCCGCAGCTCGATGGCGTGACGCTCAACGTCGGCAAGACGGTCACGCCGGACGCGATCGGGCTATGGAATTTCCAGGTGACCGCGACCGATGTCGAGAACACTCCAGGTGGCGGCCCGGGCAGCTTCCAGGTCGTCGCCGATCACCCGCCGTGCATCGAGCAGGTCTCGCCGATCACGCCGCCCGCGGGCGACGCGCTGCCGGTCACCCAGCCGACCCTGTTCGACGTGCTGGTGGTCGCCGACGATCTCGATCCGTATCCGCCGGAACAGGGCGATCCGCTGCGCGGCACGACGACGTTCAGCTGGTCGCTCGAGCCCCCCGGCGCGTCCAGCTTCGGGTCGCTCGGCGTCACCGCGAGCTCGGTCGCGTTCGATCCGTCGAGCTACACCCCGGGCGACCTGGTCGAGCTGCGCGTCGAGATCTACGATCGCAACCACACGCAGATCACGTGCGATCCGTCCGATGCGACGTGCTCGGTGATCAGCGATCCGACGTGCGTCCAGCGCCTGACCTGGACGGTGGAGGTCGAATGATCCGCGCCTCGCTCTCGCTCGCGTTGGTCGGCCTCGCCGCGTGCGGCAGCCTCGGCAACGAGATGAACCCCGACGGACCGCTGCCGGGCGACGCCGGCGGCTGCAGCGTGATGCTGTCGTACACCACGCCGGCCTACACCGGGCAGCTCGTGACCGTGACCTCGACGGTCGACGGCGCGTTCGGCGTCCCGACCTACAGCTGGCAGCTCACGTTCGGCGGCACCGCGCAGTCGTTCACCACCGCGCCCGACGGCACCTCGATCTCGTTCACGCCCGCGGTGGCCGGCGTATACACCGCGACGCTCGACCTCAGCGGGCCGACCAGCTGCCCGGAGGCCTCGACGCCGATCAACGTGATGGTGCCGGGCGGCAACACCGCGAACTACCGGCTGCACGTCGTACCCGCGCCGAGCGTCGCGCCGCCGCAGGAGCAGATCATCGTGGTGCACGGCGGCGCCGACTTCGATCAGCCGATCGCGCTGATGCAGGGGCTCTCCGTGGGCGGTATGGTCAGCAACGGCGCGACCGGCGTCCCGGCCTATCTCAAGTTCATGCCGGTCGCGACGCCCGACGCCTACGTCGAGACGTTCTCCGCGAGCGACGGCACGTTCACCGCGCTGCTGCTCGGCCAGAGCCACCAGGTGCTGATCGTCCCGGAGGTCAGCGGGCTCGCGCCGATACTCGCGACCTGGCAGCCGGGCACCGGCACGCTGCCGGTCGGGCCGGGCACGACGATCGACGGCACGGTGAAGGACGGCGGCGGCGCCGCGGTCGCCGGCGCGACCGTGCAGCTGTCGAGCGGCGGCGTGCCGTCGACCCTCGCCACCACCGCGGCCGACGGCAGCTTCACGATCCACGCCGCGTTCACCCAGGGCGCGCAGGTCACGGTCGACGTGACACCGCCGGCCGGCCGCGGCCTGCCGCGGCTGTCTGCGACCGCGGCGTTCACGCTGACCAGCTCGCTGCAGATCAAGTACGCGAGCCTCGCCACCTGCGATCTCGGCGGCGTCGCGATCCAGCGCGGCGGCGCCAACCAGGCCAACGCACAGCTGGTGGTCGTCGGCACGCTGGCGGCGGTCGCGGGCACGGTGACCTGGGGCGCGGCGGCAAACGCGACCGGCACCGTGCAGATCGCCGCCAGCGCCGACGCCACCGGCAAGCTGCCGAGCACGCTCGCGCCGCGCGCGCAGCTCTCGGCGGTCGTGCGGGTCGCCGGCAACGACGTCGCGGTGTCGAGCATCGACCTCACGACCTGCCCGGGCACCGCGATCGACGCGCCGGCGCAGACCACGGTCGCCGGCACGATCACCGACGCGACCAAGACGATCGCGCTGTCGGGCGCGCGGGTCGAGGCCACGCCGACCGGCGCGCTCGCACAGGCCGGCCAGCTCGCGGTCGAGACCACCGCGAACGGCTCGGGCGCGTTCTCGATCGCGCTGGCGACCGGCGGGACCTACGACGTGCGGTTCGTCGATCCGATGGGCCGCGGCGCGCCGCTGGTCGAGAACGGCGTCACGGCGGCCGGCGTGGCGACCGCGCCGGCCTTGCCCAAGGCGCTCCACGTGTCCGGTCTGGTGAGCGTGGCCGGCGCCGGCTCGGTGGTCGGCGCCTCGATCCAGATCCTGTGCGCGGCCTGCACCGGGATCGATGCGACCGTGCCGATCGCGGAGACCGCGACCGACGCGACCAGCCACTTCGAGACCACGGTCCCCGACCCGGGAGTAGAGTAGGGCGGTGCGGAGGCTCTGCCTGGTCATCGCGCTGCTCGTCGCGGGGCGCGCGCGCGCCGAGCCGACCTCCCAGGGCGCGGTCGCGCTGCTGCCGCTCGACGCCGCGCCCAAGCTCGAGCTGTTCAGCCAGCCGGTCGCGAGCGCGATGGCGACCGCGCTGACCGCGGGCGGGATCGACGTCGTCGTGGTCGGCCCGCACAGCGCGGTGCCCGAGCGCGCGCGCCTGGTGGTCGACGGCACGATCACCGGCAAGGGCCAGGCGATCATCGTCACCTTGCGCGTGCGCGATCGCAAGACCGGCGCGGGCCTCGACAAGCTCGAGTCGACCGCGCCGTCGCTCAACGATCTCGATCGCGTGACCGCCGACCTGTCGGGCCGCCTGTTGCCGGTCGTGCGCGACCACCTCGCGGCGGTCGACCAGCCGCGGCCCGAGGCGCTGCACGAGGTCAAGCCAGCGCCGTCCGTCGCGACCGCGCCGGCCGCGCTCGCGCCGATGCTCGCCGCGGTCTCGATCTTTCCGGCGCCGACCGGCGCCTCGCCGTGCGAGCCGCTGCGCGCCGCGCTCGACGGCGCGGTCGCGAGCTGGGCGCGCGCGCACCACCGCGAGCCGACCGCGATCGAGGGGCCGAAGCTGTCGCGCGACGTCGCGGTCAAGACGCTCGACGCGAGCGCCGACGATCTCGCGGTGTCGTTCGTGATCTTCGCGTATGTCGTCGACAAGGGCGCGATCCCGCTGGCGCACGCCCGGGTTCGGCTGCGCGTCGTGCACAAGACCCACGGTGCGGGCGAGATCGTGTTCGACCGCGTGATCGTGACCGACAGCGTGGTCGGCGAGAAGGGCATCGCGCCGGATGCGCTCGCGGCACGTACCGCGCGCGAGGTGCTCGCGATCGCCGAGCCCAACCTGCGCCGCGCGCTCGGCAGCTGGCCATGAAGCTCGCGCTGGTCGTGCTGGTCGCGCTGTGCGCGGTGGCGCGGGCGCAGCCCGGCATGGCGCCTCCGCCGCCGCGCGCGGCCAGCGACGTGCTGCGCGACGCCAACGCGGCCGCCACCGCCGGCGACTGGCGCCGCGTCGAGCTGCTGGTCGAGCCGCTGCTCGCGCAGCCGCTCGCGGCCGCCGACCTCGGCGAGGCGAACCGGCTCGCCGGGCTCGCCGCGTTCTTCGAAGGGCGCCGCGCGGCGGCCGAGCAGCACTTTCTCGTGTTCCTGCACGTCGAGCTCGACGGCCACCTCGATCCGGCGCTGTACCCGCCCGACGTCGTGGTGTTCTTCGACGAGCTGCGCGCGCGCCACGCCGCCGAGCTGCGCGCGCGCCGGCCTCGCGCCAAGCGGACGTTCCTGCTGAGCTTCGTGCCGCCGTTCGGTCAGTTCCAGAACGGCGAGCCCACCAAGGGCTGGGTGATCGCCGGCCTGCTCGGCGTGTTCGCGGCGTCGAACGTGTCGTCGTACTTCGTGCTGCGCTCGTGGTGCTCGCCGAGCGACAAGACGTGCGACGCGCGCGGCGATCACACCCACGCCGCGAACACGCTGCGCACGGTGAACTTCGCCGCCGGCATCGGCCTGATCGCGACCTACCTGTACGGCGTGTACGACGGTGTCGTGGGGTATCGGCGCCAGAGTCGGGAACAGCTCGCGCCCTACGCAACCGCGGGCGGCGGCGTCGTCGGCGTCGGCATCGTCGGATCGTTCTGACACGATCGGGGGCGCCAGGCCATGGCCTCGTCACCACTGGACGCTTGGCCAGAACCGTCACTGTCGTCGCCAAGCCTTGGTGTATGAGCCGCTTCGTCATTGAGATCGGCCAGGTGGCTCAGTACGATTTCCCGGAGGTGAGGCAGCCCGTTCCTTTCGGGAAGTACTTGCTGCTCGATCGCATCAGCGTCGGCGGCATGGCCGAGGTCTTCAAGGCGAAGTCCTACGGCGTCGAGGGCTTCGAGAAGATCATCGCGATCAAGCGGATCTTGCCGACGATGGGCGAGGACCGCGACTTCATCAAGATGTTCATCGACGAGGCGAAGATCGCCGGGCAGCTCGCGCACGCGAACATCTGCCAGATCTTCGAGCTCGGCCGGATCGACGGCTCGCACTTCATCGCGATGGAGTACATCTGGGGCAAGGATCTGCTCCAGATCCAGAACCGGCTGCGCAAGGTCAAGCAGCACATGCCGGTGCCGATGGCGTGCTTCGTGCTGTCGAAGGTGCTCGAGGGCCTCGACTACGCGCACCGCAAGCGCGACCCGCTCGGCCGCCCGCTCGAGATCGTGCACCGCGACTGCTCGCCGCAGAACGTGCTGGTGTCGTACGAGGGCGAGGTCAAGGTCATCGACTTCGGCATCGCCAAGGCGACGTCGCGCAACTCGCGCACGATGGCCGGCGTGCTCAAGGGCAAGTTCGGGTACATGTCGCCCGAGCAGGTGCGCGGCCTGCCGCTCGATCGCCGCAGTGACCTGTTCGCGCTCGGCACGATGCTCTACGAGTGCCTGACCGGCGAGCGGCTGTTCCAGGGCGAGACCGACTTCTCGACGCTCGAGAAGGTGCGCAACGTCGACATCCAGCCGCCGCGCGCGATCAACCCGGCGATCCCGGACAGCGTCGAGACGATCATCCTCAAGGCGCTCGCCAAGGATGTCGACGATCGCTACCAGTGGTGCAGCGAGATGCTCGCCGACCTCCAGGCGTTCCTGATGAGCCAGGACGTCGTGTTCACCGCAAAGACGCTGTCGAGCTGGCTCAAGGAGGTGTTCCAGGCCGAGATCGAGCGCGAGCGCCAGCAGCTCGAGCAGTACAAGCGGGTCGGCCGCGACGGCCTGATCGCCGGCGTGCCGGCGGCCGAGGCCAAGCTCGACGTGGTCGAGCACCTCGGCGAAGCGCCGGCCCCCGAGGGCGATGCCACCGTGCTCGGCGGGCCGAGCTTCGACGACATCGAGGTCGCCGCGGGAGCCTCGCCCGATGTCGGGCCCGCCCCGGCGCTGCTGCGCGACGAGGACAACGATTTCGGCGAGGAGGCGCCGACCGAGATCTTCGGCGAGCTCGACGAGCCGCCGCAGGTGAGCCCGCCGCCGCCCGCGCCGGCCTTGTCGCGGTCGCCGACCGCGACCACGAGCGCGGTGCGTCCACCCAGGCCTCCGCCGGGCCGGCCGAGCGGTCCGATGTCGGTGCCGCCGGGGATGTCGCAGCCGATGGCAGCGCAGCCGATGGCAGCGCAGCCGATGACGTCACAGCCGATGGCCGCGATGCCGGGGCCGATGGTGCAACCGTACGGCGCGCCGCAGGCCTCGCCGGCCGCCGGGCTGATGGCGCCGTACGGCACGCCGTCGCAGCCGCAGCAGGCGATGCATCCGCCGCCGGGCCCGATGCCCGTGATGATGGGGCCGCAGGGCCCGACGATGATCAACCCGCAGGCCCAGCTCGATCCGCAGCAGATGGCCGCGATGTCGGGCGGCATGCCGCAGCAGCGCACGATGCTCGGCGTGCCCGCGCCGACCATGCAGCCGGGCTACGCCGGCTACCGGCCGTCGCAGCCACAGCCGATGCAGTACCCGAGCTATCCACCGGGCTACGCACCGCCGATGCCGGGCTATCCGTCGGGGCCGATGCCGGTCGCGCCGCTCGAGCAGCTCGCTCCGCCCGAGGGCAAGAAGTCGACGCTCGTGCGCGACATCGGGATCGGCGTCGCGATCGCGGCGCTCGTCCTGGTCGGCTTTCTGGTCGTGAAGATGTTCGTGCTCGACAAGGGCACCGAGACGACCAGCGCGTCGACCCCGAGCTCGTCGATCGCGACGATCAAGCTGCTGATGAGCCCGGGCGTGACCGCCGAGCTCTACGTCGACGACAAGAAGGTCGCGTCGGTGAGCGACAAGCAGGAGCTGCCGCTGTCGCCGGGCGTGCGGCGGATCAAGCTGGTCGGTCCCAACGGCGTGCGCTGCGAGGAGCCGGTCAAGCTCGAGGCCGGCAAGACCACGCCGCTCGAGTGCCCGATGACCGCGGCCGTCCCGCCGCCGCCGAGCGGCAGCGACACGGCTCCGCCGCCGGCGCAGGGCAGTGCGACGACCCCGCCG
>DATJAE010000160.1:0-14206 GCA_035516595.1 Kofleriaceae bacterium | reverse complement strand
GCAGATCATCAACAACAACGAGATCGAGTTCCCGCTGTTCAAGAAGGTCGGCATCACCGGCGTCGTGTTCTTCGACATGGGCAACGCGTACAACCTCGAGAGCCGTTATTGCTCCGGACTGCAGTCGAAGAACTCGGCGGTGCCGATCCAGTTCGACCCGTGCTTCCGGATCCCCGATTCGCTCGTGCACGGCATCCGGCAGTCGGTTGGCTTTGGCTTCAGATGGATCTCGCCGATCGGACCTTTGCGGTTCGAGTGGGGTATCCCGCTCGACGCGCAAGTCGGCGAGGAGCCTCTGGACTTCGAGTTCACGATCGGCCAGTTCTTCTGAGCTGGCTTGAAGTTTCCGTTGGCGCGAGCGTCCAAGACGTCGTATGAGGTCAGCATGAATCGGTATCTAGCTCTCGGTTGTCTGGGTCTGGGCCTGATGGTGAGCCCGCTGTTGTCGGGGCTCGCCAAGAGCGGGGTGCCGTCGAACCCGAAGATCGGCCTCATCGACATCGACAACACGCTGACGACCACGCCGGCCGGCAAGCGCGCGAACGATGCGTTCGAGAAGACGCGCAAGGCCAAGCAGGCGGAGCTCGACAAGCACAAGGACGACCTCAAGAAGGCCGAGGCCGACCTCGAGAAGCAGAAGCCGCTGCTCAAGCCCGACGTCTACCAGCAGAAATTCGAGGACCTGCAGAAGCAGGCGGTCGCGTTGCAAGAGACGTACATGAAGCTCGAGAAGGAGCTCGCGGAGAACCGCACGAAGTTGATCCAGGATCTGCTCAAGCAGGCGGGCCCGAAGATCGACACGATCGCGAAGGCCGAGGGTGTCGCGTTGATCGTCGACCGCGAGGCGGTCGTGTGGGCGGACCCGGCGATCGACCTGACGGCGAAGCTGAACGCCGAAATGAAGTGATATACCGGCGGCATGGCCGCCGAATCCGCGCTCAAGCTCGAGCAGATCCTCGAGCTCTTGCCGCATCGCTATCCGTTCCTGCTGATCGACCGCGTGCTCGAGCTGACCGAGGACAAGGTGGTCGCGCTCAAGAACGTGACGTTCAACGAGCCGTACTTTCAGGGCCACTTTCCGGGCGCGCCGGTGATGCCGGGCGTGTTGCAGATCGAGGCGATGGCCCAGACCGGCGGGATCCTGGCGTCGCGCGCGGTACAATTCGACGCGACGACTCACGTCATGCTGTTCATGGCGATCGACGCGGTGAAGTTCCGCAAGGCGGTGGTGCCCGGCGATCAGCTGCGCATCGAGGTCGTGCCGCTCCGCAAGGGCAAGATCTTCAAGATGAAGGGCGAGATCACGGTGGACGGGCAGGTGGTGTCGTCGGCGGAGTTTCTCGCCGGCCTCGCGGAGAAGAGCAAGGTCGCATGACCCGCGGCCTCGCGATCGTCGCGGCGCTCGCCGCGTGTCGCGGAGCTGCGCCGGCGCATCGCTCGGGCAGCGCGGCGCCGGTCGAGATCGTGAATCAGCCGGCGCTGCCCGACGCGGCCCCCGCCGCCGGCACGAGCGAAGAGATCGAGCCGAACGACACGGACGACGTCGCGACCCCGCTGCCGATCGGCGGCACGGTGCGCGGCAAGATCGAGCCCGACGGCGACGTCGACCGCTACCGGATCGACGTGCCCAAGGGCGGCCCCGGCGAGCTCGCGGTGACGGTGAGCGGCGTCGATCAGGATCTGATCCTCGAGATCGCCGACGACGGCGGCAACGTGATCGCGCGGTCGGCGCGCGGCGGCGTGCGCGTCGCCGAGGGCGTGCCCAACCTCGGCGTCACGCCGGGGCGCTACACCGCGATCGTCCGGCTCGCGCCGGCGCGCAAGAAGCCGGTCAAGGGCCGGTCGCGGCGGCCCGAGCCGGCCAAGCCGGCGCCGGTCTACGAGATCACGGCCAAGGCGGTGACGCGCGCCAGGGATGCCGAGCAGGAGCCCGACGACGATCGCGGCACCGCGAACGAGCTGCTCAGCAACGACTCCGCCACCGGCTACATCGGCTGGTCGGGCGATCAGGACGTCTACGTGCTGTCGACCGAGCTGCTGTCGGCCAAGAACGTGGTCGCGGTCGAGGTGTCGCCGGTCGAGGGCGTCGCGCTCGAGCTCGAGGTCGACGATGCGATCGGCCAGCCGCTCGCGATCCGCAAGGGCGCGCGCGGCGACGGCGTCGCGCTGCACGGCCTGGCGCCGGTGATCGCGCAGGGCGCACCGCCGTTCGTGTACTTCGTCGTGCGCGGCGATCGCTCGAACCTCGAGACCTCGTACACGATCAAGACGACCGCGAGCGTGCCCGACGTCGACGCGGAGACCGAGCCCGACGACACGCCCGAGCATCCGTTCGAGATCTCGCCCGACCGCGCCACGGTCCACGCGACCTGGGACTTCGGTGACGTCGACTGCTTCGCGGTGCCGGTCGCGGCCGCCGAGCACGAGGTCGAGCTCGCGTTCGCGACGCCGGCCGAGCTCGACCTCGCCGCCGAGCTGTTCGTCGACGGCAAGTCGGTCGCCAAGGTCGACCACCCCGGCAAGGGCGTGCCGGAGAAGGTCGGCGCGGTGATCCCGGCGGGCTCGCACGCGGTGGCGTGCGTGCACGCAGTCGGCGACGCGCCGGGCCACGGCACCGTCAAGTACGACGTCCACGTCAGCGAGAGCGGCGGAGCCGGGGACAACGCGCCGTGACCCGCCGCGCGAACGCCATCCTCGGCGTCCTCGCGCTGGCCAACGTCGTCGCCTATGCCGCGCGCAACGGCCTGTTCACGGTCTATCCCGACCTGCGCGCGCGGTTCGGCCTGCAGGACGACCGGCTCGGCCTGCTCACCACCGCGTTCCTGTTGCCCCACGCGATCGCGACCCTGCCGTTCGCGTGGGCCGGCGATCGCTACGATCGCCGGCGCGTGATCGCGTTCGGGCTCGCGATCGCCGCGGTGGCGAGCGCCGCGGGCGCGCTGGCCACGACCACCGCCGAGCTCGTGGTGTCGCGCGCGTTCGTCGGCTTCGGCATGGCCGCGGTCGTCCCGATCGCGAACTCGATCATCGGCCAGCTGTTCGACAGCTCGATCAAGGCGAGCCGGATGTCGCTGTTCAACCTCGGCCTGCTGATCGGCGGCGTGGTCGGGTTCGGCGTGGGGCTCGGCGTCGGCTTCCCGCTGGTGGTGGTCGTGCTCGCGATCCCGCCGGCGCTGCTCGCGTTCGCGATCCCGGCGCTGCCGGTGCCGCCGCATCCGTCGCCGCAGCGCGGGCTGCCGCTGGGCCGCTACGCGCTCGAATTCGGCCGGCTGTTCGTCAGCGAGGGCCGCGCGCTGTGGCGGATCCGCACGCTGCGCTGGGTGATCGCGTCGACCACCGCGATGGCGTTCGCGACGGGCGGCTACAACGCGTGGCTGATCGATTATCTCGAGCGCGCCAAGCACATGTCGAAGGCGGCCGCGACCGAGCTGCTGTCGATCGCGATGGTCGGCGCGATCGTCGGGATCCTCGCCGGCGGCCGGATCGCGGATCGGCTGAGCCGGCGGCTGGTCACCGGCCGGCTGTGGACGATCGCGATCGGCATGGCCTGCACCGCGCCGTGCGCCGCGGCCGCGATCGCGCTGCCGGCCGACGCTCGGCTGTACGTCGCCGGCGTCGCGATCATGTTCTTCATCTCCTGGTATCACGCACCGATGGCGGTCACGGTCGACGACCTCGCCCCGCCGGCCCGGATCGCCGCGGCGCAGGGCCTGGTGATCTTCGCGATGCACCTGGTCGGCACCGCGCCGTCGTCCTACGTGCTCGGCCTGGTGTCGAGGTCGGCGTCGATCACCGCCGCGATGTGGGTGCCCACCGCGGCGCTCGTGGTCGCCGCCGGCTGCATGGTCGTGGCGACGCGCAGCTTCGCCGCCGATCGCCAGGCGGCTGGCCGGCCGAGCGCCCGTATGGGATAAACCTAACCGTGCGCGCCGCCATCCTCGCTGCCCTGCTCGTCGCGTGCGGGCCGACCACCGGGCCGACCTCGACCCTCGACAAGTACGGCAGCGCGCTCAAGAGCCACGACTTCAGCGCGGCGTACGACCTGATGTCGTCCAGCTTTCGCGGCAAGGTCTCGCGCGACGACTACGTGCGGATGATGCGCGACAACCCGCGCGAGGTCGACGAGACCGCCGACCGGCTGCGCGGCAAGCACGGCAACCTCGAGGTCTCTGCGGAGTTCGAGTACGGCCTGGGCGACCAGATGCGCCTGGTGCAGGAAGACGGCGCGTGGCGGATCGCGACCAACCCGATGGCGTTCTACGACCAGTCGACCCCGAAGGCCGCGCTGCGCTCGTTCATCCGCGCCTACCGGCTCGAGCGCTGGGACATCATGCTGCGCTTCGTGCCGAACCAGTACCGCGAGAAGATGGACGCGGCGAAGGTGAAGGCGCAGTTCACCGGCACGAGCAAGGAACAGATGGACCAGCTCATGAACACGCTCGAGGCCAACGTCGACGAGCCGATCGTCGAGCGCGGCAACGACGCGCGGATGAGTTATGGCGACCGCTTCGAGGTGAAGTTCGTGAAGGAGGACGGCGTGTGGAAGCTCAAGGACCTCGATTGAGGTGGCTAGCGGAGACGCCACCTGATGTGGGGAATTGCCCACCTGGCCGAAACGCGGAGAGCCAAAAACGTCACTATCGCTCCGCAAAAAAGTAAGAGCGTGCGCCGCGGCTCAACGCCGCGAGCCGGTTCGTGAAAGTCGATGTGCTGCGGCCATCGCTGAGGCCACGACACCCGAGCGTTGACAGGTTTCGGTAGATCGCACAGCGCGTCGATTTCGCTCGCCTGAAAACGAGCCGCGGTGATTCCCATGCGTTAGACTAGTGGAGTGGGAAGTCGCGTCTCGAGGAACGTGGGTTGCACATTCCTGGGACAAGACCTACGGAGTGATCATTAGTTAGGCACGACCACTCGCCCGAAAGGCGGTCCGCCATGCTGGATCCCTGGATTATTGAAGAGATCCTCAAGAAGGAAGAGGAACGACGTCGCGAGCAGGAGCGCGGGCACGTGGAGCTCCCGGTCGACTCGTATCGCGACTCCGAGCACCCGAGGGCTCCCAGCCAGCCGCAGCGCGACGACCAGGATCGCGGCGTGGCGATCATCGATATCTGAGACATCTGAGACATCTGACCAATCACTACATCCCGAAAGGCCTCACACCGGCGCGGTGTCGAGGCCTTTCGCGCTTTCGGCCTCTCGGTGGTGGTAGATCGCTGCGGTGGCATCGCGCTTGAGAGCGCATGGCTTCACGATCGCGCTCGGCCTGGCGGGATGGGCCGTCGTGATCGGCATGCCGCTGCTCGGTGCGGCCCGCACCGCGCCGGCGAGCCCGCTGTGGATCGTGCTGTTCGTGCTCGTCATCCTGGCGGCGCGCGCGCTCGCGTTCCGGCTGGTCGAGGGCAGCGTGCTGTCCCTCGATTCGGCGTACTACGTCGCCGCGACGTTGTGCGTCGGGCCGGTGCAGGCGGCGCGGCTGGTCGCGCTCGCGCTCACGGTCGACGCGTCGGCGCGGCTCGCGCTGGCGCGCCGGGCCGGGCGGGTCGACGCCGACGGCTGGATCGCCGAGCTCGGTTACGTCCTCTACTTCGGCGGGATGAGCGGCGGGCTGCTCGCGCTGTGCGGCTGGGCGTTCGGCGCCGACCGGCTGGTCGGCCACCTGCCGTCGCCGATCGACGTCGCCGGGCGGGTCGTCGCGATCGCCGCGACGTTCCTGGTCGCGCACTACGCGATCCAGGGCGCGCGCCAGCGCTTGCGTGGCCAGGGCTGGCGCTCGTACCTCGCGCAGCTCGCGCTGCCCGGCATGGCCGCGGAGGCCTCGCTCATGCCGATCGGCGTGGTGCTGGTCCTGCTCTACGACCCCGACGAGCCGCTCGGCTTCGTGCTGCTGTCGGCGACCTACCTGCTGATCAACCTGATGTTCTCGCGGCTGTCGCGGGCGCGCGGCGAGCTGATCGCGCGGGTCCACGATCTCGAGATCCTGAACGCCACGGCGCGCCGGCTGTCCGCGTCGCTCCAGCTCGAGGAGCTGGTCGAGGCGGTCGCGCGCGAGACCTGCAAGGCGATCGGCGAAGCCGAGGCGGTCGCGCTCGTTCACCCGCGCGCCGGCCGCGACACCGAGCTGGTGATCGACGGCTTCGATCGCACGAGCGAGAGGTTCTTCCGGCGCTCGCTGGCGCGCGGCGAGGGCGCGGCCGGCTGGGTGATGCGCCACTCGTCGTCGCGGCGGATCGACGACCTGCTGCTCGCCGATGCCGGCGGCGGCGGCGCGCACGGCATGCGGTCGTGGCTCGGCGTGCCGCTGTTCATGTACGGCGAGTGCGACGGCGTGGTCGCGGTGCAGTCGTCCCGGACCGCGGCGTTCACGCTCGAGCACCAGCGCCTGCTCGAGTCGCTCGCGCTGCAGATCGCGGCGGCGCTGCAGAACGCGCACCTCTACGAGCTCGCGATGGTCGACGGCCTCACCGGGCTGTTCATGCGGCGCTACTTCGACGCGCGTATCGAGGAGGAGGTCGAGCGCAGCAAGCGCTACGGCAGCCCGTTCTCGGTCGTGATGATGGACGTCGACGACTTCAAGCTGCTCAACGACACCTACGGCCACCTGGTCGGCGATCGCGTGCTGCGCGCGATCGCGGACGTCGTCAAGGCGCAGATGCGCGGCGTCGACACCGCGGCGCGCTACGGCGGCGAGGAGATCGCGGTGATCCTGCCGCGCACCGAGATGGTCGGCGCTTACAACCTCGCCGAGCGGATCCGCGAGGGCATCGCCGAGCTGCGGATCACCACCGACGAGGATCCGCCGCGCGCGCTCGCGGTCACCGCGTCGCTCGGGATCGCCGCGTACCCCGAGAGCAAGGCGCAGACCGGCGAGGACCTGGTGCGCCGCGCCGATCGCGCGCTGTACCGCGCCAAGAAGATGGGCAAGAACCGGGTCGAGCTGTTCTGGAGCGATGACTCCGGGCCGGCGCGGCTCACCACCCAGGACGAGCTGCGCCATGACTGAGCGCCGCGCCGCCGAGCGCAAGGTCGGGCTGGTGCGGCTGTGGGCGCGCGCCAAGCAGGTGCTGACCACCGATCCGTCGCCGTCCGACGACGACGATCGCGTGGTCGACGAGGAGGCGGCGCGCGCGCTCGCGGCACAGGCCGGCAAGCTCAAGGGCGGGCTCGCCAAGGTCGCGCAGCTCGCGGCCTACGATCCCGGCGCGAGCCTCGGCCGCGGGAGGAGCGCGAGCGCGTCGGCGCGCGCGGTGCTGGGCGAGCTGTGGGATCGCGCGCCGGCGGCGTCGGCCGCGGCGATCACCGGCGTGGTCGAGGCCGAGCTCGGCAAGCCGCCGCAGCAGCTGTTCGCGCGCTGGCAGGCCGAGCCGATCGCGGCGGCGTCGCTCGGCCAGGTCCACGCGGCGACCCTGCACGACGGGCGCGAGGTCGTGGTCAAGGTCCAGTACCCGGGCGTCGCCGACGCGCTGCGCGCCGACCTCGACGACCGCGACTTCGTGCGCAAGCTCGCCGGCGCCGAGATCGGCGCCAGCCTCGAGGACGGTGCGCTGGCCACGCTCGGCGACGCGGTGCGCGGCGAGCTCGACTACCGCGCCGAGGCCGCCGCGCAGATGCGGTTCGCGCGCGCGTGGGCCGGCGACCCCGCGATCGCCATCCCCGAGGTGATCGCGCAGGCGAGCGGGCAGCGCGTGCTCACGATGACCCGCGCGCGGGGCCGGACGGTGGTCGACGTCGCCGGCGGCGGCACGCCGGAGCTGCGGGGGCAGGCCGCCGCCGCGATCTATCGCTTCGCGTGGGGCTCGCCGCTCGTCCATCGCCTGCTCAACGCCGACCCCAACCCCGGCAACTTCCTGATCGAGCAAGAGGCCGACGGTCACGTCCGCGTGTGGTGCCTCGACTTCGGCTGCGCGGTCGAGCTGCCCGAGGAGGTGCGCGACGCCGATCGCGAGCTGTGGTGGGGGCTGTGCGACGACGACGCGGCGTCGGCCGCCGAGCGATTTCGCATGGCGCTCGCGCGCACCGGCCTGCTGCGCCGCACCGATTCGCTGGCGACGGTCGCGCATCGCGACTGGGAGCGGACGCTCGCCGCGCCGCTGGCCGGCCACGCCGAGTTTCACTGGACGGCGCGCTACGCGAGCGAGCTCGCCGACGCCTCGGGGCGCGTGCTCGCCGCGGGCGGGTTGCAGCTGCCGGCGCGCCTGCTGCTGCTGTGGCGCCAGCGGCTCGGCGCCGCCGCGGTGCTCGGCATGCTCGACGCCCACGCGCGGTTTCGCCGCACGCTGGTCGACCTGATCGGCACCGGCCGCAGGGCGCTGCGCTAGGCTAGGCTAGCCGCCGTAGCAGCCCTCGGGTGGTTTCGGCGAGCGCGCGTTGCAGAACGCGTCGATCGGCGTGCCGTCGGGCAGGGTCGGGACGAAGCACGGGGCGGCAGCGCTGCAGGTGTCGACCTCGACGAAGCCATCCGGGCGGCAGGTCAGGGCGCTGTCGCCGTCGCACCACGCGATGCTCGCCGGGCAGCGCGGATCCGGGACGTCGCCGGTCGAGCAGAACGCGTCGCCTTGCCCGCGATCGACGCATGCCGTGGTGCACGCGGTCTGATCGAGCAGCGTGCCCTCGTTGCATTGCAGCAGGTCGAGGCCGTCGCAGGTCGAGCCGTCATCGGGCACCTGCGCGCAGCGCAGATCGCTCGCCGCGGCCGCGCAGAACGCCTCGCCATCGCCGTGATCGACGCACGTCCCGGCGCAGGTCTGGACGACCTCGCTGTAGCCGTACGAGCAGCCGAGCAGGGTGGTGGCGTCCGCGCAGACGTTGCCGAACATCGGGCAGCGCGGATCGGGATCCGGCGAGTCGCTGCACACCGCGACGCGATCGCTGCCCGATCTCACGTCGCGGCAGGTCGAGCCGGCGCAGCACGCGCCGAGCCCGCGGAACGCGTTGCCGCCGAGGTCGCTCTCGTCGCACGTCCAGATCTGGCTGCCGTCGCACCTCGACTCGCCTTGATGGCAGTCGTCACCGCAGCCGGTCAGCGCGACCACGATCAGCAACCCCAAGCGCACGCGACCCGGCGAAGCAACTGCCGCACCATGCCGAAGCTCGCGATGCGACGTGCGCCGGGCGGTGGATCCCCACCAGGTTGTCGACTACCCGCCGCCGTAGGTGTAGCGGAGGTACAGCCGGGTCTCGAGCGCCTTCATGCTCTTGAACTGCGGCTCGATGAACGCGTCGACCGCGAGGCCGACCGCGTAGTGGCGGTTCTCGAGCTGGTACTCGAACCCGGCGCCGCCGTGGATCGTGAACGAGAAGCTCTTGCCGGGCTTGGTGATCATCACCTTCTCGAGGACGTTCGACGAGATCATCGACTCGCCGACCCCGCCCTCGACGAACGCGGCGACGCGATCGAACAGGGCGCCGAGCCGCGCGTCGGCCCCGCCGCGGTAGAGCTGGAACCACTGGCCCGACGGTGGCGGCGGCACCGTGGCCTCGTGCGACGACGCCGCGATGTAGCCGCCGAGCGACAGCCACGAGAACAGATCGCGGCCGACCCGGATGTCGAACGCGGGGCCGATCGACGCGTCGTTGCTCGCCGACGGCAGGAAGTCGACCACGCCGGCGCCGCCCTCCGCGAAGAAGCCGGTCGACGCCGGCCGCGCGTCGGCCACGCTCGCGATGCAGGCGCAGGCGCAGATCCCGAGTACCCCGGAGCGCAGGATCATCCCACGCTCATGGTACCGCTCACATCCCGACCATGTACACCGCGGGCGCGAACATCGTGAGCTGGTTCGCGGGGGCGTCGAGGCCCATCGAGTTCATGATCCCGCGATGGTCGCGGACGCGGATGTCGTAGTCGAGCGTCATGTGATGGTCGGGCTTGAACACCAGATCGATCTCGATCATCTCGGCGAACGCCTCGCGCGGCACCGCCGGACCATCGGCCGTCTGCATCGGCGGCATCGGCATCGTCTGGGTCGGAGGGATGTAGGTGCTGAGCGGCTGGAAGCTCTGGTCGTTCTTGTTGACCGTGAGCACCGCGGCGAACGGGTTGACGTGGCCGCGCGTGATCTGGTCGAGATCGATCGACGCCTCGAGGATCTGGTCCTCGCGGAACGTCCCGCTGATCGATCCCTTGGCCGGGACGTCGAGCGGGATGTCGCCCTGCAGGCCAGGCGTGGGTGGCGCCTCGTCGTCGGTGGGGTCGAGGACGATCACCGACGGGTCGTAGCGGAACCACTCGTTCGCGCCGTTGAGCTCGATCATCGCGATGCCGTCGGAGTCGTCGAGGTTGGTGATCGTCCACTCGACCTCGGTGTCGATGTCGCCGACCTTGACGTACGGCACCATCACGCCGAGCTTGTTCGCCAGCGTCATCCGCGCCGCCATCTCGGCCGAGGTTTCGGGCTTGATCGGGAGGGTCAGCTGCGCCTTGGCGACGGTGGTGCCACCCATGCCGTCGTCCATCCCGGCTTCCATGTCGGCGGGTGGCTGGAGGTACTGCGGGTCGTTCGCACAGCCGCCGAGGCCGATCACGATGAGTGCTGCATGAAGCGCGGGGAACCGCATGATTATCCTCCCGGTTGGAACACGAATGGGTAGTTGACGTTGGAGAGTCCGCCCTTCGCCGGGAAGTGGAGGCTCATGATCTGGCGATTGACGCAGTCCTCGACGTTGTCGTTGCGCATCGAGCTGCCGCCGCCGGTCTTGGCCGACTTGACGATGCCGTCGCCGCCGATCACGAAGTGCATGACCAGCTTGCCGCCGAGCCCGGGCTGACGGTTGAGCTCCTTCTGGTAGCAGGCGCGGAACACGCCCGCGCGCGCCTTGACCACGCGGTTGATCTCCTCCGCGGTGAGCCCGTCGGTGTCGACGTTCTCGCCGATCGACACCTTGACCTCCCTGGGCGAGGTGCCGCACGGCGGCTTGGCGCAGGTGCCGCCGCCCGGCCGCATCTTGCCGGTGTCGACCGGGCCCTTGTCGCTGTTGAAGTCGCCCTCGACCTGGCCGCCGCCGCCCGTGCCGTGGCCGTGGCCGCCACGCGTGGTGCCGGTGCCGAAGCCCTCGCCGACGCCGGTGCCGCGACCGGTCCCGAACCCGAGATCGCCCTCGCGGCGCTCGCCCGGAATCCCGGCGAACTTGTTCAGGCTGGTCTCGAGGTTGCGGTTGATCGTCTCGTTCACCAGCTTGCTGTTCTTGTCCTCGAAGATGCCGACCTTCGGGGTGGGAGGCGCGTCGATCGCGTCGGGATCGCGGCGGCGCTCGCGCTTGCCTTCGCCGCCGGCCTCGCCCTCGCTGTTCTTGGTCGCGGTCTTCTTCGGCGGCTCGGGCGTCTTGGCGGCGGCCGCACCGTCGGACTTCGGCCCGACGGTCGGGATCGTCTTGGGCTCGGGCATCGGCTCGAGCCGGGTCGCGAGGTAGTTGCCGGTCAGCGCGCGCGGCCCCGGCCACACGAACGGATCGCTCGGGTCGTACAGCTGGTAGGTCATGAACAGCAGGAACGCGTGCAGGACCACCGAGAACGCGAGCGAGGCTTGCTTGTCGGGCTCGAGCAGGATGATCCACCAGATCAGCGCGGCGATGCCGAGCACGACGCTCGCGATCAGGAAGCCGCGGAACAGACCTTCGATGAACTCGGCGAGCGAGGCGCTGTCGAGCGCCAGCCAGTCGGTCGTGATGCCGCGCAGGTAGAACAGCGTGCCGAGCGCGATGATCGTCATCAGGTAGCCGGCGAGGCCGGCCATGATCACCGTCTTGGTGAAGAACGGCTGGGCGTCCTCGATCGGGACGAACTGGAAGAACAGCTTGCACGTCCCGGTCTCGTCGAGATCGATCACGCCCCAGTCGCGGCCGCTGATCGGCGTGGCGTGGAACGCGCCGCCCGCACCGCCGGCGCGCACGAACTGCGCGACGTCCTGCTCCCTGCCGTCGACGCAGATCGTGCCGCGCATGCGGTCGCCGAGCGTGAGCAGATAGCCGCGGTTGCCGGGCCGCACGATCGCGAAGTGCTTCGGCAGGCCGATATCGGGCACGACGAACGTCGGCTTGCCGACGTGGCCGACCGTGATCGTGGTCGGCTTCTCGAGGACGACGTCGTTCATGACCTCGTCGTGCCAGATCAGCGCAGCGCGAAGCGCGACCGTGCTCATCGCTGCCTCACAGCTGCTCTTCCTCGACCGATCGCACCATGTGCGGGATGAACGAGCGCTTCTCGAGCGTGGCGCGCTCGAGCTCCTCGTTCGCGCGCTCGAGGAAGTACAGCAGCTGCGGTGTGCGGTTGCGGCCGTTGAGGTCGAGCCCGTCGAAGTTGAAGTTCTTCGTCCTGGGCTCCTTCTTGGTCACCTTGGCGTCCGCCTTCGGGTCGCTTCCGCCACCGCCGCCCTTGTCGGTCTTGTCGGCCTTGTCGGCCTTGCGCGGCTGGGCGGCTGCGGGTACGGAGCTCGCACACACGAGCGCCAGGACGAGCGTGGGCACAAGCCCCCAACCGGGGGCGCGAAGCCTCACCTGCATTTGACCTCCTTGCACTTGTTCTCGGCGTCTTGGCGCTTGGCGTGACCCGCCGGAGCTTCCTGCAGATATCGCTCCAGATCGGCCTTGCCGCCCGCCGCGTCGTCCATGAAGTCTAGCTTCAGGATCACCAGGTTCCACATCGCATCGGCGCGCGCGTTCGAGTGCTTCGGCGCCTCCTTGACGACGCGCTCCCACACCTTCTTCGCCTCCGGGAGCTCCTTGAGCCCGCGGTGCGCCACGCCGAGCGCGACCTGCGCCTGGTAGTCGTCGGGCCGCTTCTCGACGATCGCGGCCAGCTCGGCCTTGGCGCGCGCGTAGTCGCCGGCATCGAGCAGCACCGACGCCTTGTTGAACCGCGCGTCGATGAAGTTGGCGTCGAGCGAGGCCGCCTGATCGAACCGGTCGAACGCCTCCTGCGCCTTGCCCTGCTTGAGCGCGAGCAGCGCGAGCGCGTTGTAGATCGCCGGATCCTTCGCGTCGAGCTCGAGCGCCTTGGCGAGCACGAGCTGCGCGAGCTCGAGCCGCTTCTGCGCGAGGTAGATCTGGCCGAGCTCGGTGTAGATCTTCGCGTTGCTGCCGGACGTGCGCACCACGTCGCGCAGCACCTCGACCGCGTCGTCGAAGTCGCCGTCGTCGCGGAGCAGCGACGCGACGCGCGCGGCGGTGTCGCGCCGGTTCGGGTCGTCCTCGTCCATGCCCTTGAGCGCGGCCTGGTAGTCGGCGCGCGCTTCCTTCTTGTTGCCGGCGCGCCGGTTGGCCTCGGCGCGCGCGAGCAGGACCGAGACGTGATCCTTGTCGATCGCGAGCGCCTTGTCGTAGTCGGCGATCGCCTCGTCGTCGTCGCCGTCGCGCCACGCGATCACGCCGAGGTCGTACCAGCCTTCCCAGATCGAGCCGTCGATCTTGAGCGCGGCCTGCAGGCGCGCCTTGGCGGTCTCGTCGGCTTCGGGGCCGCCGAGCCGGAGCGCGCGCATCGCCGCCTCGAACTCCTTCTGCGCGGCCGGCTTGACCCGATCGCGCTGCGCCTTGGCGGTATGGCTGCCATCGCCCGCGACGTGGCGCGTGCCCGACGCGCCGCCGCACGCCGCCACCAGCGCGATCGCGCACAGCCGCCTCATCGCGCCACCTCGGTCACCAGCTCGGGCATCGGCGGGCGATCGCCGGCGCGCACCTTGCTGCGCGCTTCGTGCTCCGGCGGGTACTTGTTGGCGGCGAGCCGCCCGAGCGCCTCGCGGATCTTCGCGGTGTACTCGCCGTACACCTGCATCTGGATCGCCTTGTTGTAGCCGGTGGTGAACGCCTCGATCGCCTTCTCCTGGATCTGGACCACCTTCTCGTTGATCGCGTCCTGGTAGGCCTGGACCTCGGGCGGCGAGAGCCCGCTCGGCGGCTTGTTCGCCGCGTCGGCCAGCGACTGGGCGAACAGGTCGTAGATCTGGCCGTCGCGATAGAGCGCGGCGGTCGCCCACTTGAGGTCGTTGAAGTCGGCGATCGAGAAGTAGACCTTCTCGGCCTCGGAGAGCAGCTTGAGCTTCTTGGTGAGCGCGGCGTTGAGCTGGCTCGGCTTGACGTCGAGCGTGACCTTCTCGTAGTCGCGGAACACGAGCTCGCCTTCGTAGTAGCGAGCCTCGGCCGCCCACGCCTTGCCCTCGGTCTTGTCCTTGCCGTTGGTCCCCTTGTACATCTTCTGTGCGGTCGCGAACTCCTCGGC
>DATJAE010000159.1:0-7606 GCA_035516595.1 Kofleriaceae bacterium | reverse complement strand
CGAACGTGGTCCACTCGGCTTCGGGGACGACCTGCATCAGCTCGCGCTCGATCGCCTCGGGCGTCGCGCTGGTCGCCAGGCCGATGCGCCGCGCGAGCCGCTCGACGTGAGTATCGACGATGATCCCCGATGCGATGCCGTAGGCGCAGTTGAGCACGACGTTGGCGGTCTTGCGCTTGACGCCGGGCAGCTCGAGCATCTCGGCCATCGTGCGCGGCACCTCGCCGGCGAAGCGCTCGACGATCACCGTCGCGGCGCCGATCAGCGCGCGCGCCTTGGCCTGGTGCAACCCGCACGATCGGATCGCCGGCTCGAGCTCGTCCTGGCGCGCGGTCGCGACGTCGCGCACCGTCGGATAGCGCACGAACAGCTCGGCGGTGACGCGATTGACCGTCGCGTCGGTCGACTGCGCGGCGAGGATCGTGCCCACCAGCAGCTCCCACGGCGTCCGCCACACCAGCGCGTAGCTCGCGTTCGGGTACGCGCGCTGGATCCTCGCGACGACGACGTCGGCAGACATCGGCGCATCGTCGCGCGCGGCGCCGGCCGGTGCAAGCAGCGGCGACCGATCGGCGCGAGGCCGATCACGGCGCGTAGATGCCGATCGTCTGTGCGGGTAGCGCGAGCGCGATCGCGCCGCCGGCGACCGTCACGGTCGCGGGCGCGCCGGCGCCGAGCAGCTCGTGCAGCGTCGTGCCGTCGCCGAGCGCGGCGCGATCGCTCGCCGCGAGGTTCGGGTTGGCCGCGATCGGCAGCGCCACGCTGGTCGCGCCGCCCGCGTTGATCGCGACGACGATGCGATCGCCGCCGTCGCCGCGGAAGAACGCGAGCACGTTGCTCGGCCCGCCGTTCTGGCGCCACAGCTCGCCGTAGCTGCCGACCTGGAGCGCCGTGTGTGACCGGCGCACCGCGATCAGCTGCTGGATGTACGCGTACACCGCCTGACCATCGCCGACGCTGGTACCCGCGTGCGCGCCGGCGCGGCCAGCGGCGGTGAATGCCCACGCCGGCATGTCGCGGCGGTTGTCCGGATCGCTGCCGCCGAGCATCGCGATCTCGTCGCCCCACATCAGCTGCGGGATCCCGGGCAGCGTGAAGCTCGCGCCCTGCGCCAGCTCGTAGCGCGCGGTGGCATCGGCATCGGACGTCCCGCTCGGCACCAGGCTGGGCAGCCGCGGGTTGTCGTGATTGTCGACGAAGCTGGTCATCGTGCACGCGCGTGCCAGGCCGTACGTCGCGATCGCGTCGCCGACCGCGCTGGCGAGCGCGTCGACCGAGCCGCCCTGCGCGAAGCTCGCGATCAGCGCGCCGTAGCGCGGATAGTCGAACAGCGAATCGAACCCGTCGGCGAGAAACGGCGCGAGCGCCGCGGCGCCCGACTCGTCGTAGTCCTCGCCGACCACGAACAACCCGGGGTGGGCCTGGCGCACGGCGGGAAACCACGACGCCGCCCAGTAGCCCGGCAGCACGTTGTGCACGGTATCCATGCGGATGCCGTCGATCGGGAACCGCGTGACCCAGCCGGCGCTCACCGCGCTCAGGTAGCTCGCGGCCGCGGCGTCCTCCTGGGCGAAGTCGGGCAAGCCATTGACCGGGCAGTAGATCGCCGGGTCGCCGAGCGCGCTGCACGTCGCCGCGTCGTGGAACCAGTCGGGATGCTCGGTATCGATCCGTGCGTGCGAGCCAGTGTGATTGACCACCATGTCGAGTATCAGCCGCATGCCGAGCGCGTGGAGGTCGGCCGCCAGCCCGGCGAGGTCCTGCGCGGTGCCCAGGTTCGGCGCGATCGCACCGTCGTCCGGATCGGTGAAATCGGCCCAGTAGCCGTGATAGCTGTGGCAACTCGACGTCTGCAGATAGGCGGGCGTGATCCACACTGCCGTGACGCCGAGCGCGGCGAGATAGGGCAGCTGGGCGCGCAGACCCGCGTAGTCGCCGCCGTGGATCGCCTTCGGATCGGACGGGTTGTAGCAGCCGGTCGCGTTGTCGTTGCTCGGATCGCCGTCGACGAATCGATCGGGCATGACGAGGTAGATCACCTGGCCCGCCCACCCGGTTGCGGTCGGGGCCTGCGCGTCGCCGCCCGCGTCGGGCGTCGTCGGTGCGTCGAGCGTCGCCCCGCGGATGCTGGTGCACGATGCCAGCAGCACCATCATGGCACCCCGCAGCATCACCGCGGAGCTTGCAACGCGCGTTCCGCGCGAAGTCGCGAAGATCGCGTCGGCGCGGGCGCCCGCCGTTGCGATTGGCAACGCGCCGGCGGCGGTCGCGACGTTTCGCCTCACTCGCTCGTGCCGCCACCGCGAACCCGGCTGCACGTCGCGGATCGATCCTCGATGAAACACCGCATCGTGTTCTCGGTCAGAGTGCGCGAATGCTTACAGCACTCATGAATCGAACGTGAAGCCCGCTGTGCACGCGATGTACAGCGCACGTTCCGTCGAGAAAAACGCGCAGATCATGTTTTGCACAGCGTAGCGAGTTACTCGAATTGTGCATCTGTGCATTGTTTGAACTCAAACATATGGAGTTCAGATGGCGATTCTGCTTGCCGTGCGTGACAGCGCACGCCTATCGTTCGCGACGCATTCACCGAGGGGGATCGAAATGCGTCGCATGATCGTGCTCGCTCTCGTGCTCGCCGCGTGTGCTGGAACCAACGAGATGAACAGCGGTGGTGGCGGCGGCGCCGGGGGTGCCGGCGGCGGCGGCGGCGGCGGCGGCGGTGGTGCCGGCGGCGGCGGTGCCGGTGCCGGCGGCGGCGGCGGCGGTGGCGGTGCTGCCGGCGGCGGTGGCGGCGGCGGTGGATCGTCCAGCGACCTCGTGTTCGCGATCGTCGGCGACACGCGCCCGCCGTCGGTCGACGACACGTCGAACTATCCGACGAACATCATCACGAAGATCTACCAGGACCTCGCGGCGGCGAGCCCGGCGATCCAGTTCGTGGTCGGAACCGGTGACTACCAGTTCGCGAGCACGACGGGCAGCGAGCAGCAGCCGCAGATCGACAAGTACATGGCCGCGCGCGCCGCCTACGACGGACCGTTCTATCCCGCGATGGGCAATCACGAGTGCACCGGGTACACCGACTCGAACTGCGGATCGGGAAACAGCGACGGCGTCACCAAGAACATGACGGCGTTCATGACCACGATGCTCGCGCCGATCCACCAGACCCAGCCGTATTACGTCGAGAACATCAGCGCGCCCGATCACAGCTGGACGGCAAAGCTCGTGATCGTCGCCTGCAATGCGTGGGACTCGACCCAGGCGTCGTGGCTCACCCAGCAGCTCGCGGTGGCGACGACCTACACGTTCGTCGTCCGCCACGAGAGCGCCGCCGACGTGTCCGGCACCGAGTGCTCGCAGAGCCAGACCCTCATCGCCGCCGCGCCGCTCACGCTGCTGATCGTCGGCCACACCCACGAGTACCGTCACGAGAGCTCCGACAAGGAGATCATCAATGGCATCGGCGGAGCGCCACTGACCAGCGGCACCAACTACGGCTATTCGGTCGTCGTCCGCAACGCGGACGGGACGCTGAGCGTGACCACGTACGACTACGAGTCGGGCTCGAAGATCGACTCGTTCAAGATCCAGGCGAGCGGCGCCGCGGCCTGATCCGGAAGCGATGAGCGACCGGGTGCGCGATTTGTGCACGCTCGTTACCATGCCAATCACGCGCTGCCATTTCTCTGTTTACCGGGCCCGCGACACGGCTACTCTCCGAGGCGAAATTTCGGGAGGGTCAGTATGCAGTCCACCGAGCTAGGCCCGGACGACATCGACATTTCGCTCGAGCCGACCGATCAGGTACCGCGATTGGCACCGACCGGCCGCCGCGCCACCGGGACCGTTCCGCCGCCCGCCAATCCGTGGGAGCAGCAGGTCGAGCTGCTCGAGGACCAGATCGCGGTCGCCTCGGACGAGGCGCGCATCCCGCTCTACAAGCAGCTCGGCGAGGTGTGGGAGACCAAGCTCGGCCGCGAGCGCAACGCGCTCGAGGCCTATCTCGCCGCCGACCAGATCGACTGCAACGACCTCGAGACCCTGCGCGCGCTGGCGCGGCTGTACCGCTCGACCCAGGCGTGGGACGAGCTGGCGCAGACCATCCGCCGCATCATCGATGTCGCCCAGCTCCAGGACGTGATCGAGGAGCAGGAGGCGATCGAACTCTACACCCAGCTCGGCGACCTCGAGGGCGACGTGCTCGGGCACGCCGACGAGGCGGTCGACGCCTGGCGCAAGGTGATCGCGATCGACGCGTCCGACTTCCGCGCGCTCGCGGCGCTCGAGGGCCTGATGATGCGCGAGGGTCGGTGGGAAGAGGCGATCGAGGTGCTCGAGAAGCGCGCGCTCGTGCTCGACGACGAGGACCAGCGCCGCGACACCCTGCTCCAGGCCGCCGCGACCTGGGAGGAGAAGCTCGCGGACCTCGACGGCGCCGCGCGGGTCTACGAGCGCGTGCGCGCCGCCGATCCGAGCCACGCGGTCGCGTGCGAGCGGCTCGCGGCGATCTACCGCCAGCAGCGCCGGTGGGCCGAGCTGGTCGAGATCCTGATCGAGCGCTCGGAGGCGCTGGGCGAGATCGACCAGCAGGTCGAGATCCTGCACGACGTCGCGAAGATCTACGAGCACGAGCTCGACGATCAGGAGAGCGCGTTCTACGTGCTGCAGGCGGCGTTCAACCGCGACTACCGGCACGATCGGACCGCGAGCGAGCTCGAGCGGCTCGCCACCGCCACCAAGCGCTGGCAGGAGCTGCTCGACGAGTACACCAAGCGCGTCGAGGAGCTCGAGCACGAGGACCGGGCCGCCGCGGCCGAGCTGTGGGTGAAGATCGGGCGCTGGTACAGCGAGCAGCTCGCGCACGTCGACTACGCGATCCACTCGGTGCAGCAGGCGCTGCGCATCGATCCGGCGAACGCCGGGGCGCTCGCCGCGGTCGCCGAGCTGCAGCGCAAGCGCGGCAGCTGGAGCGAGCTCGCCGAGACCCTGCTGCGCCAGGCCGCGACCGAGCCGTCACCCGAGCTGTACGTCCAGCTCGGCGACGTGCTCGACCGCCAGCTGCAGGACGCGGGCGGCGCGATCGAGGCCTACCAGCAGGCGCTCGCGCACGACGCCGCGTCGCCCGACGCGCTCGCCGCGCTCGACCGGCTGTACCGGCGCACCGAGCAGTGGCAACCGCTGGTCGACGTGCTGGCGCGCCGCGCCGAGCTCGCGACCGAGCCGGCCGAGATCGTCGACTTCCAGCTCGAGATCGGCTCGATCTGCGACCTGCACCTGATCGACGCGCCCCGCGCGATCGCCGCGTACCAGGCCGCGCTCGACCGCGATCCGTCCAACCTGGTCGCGCTGCGCGCGCTCGAGGAGCTCTACGAGAAGACCGAGCAGAGCGACAAGTACCTCGCCGTGCTCGAGGCCCAGCTCGACGCCTCGCCGTCGGACAGCGACCGCGTGGCGCTCTACGAGCGCATGGCCGCGGCCTGGGAGGAGCGGTTCGGCGACCTCGACCGCGCGGCGGACGCGTACGAGAAGATCCTCGCGATCGATCCGCGCAACCACGCCGCGTACCACCTGCTGGCGCGGCTGTACGAGCGAGCCGGCAAGCACGAAGCGCTGGTCGACACCTATCGCAATCACATCCGGGCGACCGGCGATACCGAGGCGCGCGTCGAGCTGTACGTCGCGATGGGCCGGGCGTACGACAGCCAGCTGCACGACACCGACCGCGCGATCCAGGCGTACGGCGACGCGCTCGCGCTCGACGCCGATCAGCCCGACGCGCTCGACGCGCTCGGCCGGCTCTACGAGCAGACCGGCGAGTGGGACCGCGCGGTCGACGTGCTCGCGCGCCTCGCCCGAGTCTGCGACGACGGCCGCAAGCAGGACCTCTACGCCCGCATGGGCCGGATCCAGTACGCAGAGCTCGGCGACGCCGAGGCGGCCGAGGCCAACCTGCTGCGCGGCCTCGCGCTCGACGCCGGCCACATGCCGACGATGGAGGCGCTGACCAAGCAGTACGCCGATCGCGGCGACTGGCTCAAGGCCGCGCAGATGATGGTGCGCGCCGAGAGCCACACCGAGCTCGCGGTCGACAAGGCGCGCCTGCTGTTCGAGGCCGCGGCCATCTACATGCACAAGCTGCGCGCGATCGATCAGGCCAAGCAGCTGTACGCGGCGGTGATCGCGCTCGATCCCGAGCACGTGGAGGCAGGACGGCCGCTCGCCGATCTGTACTTCGACGCCGGCCAGTGGAGCGAGCTGTCGCCGGTGATCGAGATGGTGTCCCGCAAGATCGGCCAGCTCCACGCCGACCCCGAGGAGCTGTGCGAGCTGCACTACCGCGCGGCGCGCTGCGCCGAGGAGCTCGGCGACACCCAGAAGGCGCTCGCCCATTACCAGGCCGCGCACGACGCCGACGCGACGCACCTGCCGACCCTGCTCGGCCGCGCGGAGCTGTCGTTCAAGATGCAGGCCTGGGACGACGCCGCCAAGCTCTACCAGACGATCCTGGTCCAGCATCGCCAGGGCCAGGACGAGGCCGACGTCGTCCGCATCTACAACCGCCTGGGCATGGTTCGCCAGGCGCTCGGCGAGCGCAAGAAGGCGCTCCACATGTTCGACAAGGCGCTCGAGCTCGATCCGCGCCATCGCGAGACGCTCGAGGCGGTGATCGATCTCCAGGCCCAGCAGGGCGACTGGGAGGCGGTGGTGCGCGCCAAGCGCGGCCTGATCGAGACCGCCGACGGCGATGCGAAGGCCGAGCTGCTCGACGAGATCGGCACGGTCTATCGCGAGCGCCTGCACAACCCGCAGAAGGCGGCCGGCGCGTACCTCGAGGCGCTCGAGATCGCGGCCGAGGATCACCAGCTGCTCCAGAAGGTGCTCGACCTCTACGTCGAGACCAAGCAGTGGAAGAAGGCGGTCGAGACCATCGAGCGGTTCGTCGGGCTCGAGCAGGACACGTTCCGCCGCGGCGTGTACTTCCACGCGGCCGCGACGCTGTGCCGCGACGAGCTCAAGTCGCTCGACGAGGCGGTCGACTACTACGACTGCGCGCTCGACAGCTTCTTCAGCGAGCCCGAGCGGCTCGACGACATCTTGCTGCCGCGCGCGCTCAAGTCGTTCGAGGCGATCGACAAGGTGCTCACCACCAAGCGCGACTGGAAGGGCCAGGAGCGCGCGTACCGCGACATGATCAAGCGGCTGCCCAAGGATGGCAACCCGCGGTTCCACAAGCTGCAGGTCGGCTTGATCGACGGGCTCGCCGAGATCTATCGCTCGCGCCTCAAGCAGTACGCCGAGGCGATGGAGGTGTTCGAGATCGCCCAGCAGCTCGATCCGGACAACGAGCTCCGCCCGGCGGGCAGCGATCGCGCCGAGATCCTCGCCGAGCTGTACCTGATCGCCGGCCCCGACCAGGCCGACAAGGCGATCGAGCAGCACGCTCGCATGCTGCGCCGCGAGCCGTTCAAGTACGACTCGTACAAGGCGCTCGCCCGCGTCTACAAGGAGACGCAGCAGTGGGACAAGCTCTGGTGCTTGTGCCGGACACTCGCGTTCCTGCGCAAGGCCAGCCCCGACGAGCAGCAGTTCTACGAGC
>DATJAE010000158.1:0-10276 GCA_035516595.1 Kofleriaceae bacterium | reverse complement strand
GACAGGGCGACGAGGTGGTCGGGCTGGTCGTGCGCGCCGCCGTGCCGGGCTGCGCGCTCGGCGAGGTCGTGCGGATCGATCGCCGCGGCCGCGCACCGCTGGCCGCCGAGGTCGTCGGGTTTCGCGGCGAGCAGGCGGTGCTGCTGCCGCTCGGCGAGCTCGCCGGGGTCGCGGCCGCGAGCGCGGTGTGGCGGACCGGCGAGCCGCTGACCATCCGCTGCGGCGACGACCTGCTCGGCCGCGCGCTCGACGGGCTCGGCGCGCCGATCGACGGCGGCCCGGCGCTCGGCGGCGAGCCGTGGCCGGTCGATCGCGCCGCGCCGCCCGCGCTCGACCGCCCGCCGCTGCGCGCCGCGCTGCCGACCGGCGTGCGCGTGATCGACGCGATGCTGACGCTCGCGCGTGGCCAGCGGGTCGGGCTGTTCGCGGCGGCCGGGGTCGGCAAGTCGACCCTGCTCGGCCAGATCGCGCGCGGCGCGGGCGCCGATGTCACCGTGCTGTGCCTGGTCGGCGAGCGCGGCCGCGAGCTCGCCGAGCTGCTCGGCGACGAGCTCGCACCGGCCCGCGCCCGCACCGTGGTGGTGTGCGCGACCAGCGACGCGCCGCCGCTGGTCCGGCTGCGCGCGGTCCACGTCGCCACCGCGATCGCCGAGTGGTTCCGCGAGCGCCGCGGCGCGAGCGTGCTCCTGCTCGTCGATTCTCTCACCCGGGTGGCGCGCGCGCAGCGCGAGGTCGGGCTGTCGGCCGGCGAGCCGCCGGCGCGTCACGGCTATCCGCCGAGCGTGTTCGCGCTGTTGCCGCGGCTGATCGAGCGCACCGGCGCGACGGCCGCGGGCGCGATCACCGCGATCTACACCGTGCTGGTCGCGGGCAACGACCTCGACGAGCCGATCGCCGACGAGGTGCGCGGCCTGGTCGACGGCCACATCGTGCTCGACCGCCGGCTCGCGCAGCGCGGCCACTTCCCGCCGGTCGACGTGGTGGGCAGCGTGTCCCGGCTGATGGCGCGGGTCGCCGACGCGCGCCACCAGGCCGCCGCCGCCCGGGTCCGCGCCCGGCTGGCGACCTACGAGGAACATCGCGATCTGATCACGCTCGGTGCGTACCAGGCCGGGCGCGACCGCCAGCTCGACGCCGCGGTCGCGGCGTATCCGGCGATCGAACGGCTGGTCCGACAACGCCGGGACGAGCCGGCCGAGCTCGGGGTGACGGTGGATCACCTTCTTCAGCTGGCTGGCACTGACTGACGCCCGTGGGCTCCACTTTTGGGACTTCCCTCCCGCCACCGCGTGGCCGACTTCGCGATGTCGCCGCATCACCGTGCGTGCGGGACGCGAGGTCGCCTACAATCCGCCACGTCGCTCCGCCATGTTGATGACCACTTCCATGTTCGATCGGCGCGGCCGTCGACGTGGCTCACAGCTTGCTGACACGCCCTTCGCGTGCGGCGACGAACCTCGAAGATCACCAACCCCATGACCCCCATCGGCCCGGTGCCGTTCGTCGGCAGGCAGCACGAGCTGACGGAGCTCAAGGAGCACCTCGCGGTGGTGTCGCTGGTGTCGGTGCACGGCGCGCTCGGCTCGGGCAAGACCCGGCTGGTCGCCGAGCTCGCCGCGGCGCTGGGGGCGCCGTGCTCGATCGTCGAGTGCTTCCCCGGCGATCGCGCGTCCGCGGTGCGCGCCCGCGCCGAGCGCGCGCTGCGCTGCGTCCCCGGCACGCTGGCCCAGCTGCTCGGACGCGAGGCCCGCGTGCTGGTGATCGACGACATCCAGCACCTGCGGGTCGACGAGGCGACCAACCTGCTCGCGCCGCTCCAGCTCGGGCAGACCGCGCTCGGCCGCGTGCTCGTGGTCGGCCGCGATCCGCTCGCCGCCGCGGTCGGCGCGTCGATCGCCGAGCTCGAGCTCGCCGGCCTCGACGTCGAGGCCGCGAGCCAGATGTGGTCGAGCCTGGAGGAGCTGTTCGGCCCGGTCGACGGGTTCGACGCGGCGTACTCGCGGACCCGCGGCATCCCGCTGGCGCTGCGCCGCGAGTACGCGCGCGCCCGGTTCGGCGCGCAGGCGTGGGAGGTCGGCGCGCTCGACGCGCCGGCGCGCGCCGCGCTCGACGCGCTGGCGATCTTGCGCCAGCCGGTCGCGCCCGCGGCGGTCGCGGCGCTCGCGCCCGGGGTCGACACCGAGGCCGCGCTCACCGGGCTGGTCGCGCGCCAGCTGGTCGACGCGGTCGGCGACGGCCGGATCGTGCTGCACGAGGTCGTGCGGGCCGACGTGCTCGCGCAGATGTCGGTCGAGACCCGGCATCGCCTGTCGGCGGCGGCGGCCGAGCTGGTCGCGAGCACCGCGGCGGTCGCGCAGGGCCCGCGCCTGGCCTGGCAGGCCGGCGACGACGGCGCGTTCGGCGCGATGGACCAGATCACGCGGGTGCGCGAGGTCGCGTGGCACTGGCTGGCCGCCGGTGACCGCGCCCGCGCGGCCGATACCCTGCTCGCCGATCGCGAGCTCGCGGCGCGCAGCGGCGGCGCCGGCGAGTTCGAGGCGCTGCTCGACGCGCTCGGCGATCGGCCGCGCCGCCGCGCCGGGACCGACGCCGGCGCCGGAGCGCCGCCATCGGGTTCCATGACACGGGGCGCCGGCGCCGGAGCGCCGCCATCGGGTTCCATGACACGGGGTGCCGGCGCCGGAGCGCCGTCGGGTTCCACGGGTGCCGGCGCCGGCTTCGCCGAGATCAGCCAGACCATCCCGGTCGCGCCCCCGCTCGACGCCGAGCGCCAGCGCGCGCTCGCCGCGCTGCGCATCGAGATCGCGGTGCGCGGCGGCCGGTTCACCGAGGCATTCGAGCGCGCCGCGGCGATGCCTGCCGCGGTCTCGCCGCTGCTCCACGCCGAGCTCACGCTCGCGTCGGGCGATGCCACCGGCGCGCGCCGCGCGCTGCACGGCCTGGTCGCGTCGCGCGAGGCCGGCGAGCGCGCCCGCGCGCTCGCGATGCTCGCCGAGCTCGAGCTGCTCGCCGGCAAGCCCGACACCGCGGCCGGCCACCTCGTCGCGATCGGCGACCTCGCGGCGATCGATCCGCTTTCGCGCGCGCGCGTCCACCTCGCGAGCGCGCGGCTCGACGAGTACGCCGGCCGGGTCGCGGCGATGCGCGCGGCGCTCGCCCGCGCCCACGGCGCGTGCAAGAGCGTGCCGGCCTGCCTCGAGGCGAGCGAGCTGTCCGCGGTGATCGACGCGCGCCGCGCGATCGGGCTGGCGCGCGAGGGCCGGCTGATCGAGGCGCAGGTCGCGCTCGATGCCGCCGATGCGGTCGCGCGCGATCTCGACAGCGTCGCGGTGTCCGACGAGGCGCTCGCGGCGCGGGCGCTGGTCGCGCGCCGGCGCGGCGACAGCGCGACCGCGGCGCAGCAGCTTCAGGACCTGGTGCGCGGCCGGCGCGAGCGCGGCGACGAGCTCGGCGCGCTGCGCGCGGAGCTCGATCTCGCCGAGCTCGAGATCCTGCGCGGCCAGCCCGCGCTCGCCGCCGAGCTGGCCTCGGCCGCGCTCGCGTCGAGCGTGCGCCGCGAGCTCGGCCACCTCGCCGCGCGCGGCAGCGCGGTGGTCGCCGCGATCGACCTCATCGAGCTGCGGCTCGATGCCGCGCTGCCCCGGCTCGAGGAGCTGTACGGCCAGCCCGCGCTCGACGCCGCGTCGGCCGCTCAGGTCGCGGTGCTGCTCGCCACCGCGCGCGCGCTCGCCGGCCAGCGCGCCGGCGCGCTCGAGCTCGCGCAGAGCGCGGGCGTCGAATCGCGCGACGAGCTCGATCGCCGGCTGTCGGCAGCCGAGGTCGCGCTCGCGACCGGCGACGTCGGCCACGCGCTCGAGCTGGCGCGCGACACCGCCGTGCTCGCCGAGCGCGCGCACCGCACGATCGAGCTGGCGTCCGCGCTGGTGATCGTCGCGCGGCTCGAGCTCGCGCGCGGCGATCGCGGCAACGCGCGGTCCGCCGCGACCCGCGCCGCACGCGAGGCCGCCAGCGCCGGCCTGGTCCGCGTGCGCGTCCACGCGCTGCTCGCGCTGTCCGCGCTGGCGCGCGACGACGACGACCCGGCGTCGGCGGTCGCCTACGCGCGCGACGCCTCGGAGCTCGCGCTCACCGCCGGCCTGCCGGTCGAGCGCCTGGTCGCGCACGCCGCGCTCGACGCGATCTCTGGCCACGAGGCGGTCGCCGATCCGTCGGCGCCGAGCGCCGCGACCATGGCGCCGACCGCGATCGAGGGCGCCGCGCGCCTGCTCACCGACCTCGGGCTCACCGCGCAGCGGCCGTTCCGGGTGATCGACTCCGAAGGCGTGCCGAGCGACGTCGCCGACGCCAACCCCGAGATCCTCCGGCTGCCCGGCCGCGCGCTCGCGGTCGACGGCGTGCGCGAGGTGATCTGGCGGCACGGCGCCGAGCTCGCCGACCTGCGCCGCCGCTCGCTGCTCAAGCGCCTGCTGTTCCTGTTCGCGTCGGCGCCCGGCAAGGTGTTCTCGAAGGAGGCGATCGTGCAGGCGGTGTGGAACGTCGAGTACCACCCGCTGCGCCACGACGCCGCGCTGTTCACCAACATCATGCGCATCCGCCGCCTGCTCGGCGAGGACGGTTCGGAGATCATCCGCGTGACCGAAGACGGCTACCGTTTTGTCCCGCCGCGTGATTTCCTCTTCGTCATCCCGCGGTGAACAAGCCGAAGGCGAAGCCCCGCCGTACCCGACCGCACGCGCGACCCCGAGCCTCGCGCTGGGTGACGTTCGTGCGCGAGCACGGCATCGTGATGGCGTCGGCGCGCGCCGCGGTGCCGTCGCTCGCCGAGGCGGTCGCGGGCGAGCCGATCGTCGGCTCGTGGTGGGCGCACCCCAAGGGCCGCGCGATCTTCGCCGCGCTGTGCGAGATCGACGACTCCGACGACGTGCGCTGCTTCAAGCTGGTCGACGGCAAGGTCACGCTGGTGCATCGCCGGGTGTGGCCGGCGCTGGTCCGGCTCGCCCGCGGCGGCGTGCTCGCGCCCGACCGCGTCGCGGCGCTCCAGCAGGAGCACCTGCCGACCGGCGAGCACCGCAACTTCGTGACCGCCTTCCCGGCGTGGGTCGACGACGCGACCGCGCGCGCGGCCGACGCGCTGACCGTCGAGCAGGCGCTCGCCGCGCTGCCGGCGCTCGCGGGCAAGCCGCGCAGGCCCCGCGGACGCTAGCCCGGTCTCACCCGAAACTAGCGCTCGCCGCTCGCGACCACCGCGGGCGGCGCGGCGCCGTCCTCGGCGGAGTCGATCAGATCGCGCAGGATCCACAGCGGCAGCGTGGTCGGCTTCTGCGCCGCGGTCTCGCCGCGCAGCGTCGCGAGGTCGGCGTCGAGCACGGTCCGCGCGAGCAGGCGAAACGCCGGCGTGCTGTCGTCGTTGCGATCGACCAGCGTGCGCGCACCCGCGCGCAGGCCGCCGGCCAGGCTCGGCGAGCGCCGCACCGCCGCCATCAGCGGCGCCTTGACGCACAGGTGATCGAGCATCAGCGGGGTCATGCGCGCGAGCGCCGCGACCTCCGCCTCGGACTCGATCAGGTTCGCGATCAGGCCGACGCCGAATCGGCCGAGCGCCTCGTGGATCCGGTCGACCAGCGGCTCGTCCAGCGAGCGCAGCGCGGTGAGCAGCTGGGTCACGGTGCGCGCCTTCTGCTCCTGGCCGAGCGCCGAGTCGATCATGCTCTGGCCGAGGTCGTCGGTGGCGAGCTTGCGCACGACGCGGTGGACGCACGCCTTGAGCAGCGCGTACGCGTTGTGCAGCGACGGCAGCTGCGGCGTCACCACGAACAGCTTGAGGTCCGCGGCGGCGACCAGGTCGACCACGTTGAACGACGTGCCCGCGCCGAGATCGACGATCACGCACTCGGTGTCGAGCGTCGCGATCCCGCGCAGCAGGCGGAGCTTCTGCGCGCGCGTCAGGTTGGCCGCGCCGGGCCGCGACGTGCCCGGCACGAGCTGGAGGCTCGGCACCGCGACCTGGCGGCTCACCTGCTGCAGCGAGTCGACCTGCTGATCGAGGTAGTCGGCGATGCCGTGCTCCGGGTGGAGCACGCCGAACATGGTGTGGAGGTTCGCCGCGCCGAGATCGGCGTCGACGATCGTGACGTGATGGCCGAGCCGCGCGATCGCGAGCGCGAGGTTGGCCGAGACCGTGCTCTTGCCGACGCCGCCCTTGCCGCCGCAGATCGCGATCGTTCGCGGGTGAGGCTTCTTACGCTGCGCGATCATGGGGTCTCCCTGGTTCGAGCCGGGCGAGCGCCGCCGCGAGCGCGGGCTCGAGCCGATCGATGACGTTGGCGAGCGTACGGAACAGCGCGTGCGACGCCGCGAGGTGGTCGGCGTCGCTGCGGCGCGCGAGATCGAGCGCGCTCTCGAGCTCGTGCTGGGCGAGCAGCGACGCGAACCCGATCGGGCGCAGCGCCTTGACCAGCGCGCGCTCGAGGGTGGCGAGCCGCTCGTCGGCGATGCCCTGGGCCGCGCAATCGTGCGCGCGCCGGACCAGCCGGCGGCACCGCCGGAGCGCGCGGGCGACCTTGCGGAAGTGCGCCTCGAGCCGCGCGGCGCGCCGGCCGCTGGTGTCGGTGACCGCGTCGATCGCCGCCGCCACGTCGATCGTGCCGGCGAGCCCGGGCAGGACCTCGGCGAGCGGCCGGTGGACCATGCCGTCGATCCGCGCGCCGCCCTCGGTGCAGTTGTAGACCGTGACGCCGGTGACCGAGCGCAGGCGCTCGACGAACCAGCGGTGGAACATCGCGAACATGAAGCTCGACGGCACGGTGCCGCCGTGCCAGCCCGGCAGCTCGACCGTGCGCTCGCCGACCGCGGCGGGGCCGCCGCCCGCCTTCATCGCGTGAAAGCCGGTGCTCCAGCCCGCGACGTGCATCGTGCCGTCGCCGTCGATCTCGGCGCGCGCCTCGCCATCGGTCGAGGTCGACACGTAGTACGCGCCGCCGGGGAACGACAGGTCGAGCCCGACGAACACGATCGGATCGCAGCCCCAGCGCAGCGCGAGCGACAGCGCGCTGGTCGCGACCGAGCCACCGCCCGGCACGACCGCCTCCTCGCCGAGGCCCTCGAACAGCCACTCGTCGATCGACGAGTTGGCCGACAGGGTCAGGAAGCGCGGCGCCGGCAGCTCGAACAGCGCGGGGTGGACGGTGGCGGCGTTGACCAGGCAGCTGCGCGACAGGTCGCTGCCGGCGAAGTGGTAGCGCACGTCCTGCGGATCGACGCTGAGCACGAGGTCGGGCGCGACGCCGGCCGCGCACAGCGGCCGCAGCGAGTGCGAGAACGCGGTGACGATCGCCTTGCCGCGCAGCTCGCGCAGCAGGTGGACGTTGCGCGCGAGCGACGGCCCGGGCGCGGCGATCACCATCGGCACGCCGGCGAACGCGCGGCCGATGTTCTGCACCGACGGCCAGCGCGCGAGCGCGGCGAGGTTGCCCAGGCCCTGCTCGATCCACGTCTTCGAGAACGAGCACACCGTGTTGCGGTGGATGCGCAGATCCGACAGCACCTCGCGCAGCTCGCTCGCGAGCTCGCGCACGAGCTCGGGATCGCTGTCCGCCGCACCGCGCACGACCATGCGGCTCGGCGGCCCGGGGATCATCGTGCGGACCGCGGCGATCGCCTCGCGCGGCGAGGTCACCGCGATCGCGCCGTCGCGCGCGGCGCCGTGCAGCACGATGCGTCGCTGGCCGAGCGCGGCGAGCAGCTCGGCGACCGGCGCGAGCGCCTCGCCGACCAGCACGACGAGATCGACCTCGAAGTCCCACACCTCGGGGAGCAGCGCGTCGGCGAGCACCGCGACGCCGAGCGGCGAGTCGAGCAGCTGGGCGTCGCCGGGCAGCGGCCGGGCGAGCCAGCGCTGCATCGCGGCCTCGGCGACCCGCGCGTGACCGGCGAGCGCGGTCGCCGCGCGCACGGCATCGCCGTCGACGTCGGGATCGGTCACCTCCACCCGGCCGATCGCGGCGCGCACGCCGCGCATCCGCATCGCAGCCGCGATCGCGCCGCGCACGTCGCCGGCGGTGATCGCGCCGCGCAGGACCTCGCCGAGCGCGGCCAGCTCGGCGAGCAGGAATCGCCATTCGTCGAGCCGGTTAGTGGCCATCGCTCACCTGCCACGGCTTCTGTACGACGTGGGCGTTGCGCGCGGCGAGCGCCGGGCGGGCGCGCACCGCGGCGACGACGCGCGGGTACGGCGCCACCTCGCGATCGAGGCCGAGCTCGGCGTAGAGCGCGCGCACCGCCGCGAGGTCGTCGGGCGTGTCGACCGTCCAGCGCAGATCCGAGTCGTCCGTGCCGGCGATGACCTGGCGCACGCGGAACAGCGCGGGCTTCTCCATCACGAACGCGGTGACGTGCTCGCGCGCCGCCGGCGAGCGGCCGAGCCGCGCGATCCGCTCGAGCGTGTCGCGGTGGAGCGCCTCGACGTCGAGCCCGCGTGGAAACGTGCGCTCGTGCGTGTTCGAGGCGTAGTCGACGTCGCGGCCGAGCGCCGCGATCACCCGGTCGACCACGCCGGGATCGAGCAGCGGGCAGTCGGCGGTGACCCGCACGATCGCGTCGGCGCGGTGGGCCCGCGCGGCGCCGACGAAGCGGTCGAGCACGTCGTGCTCGCTGCCGCGGTGCAGGCCGGCCGCGAGCTCGTGCGCGGCGGCCGCGATCGCGTCGTCGCCGGGCGCGGTGCTGGTCGCGATCACGACGTCGTCGACCCGCGCGGCGAGCCGCAGGCGCTCGATCACGCGCGCCAGCATCGACGCGCCGGCGAGATCGTGCAGCACCTTGCCGGGCAGCCGCGACGACCCCATGCGAGCCTGGACGACCGCGACCGTCCGCATCACGCCTTCTCGAACACGTGGGCGGTGCAGTCGTCGTAGCCGTGCTCGGCGTGGAGCTCGAGCCGGCGGACCAGGCGCAGCGACGGGAATCGCCGCATCCACAGCGCGCCGTGATCGCGCTTCCACAGCGCGCCGGCGTGGCCGCGATACGCGATCTCCTGCTCGCTCGGATGGTCGTACTCGATCGCGACGATCCAGCGCCGCGACACGCGATGGAGCTCGTCGAGCGCGGCGTCGATCGTGTCGGGCGCGATGTGGATGAGCACGCCGCTGGTGAACGCGAGGTCGAAGTAACCGTCGCGGAACGGCAGGTCGAACGCGGTGCCCTGGAGCACGCCGAACGCCGGGTTGCGGCTGCGCGCGCGCGCGACCGCGTCGGCCTGGGGCTCGATGCCGTAGAGCTCGGGCACGCCGAGCCGCGACAGGTAGACCAGATTCCAGCCGATGTTGCAGCCGACCTCGAGCACGCGCGCGGGCGCGATCTCGCCGAGCACGCGCCGCCACGACTCGACCCGCTCGGGCTTGTCGCGATCGTTGCGATCGGTGTACGCGCGGCCGAAGTCGGAGCGCCAGAGCGCGAGCTGCGGGGTCTCGGTGTGCATTAGCCCTCCAGGAAGTAGCTGACGATGCCGTCGTGCTCGCCCGCGACGCGAAACCCGCACGCCTCGAAGCACGACCGGCTCGCGCGGTTGTCGGCGCGGACCTTGGCGACCACCCGGCCGCCCCACTCGCGGCACGCCTCGGCGATCGCGCGCTTGCCGATGCCGCGGCCCCGCGCGCGCGCGTCGAGCGCGATCGAGATCCGGCCGTCGTCCGCGTCGATCCGGACCACGCCGACCGGCCGCATGTGCTCCTCGATCACCCAGATCGGGCCGCGCTCCTCCAGCAGCCGCTTCGCGTACCAGGCGGCGTGGCTCGCGATCGACACGATCGTCGGATCGCCCGACACCGCGCGCACCGCGGGCGCGAAGTTCCATTGCCACACCCGCTCGCAATCGCTCGCCAGCGCCGGGCGCAGCGTCACCGCGGGCAACCGGACGGTCTCGACGTCGATCACGCGATCAGCTCCCACGCGAGCGGCGTGCCGCGCTTGATCGCGACCCGGGCGTGCTTGCCGAGCACCGCCGGCAGCTCGCGCGGCGCCAGGCCGTAGCCGGGCCGGATCGAGCGCACGTTGCCGCGGGTGAGCGGCTCGCCGATCGCGATGTCGCTCACCGCGTACAGCGAGCGCCGGAACTTGCGGTTGCCGTCCTCGGCCTTGGGGCGGCGCGCGCTGCCGTCGCCGAGCGCCGACCACGCGGCCCTCGCGCCGACCACGACCTCGACCATCTCCGCCGGCTCGAGCGAGAACCCGGCGTCGGGGCCGCCGTCGCCGCGCGACAGCGTGAGGTGCTTCTCGATCATCG
>DATJAE010000157.1:0-10932 GCA_035516595.1 Kofleriaceae bacterium | reverse complement strand
CGCGCGCGCATCGTGGTCGGCGACCTCGTGCGGCTCGCCGCCGGCGATCTCGTGCCGGCCGACGCGCGGCTGATCGAGGCGATCGATCTCCACGTCCAGCAGGCCGCGCTGACCGGCGAGTCGCTGCCCGCCGAGAAGGCGGTGACCGCCGGCGCGCTGACCGCGGACGGCCCCGACGTCGCCGACCTCGTCTACCTCGGAACCTCGGTGGTGAGCGGCAGCGCGACCGCGGTCGTGTTCGCGGTCGGGGCCGACACCTCGTTCGGCGACGTCATCGCGATGCTCGCGGCCAGGCCCGAGGAGAACGAGTTCGAGCGCGGCATCCGGCGGTTCGGGATGCTGATCCTGCAGACCGTGGTGTTCCTCGTGCTGTTCGTGCTGGTCGTCAACATCGCGCTCGGCCGCAACGCGATGGAGTCGCTGCTGTTCTCGGTCGCGCTCGCGGTCGGGCTGACGCCGGAGTTCCTGCCGATGATCTCGAGCGTCACGCTGGCGCAGGGCGCGATCCGCATGGCGCGCGAGAAGGTGATCGTCAAGCACCTGCCCGCGATCCAGAACCTGGGCAGCATCGACATCCTGTGCAGCGACAAGACCGGCACGCTGACCGCCGGCACGATGTCGCTCGAGGCCTCGCTCGACGCGTCCGGTGCGCCGGCGCCGCGCGCGCTCGAGCTCGCGCGGCTCAACAGCCGGTTCGAGACCGGGATCGCGAGCCCGCTCGACGCCGCGATCCTGGTTGGCGCGCCGGCCGGCCCGGACGGCTACGTCAAGACCGACGAGATCCCGTTCGACTTCGAGCGCCGCCGCACGTCGATCGTCGCGCGCCGCGGCGAGACCTGCGTGATGGTCACCAAGGGCGCGCCGGAGCACGTGCTCGCCGCGTGCACGACCTACGAGCTCGCCGGCGCGCCGCAGCCGCTCGACGCCGCCGCGCGCGCCCGCTGCGAGGCCGTGTTCCGCGACGCCAGCCAGCGCGGCTTCCGCGTGCTCGCGGTCGCGTCGCGCACCGTCGCGCAGCCGACCGGCTACCGCGCGTGCGACGAGCGCGAGCTGGTGCTCGCCGGGTTCCTGACGTTTGCCGACCACGTGCTGGCCGGCGCGGCCGAGTCGCTCGCCGGGCTGCGCGCCGACGGCGTCGCGGTCAAGATCCTGACCGGAGACAACGAGCTGGTCACGCGCTGGATCTGCGATCAGGTCGGCCTCGGCGACGTGCGCATCGTGCTCGGCTCCGAGCTCGAGAACCTCAGCGAGCTCGCGCTCGCGCGGGTCGCCGAGGACGCGACCGTGTTCGCGCGGGTCTCGCCGTCGCAGAAGCACCGGATCGTCGGCGCGCTCAAGGCCGGCGGTCACGTCGTCGGGTTCCTCGGCGACGGCATCAACGACGCGCCATCGCTGCACGCCGCCGACGTCGGGATCTCGGTCGCCGGTGCGGTCGACGTCGCGCGCGAGGCGGCCGACATCGTCCTGCTCGATCGCAGGCTCGACGTGCTGCACGGCGGGATCATCGCGGGCCGCCGCGCGTCCGGAAACGTCCTCAAGTACCTGCTGATGGGCACGAGCTCGAACTTCGGCAACATGTTCAGCATGGCCGGCGCGGCGCTGCTGTTGCCGTTCCTGCCGATGCTGCCGATCCAGATCCTGCTCAACAACTTCCTCTACGACCTCGCACAGATCACGATCCCGACCGACAACGTCGAGGCCGCGTACCTGCGCAAGCCGCAGCGCTGGGACATCCGCACGATCCGCCGCTTCATGTGGCTCGCAGGACCGATCAGCTCCGCGTACGACTTCGTGACGTTCTTCGTGCTGCTCTACGGCTTCGGCTTCACCGCGACGCGGTTCCACACCGGATGGTTCGTCGAGTCGCTCGCGACCCAGACGCTCGTGCTGTTCGTGATCCGCACCGCGGCGCGCCCGTGGCGCGACCGGCCGAGCCTGCCGCTCGTCGCGACCACGCTCGCGGTCGTGGCCGCCGGGGTCGCGCTGCCGTTCACCGGGGTCGCGCACCTGCTCGGCTTCGAGCCGCTGCCCGCGCTGTACTTCGGGTTCCTGGTCGTCGTGGTCGGCAGCTACCTGGTGGTGGTCGAGCTGGTCAAGACGCGCGTGTTCGGGCGCGCCCAGGCCGGACGCTGATCGAGCAGATCGCCGGCGAGCGCCGCGAGCACCGCGAAGCCGAGGTCGCTGTGATCGTCGAGCACGTCGAGCAACGCGGCCTGCGAGCTCGCGAGCACGCGCAGCGGCGCCGCCGCCTCGAACGTGTCGACATGCGCGCGGCCGGCCAGCGTCTCGAGCAAGCCGAACTCGCCGCCGGCGAACACCGCGTCGCCGCGCGCGCTGGACCGCACGCTGCCGTCGACCACGACGTAGGAGCTGGTCGCGGGCTCGCCGCCGCGCACCACGATCGTGCCGGCCGGCCAGGTCAGCTCGTGCGAGACGTGCGCGAGCCGGGTCAGCGCCCGGATCCGCGCGCGCGCGAGCGGCGCCTGGCGGCGGAGCAGCTGGAGCCGCTCGACCAGCCCGAGCGGGCTGGCGATCACGAGCGAGCGCTCGCCGGGGTCGCGCGGAGCCCGCGTGACGCCGATCGCCGCGATCGCGCGGACGCACGCGCGGAGCAGCCCGATGTTGTCGTCGAGGACCTCGAACATGTCCTCGGCCGCGAGGCACAGCGTCCTGGTCGGACCGACCGCGCGCGCATCGGCGGGGAGCGGGCGGTTCGCCCACAGCTCGAGCGCACCGAACACCTCGCCCGCGACGCTCGGCCGCGCGCCGGGCGCCTCGATCGATCCGGCGAGCACGAAGTGGACGGCCTCCGGTGTCGCCGGGACGCGCGCGCCGGGCACCAGCGTGGTCTCGCTCACGTTCTGGGCGAGCGTCGCGAGCTCCGCGAGCTCCACGTCGTCGAGCAACGCGAAGTGGCGGAGCGCCATCACGCGGCGCAGCACCACCGCATCGAGATCATGGTCGAACATCGAGCCTCGCGATCGCCTGATCGAAGGCCTGCGCGACGAGCGGCGGCGGGGACGCCTCGCGCAGGCGGGTGAGCTCGGGACGGAGCGCGATCAGGTGGCGCTCTGCCGCGTCGTGGGCGGCGATACAACGCACCGACTCGCTGCGATCGGCGAGCAGGGTCGCGATCACCTGGTCGTAGCTCTCGAACGGTCCGAGCCGCCGTTCCGCGGGGGAGCCCTCGAGCAGCGCGAGCAGCGGCCGCCGCATCACCGCCGGTGCGCTCGCCTCGAGGATCTCGCGGGCGGCGCTGCGCCGCGCCTCGTCGTGGGCGCGCAGCGCGTCGTGCACGCTGCGCAGCCCGGCCCGCGGCTGCAGGATGCCGAGCGCGCGAAACACGTGCTCGACGCAGTCCTCGGATTCCTCGCGCAACAGCTCGACGAGCAGGGTCGACGTGGCGGACAGCTCGCCCACCGCGTCGGCGAGCGACGCGTAGCGTGCGGCGTCGTCGAGCGCGCGCAGCGCGAACGCCCGGATCGCACGGGTGTCGATCGGCAGCGATGGATCGGATGCGCGCATCCGGCCGAGCGCGCGCAGCAGCTTGTGCAAGGTCGTGCCGTCGGGCTCGACCGGGATCCGGGACACCAGCGCGGCGGCGGCGCGGCGCGAGCCGAACCGACTGATCGTGCGCGGCAGGTGCTGGCGGATCGCGAGCGGCGTGCGGGGATCGCCGAGCGCCGCGATCAGGCGGTCGAGCCCGCGCCGGCCGGCGGCGAGGAAGATCTGGCGGACCTCGCCGCGCACGTAGGGCTGCGCGAGCAGCGGGAGCATGCGATCGAGGTCCGCCTGATCGGGGGCGAGCGCGAGCACGCGCACGACCTCGCGCACCACCTCGGGCTCGTGATGGGGCAACAGCTCGTACAGCACGCCGGCCTGGTGGCGATCTGGGGAGTGCGAGATCGCGCGCGCGACCGCGAGCCGCTCGGCGGTCGAGCCACCGACCATGCGCGACACCTCGGCGGTCGCGACATCGCCGTGCTCCGGATCGTCGATCGAGGCGACCGCGGCGGCCGCGCGCACGCGCGGATCGGGATCGCCGAGGCCGGCGACGCGCCGCGCGCGATACGCGATCGAGCCGGCGGTCGCGGCCAGCGCCGCCGCGCGGATCTCGAGGTCGTCGTGATCGAGCAAGTGGGCGAGCGCGCGCTCGACATCGGAGCGCGACTCGCGCTCGAGGATCGCGAGCGCGCGAGCGACCACCGCCGGGCTCCGGTGATACAGCACGAGCGCCGGGATCCGCGCGCGACCGGCGAGCAGCTCGAGCGCGGCGAGCGCCTCCGCCTCGTCGGGGCTCGACAGCGCCTCGACCAGCAGCTCGATCGTGTCGGCGTCGAACGCGAGGACCGGCGCGTCGCGCTCGATCTCCCGCGCGCGCAGCGTGTCGCGGAACTGGCCGAGGTAGGCGCGATGCACGAGCCGCGTGCCGGCCAGCCACAGCGTCGCCGCGCCGGCCGCGACCAGCGCGAGCGTGGTCGCGTCGCCGAGCGGCTCGCGCAGCGCGAACGTCGCGAGCGCGGCGATCGCCTCGCCGCCGCGCAACACGATCGCGTCGGCGACCGGCTTCCAGCTGTCGCGGATCGGCGCGGGCACCGGCAGGTAGAGCAGCTCCGCGGTCACGCGGTGCAGGCTGTGGCGCAGCCCGCCGTCGCCGAGCTTGAGCGCGAGCACGGCGACCACCGCGCCGGTCACGGCGAACCCGAAGCCGGCGGTGGCCAGGATCGCCGGCAGGATCACGAGCGCGCCACCGACGCCCCACTTCGCGAGCAGGCGGCGCGTGACCAGCAGCTGGATCGCGAGCGAGAGCGCGTTGAGACCGGCGTAGATCGCGCCGAACGTGCTCGCCAGGTTTGCGGGCTCGACGTGGCGCGCCACGACGCGCTTGAACAGCAGATCGCCGAGCGTGAGCGCGATGGTCGAGATCAGGCCGAACGCGACGAGCACGCCGACGTAGCGCCGCGCGCTGCGCGACAGCCGCTCCGCCTTGCCGGCGCGCGGGCGCACCTCGTCGAGCTGGCGGCGCGGCGCCAGGACCGCGGCGCAGATCGCGGCCGCGACGTATCCGGCGGCGCCGACCGCGACGAGGTCGGTCGCACGCACCACGCGCCCGAGACCGCCCGCGATCGTCGATCCGGCGACCGCGCCGAGCACGCCGCCGGCGGCGATCGTCGCGAACGCGCGCTTGGCCTGGCCGATCCGCAGGCTGCGGTCGAGCACGGTCCAGAAGCTCGGCACGACCAGCGTCGCGATCAGGCCGGTCCAGACATAGAACGCGAACACGGCGCGACTCGATCCGGCGACCACGGCGGCAAAGCCGCCCGTGCCGATCGCCGCCGCGGCCAGGAACGCGACCAGCACGCGGCGCGGATCGCGGAGCCCGGCCCAGCGGCGCAGCGCCGCGAACCCGGCCAGCGCGATCCCCGCCATCGCGAGGTACACCCACGCGAGCTCGTCCGGCCCGAGCCGCGCGAGGAACAGCGCGTCGCGCGCGGTCTCGAGGATGGTGTGCGCGACCATGATCGCGAACAGCACGAGCGCCGGTGCGACCACATCTCGCCGCGATCGCCCGGTCATCGCCGCCAGATGCCGATCACTCTCGGCAGGCCGGAATCGGGTGTGCGCGCGAGGTGCACGTCGGTCTCGCCGGCGAACGCGCGGCGCGCGGTCACGACGCGGACGATCGTGTAGCCGTCCGCCTCGAGCGCGAGCGGCACGACCGCGCAGGTATGCCCCGTGTCGTACGCGGCGACCGAGCTGCGCGGCGCGAGCAGCTCGCCGCGCGCGGAGTAGGCCGTGACGTCGTACGCCGTGGCATGGGCATCGGCGAGCCGGTTGGTGATCGCGAGATCGTCGAAGCAGACTCGCGTGCCGGCGTCGGTCGCCGCGGCGGTGAAGCGGTCGAGCGGGTTCACCCGCGCGAACCAGTACGCGATGGTCTCGCGCTGGCGCTGGACCAGCGTGTCGACGATGTAGGCGCGCGCCGCCGCGTCGTGGATCTGGCCGGCATCGACCGCGGCCTCGATCTGGGCGCGGGTGAAGCGCGCCACGATCTTGGCGCCCCAGAACTTGTCGAAGCGATCCGACGTGAGGAACGGCACGTACGACGGCCAGTCGGGGTGCCAGTCCCCCGGTTCGAACGTGCCGGCGTCGAAGATGCCGACGTAGGGCCGCTTGTCGAGCGGGCGGTGCTGCCAGTCGCGGTCGAGCAGACCGAACGTGAAGAACGTGCGCGCGATGTCCGCAAAGTCGACGAGGTAGGTGTGACCGCGCCGCCAGTCGGTCTGGAACAGCGCCATCGCGCTCATACTGCGGCCGAAGTCGATGAAGAAGTGGCGCACGTAGTGGCGCTTCGGATCCGCCGGGTCGGTCACCCAGCTGTCGACGAAGTTGCCTTCCTGGATGTCGACGTGATCGAGCCACGCGAAGATCGTGTAGGCGCCGCGCAGGTCGCGGCGCAGCTCGTGACGGATCCGATCGTTGGGGTCGTCGGCGCGGACGCCCTCGCTCGGATGGCCGCCGAGCGTCTTGCCCGAGATCCAGCGCGACACCAGGCCGCGGAGCCGACCGTCCTTGCCGTGATCGATCAGCGCGAGCCGGCGCTCGAGCTCCTTGCGATCGAGGCGGCCGCCGTTCGATCCATCGGGGGCCTTGATCGTGGCGTCGGGCGCCAGCACCAGGTCCTCGTCGCGGAAGTACACGACCTGGTCTTCGGCCACGTTGTAGCCGGCCGCCCACAGCAGGCGATCGACGATCACGTCGATCGCGGTCTCGATCTCGGGGCTGCCCTTGTCGTCGAACTTGAGCAGGTACTTGATGCCGCGCGCGTCGACGATCGTGAAGCCGACCGAGGCGCCGCCGGGCTTGGTGCTGCGTACGGTCCACGGCCGGTGCAGCTCGGGGCTGTCCGCGGTCAGCGGGCCCTGGCGCACCTCGTCGGCGGTGAGCTCGCGAACGCCGATCCGGTTGGTGAACCACGTCGAGTCCGGCACCTCGTCGATCGAGCTCACGCCGAGCGCGCGCTGCGCGCGCGGCAGCTCCAGCGCACGCGGCAGACGTCGCGCGAGCAGGCCGTCGAAGTAGTACAGCGACGGGAAGAACTCGCGGGTCGCCGGCGGGGTGGGAACGTCCCGCCGGTCGTTCACCGCGGCCACCGGCAGCGCGTTCGCGAAGCGCACCGGCGGCAGCGCGCCGGGCGAGCCGCACGCCGTCGCGAGAACGACCGCGAGCACGGACCTGGCCATCATCGCCACCTCGGCCGGTTGTCGAACACCGGGTTGAACATCACGTTGAAGAACAGCCCGCCGTCGATCGAGGACGACACGCTGAACTCGAACAGGAAGCTCGATTCGTTGTAGATCTCGAGCGCGACGCCGTAGCCGACGCGCAGGTGGTCGGCGTCGATCGCCGACAGCGACGAGTAGACCCGCCCCGCGTCGACGTAGAGCGCCGCGTCGAACCAGTGCGCGAGGTCCCAGATGTATTCGGCCGAGCCGAGCAGCGAGACGCGATCGCGGAACCGCGCGAAGTCGTAGCCGCGCAGGAAGTCACCGCCGCCGAGAAACGGCAGCTCGCTGAACGGCACCTCGGAGGTCGAGCCGCTCACCGTCTCGCCGCGCAGGCGCAGCGCGAGCAGTCGCGGCCCCATGCCGAACCGGATGAACTGCTGGAGCTCGGCGCTGCCCCGCCAGAAGTCCGCGCCGCCGTCGAGCTCGTGCACGCGGCCGACCGACACCGCGGCGAGCCAGCCCTCGGCGTGGAGGTCGTGCGGCTCCCACAGCGAGGCACGTCGCCGCTTGTCGATGCGCAGCTCGAGCTCGCCGTACGCGTTGCTATAGCCGTTCCAGCCGACGAGGCCGGACGTCGCGTACACGTCGTCGGTCGGCGGGCCCTCGTCGCCGGCCGCGTAGTGGTGATTCGCGATCGCACCGGTGGCGCGCACGTGCAGGTCGTCGACCACGCGCGCGTCGAGGTAGAGCGCGGCGCGTGCTTCCTGGTAGCGATAGCGCGTGGAGAACGCGAGATCGCTGGTCCGCGGATCGACCGGCGTCGACGGTGCGGGCGACTGGTCCGAGTTGCCGATGCCGTAGAACGGATCGTTCGGCCGGCGATCGAACGAGCCGTCCGCGCCGAGCTGGAAGTGGCCGAGCCGCCGTCCCGTGTTGGCCTGCACGAGGAAGCTCTCGTGGTAGTGCTCGCCGTCGATCGCGCCGGTCGTGGCCTGCAGCGCTAACGCCTCGCCCTTGCCGAACAGCTCGTGCGCCGAGAACCGCGCGCCGGCCGTGATGCCGTAGCCGGTCGCGTAGGTCCCGGTCGGGTAGAGCCCGACCGTGCGATCGGCGTTGTAGAACACCCGGTAGTAGAGCTCGTCGAGCTGGTAGCGGTCCTCTGCCCACACGCCCGCTCGCATCGGCGCGAACGCGGCCTCGAGCAGCAGCTTGGGCACGAACAGCGCGACCCGCCCCATCCGGCGCGCGACCGAATCGGTGTCCAGCGGATCGATGCGGCCGCTCTCGTCGCCGGGCAGCGGATCGGCCGCGACATCGGCGGCGGTCAGCTCGTGCGGCCCGGGCGCGGTCGTGGTGGTCGAGGTCGGCTCGGCTGCGCCCGCGCCCGGCGGGGTCGAGCTGTCGTTGGAGGCGACCGGCTGCGCGCGCGCGGCGAGCGGCGCGGCCAGCACGAGCGCGACGACGCCGGCGCGCATCATGACGCCGCCGCGGGTTCGGGGCTGAGCGCGCGATACCGGCGCGCGATGCCGAACGCGATCGCGAGCCACACCGCGACGAGCACGATGTTGCTGACCGCCAGGCCGCGCGGGCCGAGCCCGAGCTGGTGGAGGCCGACCCACACGACCAGCGCCGACAGGGTGTCGCCGGCGCGCACCACGAACGTGTCGATCGCGGCCTTCGCCTTGTACTTGACCGCGCGCGGCGTCGGCAGGAACAGGGTCTGGCGCACGGTGTTCTGCATCGAGTACTCGGTCGCGTTCTCGGCGACCTTCGCGGCGCGGATCAGCGCGACGCCGCCGACGATCGCGATCGCGGAGTACGCGCCGAGCACGATCAGCGGCATGATGAAGAGCGCGACGCGGACGCCGAGCTTGCGCAGCACGCGCGACACCGCGAACGCCTGGATCGCGAACCCGGCGAGGTTGACCCAGAAGAAGAAGCTCCCGTAGAACGCCTTGATCACCTCGCGGCGGTCGGCGGCGATCGCGAGCTTGCGCGCGGCCCCGGTCAGCTCGGCGTGGGCGGACGCCGGGACCAGCAGCGCGGCGTGATGGGTCGCCGCGCTCGACAGCACGAACTCGCCGGTGGTCTTGACCAGCTCGCCGACCAGGACGAGCGCGGCGATCAGCAGGAGGTAGCGATCGCGCACGATCAGCGCGAACCCGCCCGCGCCGTCGATCGGCTCGCGCGCGACCTTGGCCTGCGCCGGCTCGCGCGCGTGGATGCGCTCGACCAGGTTGAACAGCGCCAGGCAGCCGACCAGCAGCACCGCCGCGAACGGCAACAGCGCGTAGGTCGTGCCGAGCCGCGCGAGCTCGGGTCCGACGATCGCGCCGAGCGAGCCGCCGATCGCGATCAGCGCGAACAGCCGCTTGCCCTGCTCCTCGCTGTAGAGGTCGTTCGCGTACGACCAGAACTGCGCGACCAGGAACATGTTGATGATCCCGATCCACACGAAGAACGCCAGGCCGATCGGAACGCCGAGCTCGGCGAGCGCGAAGAACGCGACCAGGCAGCCGATCACGACGGCGTAGCTGACGTTGATCAGACGGATCCGGCGCGCGCGGTTGGCGAGCGCGTCGTACGCCGGCAGGATCGCGACGAGCAGGAGCGCCATGCCGCCGCCCGCGTAGCTCTTCAGCTCCTCGCCGCGCAGGCCGAAGATCGACCCGGTGAGGATCATCCCCTCGCGCGCCGTCTTCATCAGGTAGTAGCTGGTCAGGATCAAGAACACGCACGCGAGCAACAGCGCCGCGACCAGACCCTCGCCCCGGCGCACCCGGCTGAACGGGCGGAAGATCCATTCGAGAGCGGTCGGTCGCTCGGCGATGCGGGTCGCATCCGGGGCCATCGCCTCCACTAGCTGCAACCGATGTGCCCCCGCCGCGCACGGCGTTCGCGCCGCGTGCCGCGCAAGGCTTGCGGCGAAGGTGGGCCGCCGCGCAGCCCGTGCATCATCGCGGACACGCCGCCGCGACGACGCGATCTGCCAGCTCGTCGCTCGTCGCGGCGAGCGCCTGACCGATCGCGGCGACCGCGGCTTCGATCGTATCGCCGGCCGCCGCCCGAGCGGCACGCACCTCGCCGCGCGCGATCACCCGGCGGTCGTCGCGCAGCTCGAAGCGCAGCGCCACCTCGCCGCCGCGCTCGCCCTGCTCGAAGCTGGCGACCTCGACGTCGAGCACGAGCGCGGCTCCGCTCGCCGCGGGCTCGATCGCGCGCGCGAACAGCGCGTCGGACACGGCGCGCCGCACGTACGCGTCGGGCGGCTCGGTCCAGCGCAACGTGTCGTAGGGCACGACCTCGACCTGCGAGGTGCGCCGCGCGATCTCCAGGCGATCGCCCGCGCCGGTCTCGCGGCTGGCGATCCGCACGCGCGCGCACGCGGCGCCGCTCGGGGCCGGCTCGGCGGTGACCGGCGGCGCGAAGTAGCGCAGCTCGCGAGGCTCGGCCTTCGAGGTCAGCGCGCACGCCGCGAGCAGCGCGCACGCCGCGGCGCGCCGCATCACGGCCGCCTCGCGGGCGCGTGGCCCTTGACCAGCATGTCGGGGTCGCGCTCGAGCTCGTCGACGAACGTGCGCACCGCGCGCGCCGCGTCGCCGAGCTCGCGCAGGGTCCGGGCGAGGTCATCGGTGGACTCGAGCGTGCGGCGGCCGACCTCGTCGATCGTGTCGCTCGCGCGGCGCGCGCTGGTCGCGAGGCC
>DATJAE010000156.1:0-30937 GCA_035516595.1 Kofleriaceae bacterium | reverse complement strand
GCGCTGCGGATCTCGACCTCGGCGGGCGAGGCGCTGCCCCGCCACGTCGGCGAGCGCTGGCGCGAGCGGGTCGGCAGCGACATCCTCGACGGCATCGGCTCGACCGAGATGCTGCACATCTTCCTGTCGAATCGCCCGGGCGACATCGCGTACGGCACGACCGGGCGGCCGGTGCCGGGCTACGAGCTCGACCTGCGCGGCGACGACGGCGGGCCGGTCGGCGATGGCGAGGAGGGCTCGTTGTGGGTGCGCGGGCCGAGCGCGTGCAGCGGGTACTGGAACGATCGCGCGCGCAGCCTGGCCACGTTTCACGGCCCGTGGACCCGCACCGGCGATCGCTACGTGCGCGATCGCGACGGCCGCTGGACCTACTGCGGGCGCGCCGACGACATGCTCAAGGTCGGCGGGATCTGGGTGTCGCCGTTCGAGGTCGAGAGCGCGCTCGCGTCGCATCCCGCGGTGCTCGAGGCCGCGGTGGTCGGCCACGACGACGCCGACGGCCTGACCAAGCCCAAGGCGTTCGTCGTGCTCGCGCCGGGCAAGACCGCGACCGAGGGCGAGCTCGTGGCGCACGTCAAGCAGCGCCTCGCGCCGTTCAAGTACCCGCGGTGGATCGAGCTGGTGCGCGAGCTGCCCAAGACCGCCACCGGCAAGATCCAGCGCTACAAGCTGCGATGAACGTCGACGGCGTCGAGCTCGAGGCGCGCTGGGTCGGACCGCCGCGCGACGCCGGCCCGGCGCTGGTGTTCCTGCACGAGGGGCTGGGCTCGATCACGCAGTGGCGCGACACGCCCGAGGCGATCGCGCGCGCGACCGGCCACGCCGCGCTGGTCTACGCGCGCCAGGGCTACGGCCGCTCGGCGCCGATCGCGCGGCCGCGCCCGCTGTCGTACATGCACGACGAGGCGGCGCGGCTGCCGCGCGTGCTCGCCGCGGCAGGGATCGCCGACGCGATCCTCGTCGGCCACAGCGACGGCGCGTCGATCGCGATCATCGCGGCCGGCTCCGGTGCGGTCGCGCCGCGCGCGCTCGTGCTGATCGCGCCGCACGTCTTCGTCGAGGACATCTCGGTCGCATCGATCGCGCGCGCGGCCGAGGCGTATCGCGCCGGCCCGCTGCGCGACGCGCTGGCCCGCCACCACGCCGACGTCGACGGCGCGTTCTGGGGCTGGAACCGCGCGTGGCTCGATCCCGCGTTTCGCGCGTGGAACCTCGAGGCCTACCTGCCGCACCTCGCCGCGCCCGTGCTGGTCGTCCAGGGCGAGCGCGACGAGTACGGCACGCGCGCCCAGGTCGACGCGATCGCGCGCGGCCTGCCGCGGCCGCCCGAGGTCGCCTGGATCGCCGGCGCCGGTCACACTCCGTTTCGCGACGCGCCGGCCGAGGTTCACGCCGCGATCGCGGCGTTCGTCACGACGGCAGCACGCCGCTGACGACCTTGCCCGTGCCGATCACCGAGTCGATCGTCGCCGAGTCGACGCCGACCGAGGCCAGCACGGTCTTGCCGAACGACGCGAGCGTGTCGGTCTGCACGATGTCGCCGTTCGGATCGCCGGCGCCGCTCGACGAGTTGATCGGGAGACAGCCGTAGTCGGTCTGGCCGCCGATCGTCTGGTGGGCGATCCCACCGACGATGCCGCCCTTGATCCGGCTGCTGATGGTCAGCGACACCTGGTGGTACTGGTTGTGCTGGCGGCCGGCGTTGTTGTACGCGCCGATCGTCCGGCCGAACACGTTCAGCGTCATGAACGTGACCTGCTGGTCGAGGCCCAGCGTCTGCAGCTGGCTCATCAGCGATGCGATGTGGCCGACGCCCGACGTGGTCTGGGTCGCCTCGTTGTTGAACGTCGGATCGCTGTGGTTGTCACCGCCGAACGGGATGTGGATCGTGATGACCGGCGTCACCTTCATCTGGATCAGCGCGAGCGCCGCGGTGATCTGCGCCTCCACCGGATCGGTCGGCAAGGTCGACAGCATCGACAGCAGCTTCTGGTTGATGCTGCGCACCTGGCTCTGCGACGTGACCAGCGAATCGATGTACTTGGACTGCGCCGGGGTCGCGCTGGTCTTGTAGATCGCGTTGAGCTTGCCGAGCGTGTCGTCGCGCAGCGACTGCAGCGCGTTGAGGTTCGACAGCGGGCTCTTCGTCGGGTTGGTCAGCATCGCCGCCAGCGCGGTCGGCGGGATGTTGGGCAGATCGGCGCCGTCGAAGCTCAGGCCCTCGCTCGGCGTGCTCGCGCCGACCGAGATCGGCTGGGCCTGGATCGTGCCGAGGCACGGCTGCAGCTGCTTTCCGAGCAGCGACGGCAGCATCTCGTTCGGCGTCGTGGTGTCGAGCAGCTTGAGCACGTCGGTCTCCTTGGGATGAACCGGCGTGTTCGTCATGATGTGCCAGAAGCACGTCTTGTCGAGCACGGGCTGCGGAAGCAGCGTGGCCCACGGCAGCGCGCCCATCGTCTTGACGCCGTTGACCGTCATGTTGGTGCCGACCATCGACGGCTGGCCCGCGACATCAGGACAGTGGAAGATGTCGGACGGCCCGTAGGTGCCCGGAGCATTGGCGTTGATCGGATCGCCCGACCCGGAGGTCGAGATGATCACGAACTGCGCGGCCGCCGAGTTCGCACAGGTATCGACCGTGCCGTCCGCGAACGCCTTGCGGCCCTTCGCGAGGATGGCGACCGGAATGCCGGTGACGAGCGAGCGCAGGCCGATGTAGCTGGCCCCGAACAGGGCCGTGGTGAGCACGTTGCGACGCGTGGTGGTCATGGCTCTCTCCTTACATCCCGATGCCGATGAACGTGGGCGACAGGCAGGCGACGACGAACGTCGATCGCAGCGCGTCGGTGGGCGAGGTCCCGCTGATCGCGAGCGCCGCGTTGTAGTGGTCGGTGAGCGCCTGGATCGACGGCGCGGTGCGCGGATCGTTCGTCGTCAGCCCCATCATGGTCGACACGAAGTCCTTGATCGCGCCGTTGGGATCGCTGCTCTTCCATTGAATCGCGCTGGGCTGGTTGGGATCCGGCGCCGCGTCGATCACCTCGGCCGAGATCGCCTCGCACAGGTTCTCGAGGCCGGCGCGGTAGAACAGCGTCGGCTGGTTCGGCAGCACCGGCACGGTCGCGCCGCGGCCGTAGCCATCCGACGGCATGCCGCTGATGATCTGCGCGACGGTCGACGTCTTCTGGTTGCCGGACACCGTCAGATCGAGCTGGCAGATGTCGACGAGGTCGAGCCGGTTGTTGAGCGCGGCGCACATGTGATCGCGGCGGCTGACCGCGATCACCTCGCCGTTGGTCGTGTTGGTCTTGGTCGCGGCGGCGTTGGTCGTGATCGGCGAGGTCACGATGTCCTTGACCAGCGCGTTCCACTGCATGCCGCCGCCCGAGAAGTCACCCAGGATCCGCTTGAACTCGGGGTCCGTGGTGTCGCACGGCGCGGAGTTGACGTAGTAGCAGAGCTTCTGGGCCCAGGCCTGCGGGACCAGCGGGTGGGTCGCCAGCGTGTTCGCGAAGTCATCGATCGTGTGGACCTGCGCGATCACCCCCTGGAACGCGAACAGGCCGGGCTGGTTGATCAAGCTCTGGTCGGTTTGCGGGTAGTAGAAGTACGAGTAGGTCGACGACAGGATCGAGCGCGTCGGATCGAGCAGCTGGTGGCACGAGTAGCACAGCGTGTTCGGCGCGGCGTGCTCGGTGTCGAGGCCGGGCGTCGACGGCGGCACCGTCTGATCGCTGCCGTCGACCTGCGCGCCGGTCGCCACGATCAGCGCCTGGTTCGCGGTGACGCGGAACTGGTTGCTGGTGTTGGTCGGCCAGTTGGCCTGGAACGCGGGCGTCGAGAAGAATCCCGGGTGCGGCGTGTGCAGCACGAGCTCGTTCGCGCTGCGCAGGCTGATGATGTCGTAGGCCAGCGTGGTCTGCTCGCCGGCGTTGGGCTGGCGAATGTTGATCATCTTCCAGCTCGTGAAGTCGGAGGGCTGCATGAGCGCGCCCATCCCCGAGCCCGCGCGCTCGCCGCAGCCCTGCGCCGGCGTGGTGTTGGTCTGGTGCTGCGGGATCGCGCCGTACAGGATGTCGTGGAGCGAGTACGACAGGTTCGCGTTGCCGGGCTTCTTCGGATTGGTCACCGCGATCGTGATCGGATCCTCGGCGTCGCACGCCGAGTTCGGGAAGCCCTTCAGGCCCGGCAGGTCCGGCGAGTAGAACACCATGTAGTGGCCGTTCTTGTTCGTCGGATCGAGCGAGTCGCTCAGCGGGATCGGGCCCTGCGAGTACTCGAGCGTGATCGAGAGCGAGGGGTTGTTCACCGCGAGCTGGTCGGTGATGGTCGCGGTGTCGTCGACCGGGCGCGCGTCCATGAACGCGTAGAGCTCCATCAGCGCCGGCGTCATCATCACCTGGTGGGTGGTGAACGCGTCGGTCAGCGGCTTGCCCTCGGCGTTGAGCTCGAGCACGGTGCGCGCGAAGCTCTCGCGCGCGTTCTGCACGAGGAGGTTGACCTGCTTGCCGGGTCCCAGGCCGTTGGTCGGGATGTTGTCGACGAAGTCCGCCGCGGTGATCTGCGTCTGCTGGAACGCCAGCTCGAAGAACACCTTCATCTTGTCGTTGTACTGGGGCAGCTGCATCCAGCTGTCGACCAGCGAGCCCAGCGCGTTCGGATCCGCGGTGACCTGCGCGATCTCGTCGTCGGTCGGCGGCAGGCCGACGAGGATCTGCTTCACCTTCGCGACGTAGACCTGAGGCGAGTCAGGCTGGAACGGCGGGCCGGACATCATCGGCGGCTCGGTTCCACACGCGATCGTGAACAGGAGCAAGGCAAGACCGGTGCGCATGGTGCCTATGACTCAGCAAGTGTTCGGCCAATTAAGCGGGACGGGAATTCACCAGGCTGCGAGCACGTTTCGGGCCCGCCCGAGCCGGTTGTAGGTCCTGCCCGACAACATATGTCGGGGCATCCCGACAAGCGCGCGACACGATGCCCCCGCGAGGTAGGCTCGCGGCGTGCCGGATCGCACCTTGGTTGCCTCCGCGACCAATCTGCTCGCGCGCGGATTCCTGGTGATTCCCACCGACCGCGTGTCGCGCGCCGGCGATCCGGTGAACGGGCTGTTCATGGTCGCGCGCGCGATCCGGCGCGCGCTCGCGTTCAAGCTGCCGGCGCGCGCGATCGCGGTCGTCGAGCCGGCGCCGAACCCGGCGTGGCCGGCGCTCCTCGCCGTCCAGCTCGCGGCGTTGCCCGAGCTGTGCGAGGCGCTCGGCCTGCACGTCGTGCGCGCGCCCGGCCGCGAGGTCGACCTGGTCGCGTCGTACGCGCGCGCGGCGATCGCGGCGGGCGACGACGTCGTCGTGGTCGGCATCGACAAGCGCTACGCGCAGCTGGTGACCGATCGGGTGTGGTGGTACGATGCGAACAAGGACGCGCGCTACACGCCGGAGATCGTGCACAAGCGCTTCGGCGTCGGGCCCGAGCACGTGGCGGGCTGGCTCGGGCTGGTCGGCGACGAGGCCGAGCTGCCGGGCGTCAAGGGCATCGGCGCCAAGGGCGCCACCACGCTGGTCGAGAGCCACGGCTCGATCGAGGCCGCGGTCGCCGCCGCCGAGACGATGGACGGCCGGCTCGGCAAGGCGTTGCGCGCCGCGGCCGATGACGTGCCGCGCGAGCTCGCGCGTGCGCGGCTCGACGCCGCGCAGCCGCTGCCCGTGCCGCTCGCCGAGCTCGGCTACGCGCCCGCCGAGCCCGCGCGGCTCAACGCGCTGTACGACCGGCTCGGCTTCGCGGAGCTGCTGGTCGCCGACGGCGGCGCGTTCGACGCCGAGGTGTGCGAGACCGCCGATGCGCTGCGCGCGGCGCTCGCGCGGCTCGGCGCCGGGGCGATCAGCGTCCACGCGCTGTTCGAGGATCCGGCGCCGGTGCGTTCGGCGATCGCCGGGATCGCGCTGTCGGCCGGCGCCGGGCAGGGCTGCTACGTCGCGCGAGGCTCGCCGGCGTGGCCGGCGCTCGCGAGCTGGCTCGCCGATCCGGCCGCGCCCAAGCTCGGTCACGATCTGGTCGCGACCATGGTCGCGCTGCGCCGCGACGACGCCGTCGAGCTCGCCGGGATCGCCGGCGACTCGGCGTGCGCGTCGCACCTCACCCAGCCGAGCAACTGGGCGCCGCACGAGCTCGGCGTGGTCGCCAAGCACGTGCTCGGCAGCGCGCTGCCCGACGACGAGGCGCTGCGCGGGGTCGGCCGCCAGCGCAAGCCGTGGTCGGCGCTGCCGGCCGAGCGGGTCGCGAGCTTCGCGGGGCGGTGCGCCGACGCCGCGGCCAACATCTGGCGCGCGCTCGCGCCCGGCGTCGAGCCGTCGCTGATCGCCGAGTACCTCGAGCTGTCGCACACGCTGGTGCGCATGGAGCTGCGCGGTCTCGTCGTCGATCCCGACGAGCTCGGCCGCGCCGAGCAGGCGTTCGCGGTGATCGAGGCCGAGCTCACCGCGCAGATCGAGGCGCTCGCCGGCCACTCGTTCAACATCAACTCGGGCAAGCAGCTCGGCAGCGTGCTGTTCGAGCAGCTCAAGCTGCCGATCGTCAGCCACACCAAGACCGGCTGGAGCACCGCGATCGAGGCGCTCGAGCGCATCGAGCACGCGCACCCGATCGTGCCGCTCGTGATCCGCTGGCGGCTGTTGCGCCGGCTGCGCGACAGCTGGGTGATCGCGCTCAGGCGCTGCATCGACCGCGACGGCCGCGTGCACTCGCGGTTCCATCCCGCGCGCTCGTTCTCGGGCCACCTGATCAACTCCAACCCCGATCTCGGCCGCGTGCCGGGCCGCACGCCCGAGATGGCGCGGATCCGCCGCGCGTTCGTCGCCGCGCCGGGCCGGCTGCTGATGTCGGTCGACTTCGGCCAGCTCGGCCTCTACGTGCTCGCGCACCTCACCAAGGATCCGGCGCTGGTCGAGCCGCTGCGCCGGCGCGCCGACATGCACGTCCTGACCGCGGCTGCCGTGCTCGACAAGCCGCAGGACGCGATCACGCCCGACGATCGCCAGCTCGGCAAGGTCGTGAACTTCGCGACGTTCGCCGGCCAGGGCGCCAGCGCGCTCGCGCTCCAGCTCGGGATCGCCGCGCAGGACGCCAAGCAGCTGATCGCGCGGTTCGACGCGCGCTACGCGAGGGTGCGCGCGTTCCAGGACGAACAGCTGCGGCTCGCGCGCGAGCGCGGCTACATCGTGACGATCGCCGGTCGGCGCTGGCCGATCGGCGGGCTCGAGTCGCTCGATCCGCACGATCGATCGTACGCCGAGCGGCTCGCGCGCCGCGCCACCCACGAGGGCTCGGTGGCCGACGTGTCGCGCCGCGCGCTGCTCGAGGCCGATCGCGCGCTGCGCCGCGAGCACCTCGTCACCGAGCCCGTGCTGGCGATCCTCGACGAGGTGGTGTTCGACGTCGCCGAGGCCGAGCTCGCGACCGCGGCGCGGATCGCCGCGCACGCGATGCGCCACGCGTTCGAGCTCGAGGTGCCGCTCGTGGTCGGCGTCGAGGCCGGCCGCAACTGGGCCGATCTCGAGCCGGTCGCGATCGACTGAGCCGCAGCGCCAGCGATCACGGATCGTCGGCGTGTTCGTCGCAGAGCGCTTCGAGCACGCGCAGCGCCATGCGGCGGACCCGCGTCGGCTGGCTGGCGAACAGCGAGGTCAGCTGCACGAGGTCGTCGCGGATCGTGCTGTCGCTCGGGCTGGCGAAGAACGCGGCGAGCGGCAGCTTCAGACCGTCCTCGACCAGGCGGGTGAGCACGCCGATCGACGGGTTGACGTGGCCATTCTCGATCTGAGACACGAATTTCGGCGTCAGCTTCGCCGCGTGTGCGAGCGCCTCCTGCGTGATCCCGGCGTTCGTGCGGAACTGACGCAGTCGGACGGCCACGTCGGCCGTGGCATCGCCGTCGTTGCGCTTGCGCTTGGTCACGTAGTTTCGAAGCATTGGCAAAACAGCCTGATCCAGCCATCCACGATCGGGAATAAAGCTTCTGCGATCGCGCGCGCGTTCGCGTCCGGCGTGCGGATCGAAGCGCGCGGCCGCGATCGATCGACGCGCGACGCACGCGATCGATCGCAGCGCGATGCGAGGCGCTGTCCCGGCACCGCCGGGATGCTCGAGCACGACTGCATCATATTGTTGCTGTTGCGAGCGTGATGCCGATTCTAGACGCCGCTAGAACGATAAGTTAAGCATCTTCCCTATGGAGATTCCACCATAGCTCTGGCATCGTCGCCATGGAGAGAGCGCATGACCCGCCTGCTGGTGGTCGATGACGACGTACCGAGCTGCCGGCTCCTCGCCGCCGTGTTCCACCGCGAAGGCATCGAGGTCGTGTCGGCGCACGACGGGCGCGCAGGTCTTGCGCGGTTCGAAGAGGTCGAGCCCGATGCGGTGCTGCTCGATCTCCAGCTGCCCGAGCTCGACGGCATCGAGGTGCTCGTCCGCCTGCGCGAGCGAGCGCCGCACACGCCGGTCGTGATGCTCACCGCCGATCGCGAGCTCAAGACCGCGGTCCGCGCGATCCAGCTCGGCGCGTTCGACTACCTGTCCAAGCCGATCGATCAGGACGAGCTCGTGCTGGTCGTGCGGCGCGCGCTCGAGCGGCGCGCGCTCGAGGACGAGGTCGCCGAGCTGCGCCGCCAGGTCGGCGACGGCGGCGGGCTCGCCGCCCAGATGGGGCCGAGCCCGCAGATCCAGCGCGTGATCGAGCAGGTCGGATCGGTCGCCGCGACCGGGTTCTCGGTGCTGGTGGTCGGCGAGACCGGGACCGGCAAGGAGCTCGTGGCGCAGGCGATCCATCGCCAGAGCGATCGCCGCGCGCGGCCGTTCATCGCGCTCGACTGCGGCGCGATCCCGGAGGCGCTGCTCGAGAGCGAGCTGTTCGGCCACGAGAAGGGTGCGTTCACCGGCGCGCATCGGAGCAAGGCCGGTCAGTTCCACCTCGCCGAAGGCGGCACGGTGTTCCTCGACGAGATCGGCAACCTGCCGCTCGCGCTCCAGGCCAAGCTCCTGCGCGTGCTCGAGTCGCGCCAGCTCCAGGCCCTCGGCGCGACCGCGGCGCGGCCGTTCGACGTGCGGTTCGTCGCCGCGACCAACGACGATCTCCAGGATCGCGCGAGCCAGGGGCGGTTTCGCGCCGATCTGTACTTCCGGCTCGCGCAGTACACGATCGCGCTGCCGCCGCTGCGCGATCGCAAGGCCGACATCGGCCACCTCGCGCGGCGCTTCCTCGAGGAGGTCCGGGTCGAGCTGCGCCGGCCGGTGCAGGAGATCGCCCCCGACGCGCTCGCGCTGCTCGAGCGCCACGCGTGGCCCGGCAACGTGCGCGAGCTGCGCAACATGATCCGCCAGGCCGTGCTCGAGACCGACGGCGCGATGCTCACGCGCGGCGCGCTCGCGCGTTTTGTCGTGCGCGCCTCGCCGCGCACGTCCGACACGTTCGTCCCGGCGCGCTCGCTCAAGGAGACCGCCGACGCCGCGGCGCGCGACGCCGAGCGCCAGCTGAACTGCGACACCCTGCGCGCGACCAGCGGCAACAAGAGCAAGGCCGCGCGCGCGCTCCACACCGATTACAAGACGCTGCACGTCAAGATGAAGGCGCTCGGCATTCACGCGCGCGACTTCATGGTGTGATCACCACAGCGGGCCGCCGTGGGTGAGCAGCGGGCTCGACACGAAGCTGCTGACCAGCACGTCGCGATCGGGCGCGCTGTGAGCGTCGCAGAACCAGCGCTCGCCGTCGCTCTCGGCGCGCACGCGCACGCAGTCGGGGCACTGATCGGCCGCGGGCGGCGTGTCGTCGACCAGCCCGACCACGAGCGTCGGGCAGGCCGCGGCGTCGAGCACGCGGCTCGCCACGCTGCCGAGCCGGCGGCCGGGGTGGTGCAACCCGAACCGGCCGACCACGATCAGGTTCGCGCGGACCTCGCCCGCGAGCGCTGCGATCTCCTCGTACGCGCGGCCCGAGCGCACGTGGACGCGCGCGTGCCAGCCGCCGAGGCTGCGGCCGTCGAGCGCGAACCGGACCATGTCGGTGAGCTCGCGCGCGGCGCTGTCGACATCGGCGCCGCGCTCGACCACGGTCACGACATGTAGGTCGGGTGCGTCGTGCCTGGCGGCCACATCGAGCGCGTGCTCGAGCACGATCGGCGCGTACTCCGAGAGATCGAGCGCGACGACGATGCGGTAGCTGTGGGTCATGCCTAGGCATGGAGCAACCGACGTGCCGCCCCTCCTGCCCCGAACGTAGGGCTTCTCCGCAAGCCACGCGATCGACGAGCCTCACCTGCCGGACGCGATCCGACGAAAGCGGCGCAGGCACCGGGCGTCAGCGCGCGTACGGGCCAGGCTCGTGTCTGGCCCGAGCCGGTCGAACGGCTGCGCGGATCGCTGATCGACTGGAGGTCGACGTTCACCGCGATGAACGTGGTGCGCGCGGCGTAGCGCGACCGCATCGCCGAGCGGTCCTCGCCCGGCGACGCGGCCGGGCGCTACGTCGGTGACCGTGGTGTTATCGTCGAGCGGATGGCCAGCGGTCGCCTGACCAGCCACCGCGCCGCGCCCGGCTTCGTGCTGCGCGCGCCGGTGCTCGCGTTCGACACGCTCGAGCGCTGCGGCACGCTCGCCGGGCTGCGCGCGCTGCTCGACGACGCCTCGGTGATCGAGGCGGTGCGCTTCGCGTCGCCGGAGCTCGCCGCACCGCTCGCGTCGTGGCAGCGCGGCGGCGAGCCGCCGGCCGCGGTGGTCCGAGCGTTCGCGCGCTACGTGACGCGAATGGCCGGTCGCGCCACGCCGTTCGGCCTGTTCGCCGGCGTCGCGGTCGGCGCGGTCGGTGAGGCGACCCGGCTCGAGCTCGGCACCGCGCATCGCCGTCACGCGCGGCCGTCCGTCGAGTCGCTGGTGGCGCTGTGCGACGAGCTCTCGCGCGATCCGGAGGTGCGCGCGCAGCTGCGCTACGCGACCAACACCAGCCTGTACCACGCCGCCGGCCGGTGGCGGTACGCCGAGGCGCGCGCGGAGAGCTACCAGCTGGTCGCGGTCGACGCGTCGCCCGAGCTCGACGCGCTGCTCGATCGCGGCTCGGTCGGCGCGACGCGTGGCGAGCTCGCCGACGTGCTCGCCGGCGATCCCGAGCTCGAGCGCGACGCGATCGAAGGCTTCATCGACCAGCTGATCGACAGCCAGCTGCTCGTGCCGGAGCTCGAGCCGCCGATGTCGGGCGCCGAGCCGAGCGCGGTGGTGCGCGCGATCGTGCAGCGGGTCGCACCGGCGGCGGTCGCGCGGCTCGACGCCGGCGCGCCGCAGCTCGACCTCGAGCTCGACGCGCCGCGGCTCGCGCTCGGCCCGCGCGCGATCGCCGAGCTCGACCGCGCGATCGAGCTGGCGCGCGCGATCGGCGGCCACGCGGTGGAGCACGACACGCTCGCGGCGTTTCGCGACGCGTTCCGCCGCCGCTACGATACCCGCGAGGTTCCGCTGGTCGAGGTGCTCGACGAGGAATCGGGGATCGGGTTCGGCGCCGAGCGCGGGCCTGCCGCCGCCGCCCCGCTGCTCGCCGGGTTGCGGTTCGCCGCGCCGGCCGAGCCGCGCCGGCTCGCGCTCGGGGCGCGCGACCGTCACCTGCTCGCGCTGTACAGCGCCGCGATCGCGAGCGGCGCGCTCGAGCTCGAGCTCGGCGATGCCGACCTCGCCGCGCTCGCGACCGATCGGCCGGCCGAGCTCGCCGACACGTTCGCCGCCAAGTGCGAGCTGGTCGCGGCCTCGGCCGCCGCGATCGACGCCGGTGAGCTGTGGCTGCGCTTCGATCACGCCGGCGGCGCGACCGCGACCCGTCTACTCGGCCGGTTCGGCCACGGCTCGCCCGCGATCGCGGCGTTGCTTCGCGAGCTCGCCGCCGCCGAGCAGCGGCTCGCGCCCGGGGTCGTGCTCGCCGAGATCGTGCATCGCCCGCACGGCCACGCGGCGAACGTCGTGCCGCGGCCGGCGCTGCGCGACCACGAGACCTGGTATCTCGGCGCGGGCGGCGTCGATCGCGCGCACCGGCTCGCGCTGGTCGACCTCGCGGTCGCGCTCGACGGCGAGCGCATCGTGCTGCGTTCGCGCGCGCTCGATCGCGAGGTCCGGCCGATGCTCGGCTCGGCGCACGACGCCGGCGCGAGCGGCCTGGCGATCTATCGCTTCCTGTGCGCGCTCGCGCAGCAGCACGGCGGTCACGTCGAGTGGACGTGGGGCGCGCTCGCCGACGCGCCGTTCTTGCCGCGCGTGCGGCGCGGCCGCGTCGTGCTCGCTCGCGCGCGCTGGCGGCTCGAGCGCGCCGAGCTCGCGCGGCCGGTCGACGAGCTGCGCGCGGCGCGCCGCCTGCCGCGCTGGATCGCGCTCGCCGACGGCGAGAACGAGCTGCCGATCGATCTCGACAACCCGATCGCGGCGGCGGGCTTCGCGCAGCAGGTCCGCCAGCGCGATCACGCGATCGCGTGGGAGCTGCTGCCCGGTCCCGACGCGCTGTGCGTCGCCGGCCCGGGCGGGCGGTTCGTTCACGAGCTGATCGTGCCGTACGTGCGGCACGCGCCGCGCGCCGCCGCGCCGGGCCGGCCCGCGCTCGCCGACGTGCCGCGCCGGTTCGCGCCCGGCTCGGACTGGCTGTACGTCAAGCTGTACGGCGGGCCGAGCAGCCTCGATCGCGCGCTGTGCGAGGTCGTGCCGGCGATCGCCGAGCACGCCGAGCGCTGGTTCTTCGTGCGTTACGCCGATCCCGATCCGCACCTGCGCGTGCGCCTGTTCGGCGATCCGCTGCGGCTGTTCGGCGAGCTCGCGGCGCGCGCCGGCGACGCGCTCGCGTCGGGCCTGGTGTGGCGGGTCGCGCTCGACACCTACGAGCGCGAGGTCGAGCGCTACGGCGGCGCGCTCGGTATCGAGCTTGCCGAGCGCGTGTTCTGCGCCGACAGCCGCGCCGTGCTCGCGATCATCGACATGTATCGCGGCGATCCGGACGCGCGCTGGCGGCTCGCGCTGCGCGGCGTCGATCAGCTGCTCGCTGATCTCGCGCTGCCGATCGCCGAGCGGCGCGACGTCGTGACCGCGCTGCGCGATCGGTTCGGCGCCGAGCTCGGGCTCGATACCGCGCTGCAGCGTCAGCTCGGCGAGCTGTACCGCCGCGAGCGCGACCAGCTCGCCGCGCTGCTCGCCGGCGGCGAGGATCACCCGCTCGGCGACGGCCTCGCCGTGCTCGCCGACCGCTCGGCCGCGATCGCCGCGATCGCGCCGCGGCTCGACGAGCTGGCGGTGGCGCGCGCCGAGCTCGCGCGCAGCCTGGTCCACATGCACGTCAACCGCGCGATCGCGGCGGCGCAGAACAACCACGAGATCGTGATCTACGATCTGCTACGCCGCCACTACGAGGCTACTGCTTCTCGGCGACGAACCTGACCAGCTTGGTCTTCTGCAGCGACCAGTCGGCGACGTCCTCGACGACCTCGTCCTTCACGATCTTCCAGCCGCCGTCCTTGAACAGCGCCGCGATCTCGCCGTCGGTGAAGCCACCGGGGCGGTTCTTCGGCTCGTTGGCCGCGCGGTAGAAGTACTCGAGCACGAACAGCCCGTGCTTCTTCAGGCTCGGCTTGATCCGTTCGATCTGCGCGTCGTCGTCGCCGGCGTAGATCATCGTCACCAGATCCCACTTGTCCTTGCCGAGGTCGTACTTCTTGAGATCCGAGTCGACGGTCTCGACCAGCAGCTTCTTGTGCAGCGCCGCATTGGCGAGCTCGTAGAGCCCGACACCCGAGATGTCGACGCCGGTGACCTTCCAGCCGTGCTCGGCGAGGTAGAGCGCGTTGCGGCCCTGACCGCACGCGAGATCGAGCGCGAGCCCGGGCTTTCTGCCCTTGACCGTGTCGATCAACAGCTGGTTCGCGGTCTTCTTGAACATCACGGCCGAGCGGTAGTTCTCGTCCCAGAACGCGCGCTCGGCCTCGAGCCCACCTTGCTGCCACTGCGAGAACGAAACCTTCCAGCCGCCCGCGCCGTCGGGCACCCACATCAGCGTGTCCCAGCCCTCGATGTCCTCGCCCTCGTGCTTGCCGCTGGGAGGCAGGTGCTCGACGCCCTCGCCGACGAACGTCGCGCTGTTGGTGCCGATGAACGCGTGCTCCTCGTGCCAGTCGCGCGTGCGAGTCGGGCTCTTGTGCTCGACGCGGCGCTGGATGATCGCGACCAGCTCGTCGCCGGTGGCGAACCGCTCCTGCTGGAACCACGTCATGCCGGGCGCGAGCATCGCGCGCAGGTCGGCCGGCTTCTCCTGATCCATCGCGTCGAAGAACGCGTGGCTCATCGCCTTGAGCTTGGCCTCGTCGAGCTTGGGCGCGGCGGGCGGCGGCGGCGCGGGATCCGGCGCCGGTGCCGGTGCCGGCACGACCGGCGCGGCTGGCGCGGCCGGCGCGGCCTTCCCCCCACACGCCGCGATCGCAATCAGCAAGATCGGATAGCGCATGGCGCCGATCATATCTCATCTCGGCGCGCTTCGAGCCTTGCCGGCCTTCAGCACGTGTCCGTGCTTGCCCATCGCGACCGGAATCTCGTCGATGATCAGATCGGCGACCACTTCGTCGATGATGATCGCGGCGGCCTCGTCGTCGACCACGTCGCCGAACAGCGTGTCCATCTGCGCCTGCTCGAGCATCGCCGCGCCGCGATCGATCGCGTCGGTGATCGTGTCCTCGTAGGCCTGACCGAACACCGTGACCGCGGCGTCCCACACCTCGTCGCGGATGTCGATCGCGACGCGCGCGGCGGCGAGCGCGGCCGGCTTGCCGGTGTCCTTGCTCGCGAGCATCGCCGAGCCGTCCTCGAGGCGGTGTACCTCCATCCCTCGGCGCTCGGCGATCTGCGCGATCTTCTCCTCCTGCGCCGCGGCGCCCGGCTCGGAGCCGACCCGCGGCGTGACGAACACGAAGCAGTTCGCCGCGGCGGGCGCCGCCGACGATGCCGACGTTCGCTTGGGCTTGACCGGCATCGCGGCGGTCGGCTTGTCGGCGCTCGCCTTGCGGCGCGGACCTTCGCGCAGCGGCGCGAGCGCGCGCAACCGCGCCGCGACCTCGCCGCCGTGCTGCGGCCGATCGGCAGGCGCCTTCGCCAGCATCTCGCTGATCAGCTGCGCGAGCTCCGGCGTGGCCTCGGCGCAGTACTGGTGAAGCGGCGGTGGTGTGCCGAGCAGCACCTTGGCGCGGGTCGCGGTCGGGCTCGCACCGGCGAACGGGTTGCGGCCTGCGAGACTTTCGTAGAGCACGCAGCCGAGCGAGCACACGTCCGAGGCCGGATCGATGAACACCTGGCCGCGCGCCTGCTCGGGCGACATGTACTGCGGCGTGCCGACCATCACGCCGGTGCGGGTCAGCACGCCGGCCTCGTTGGCCATGCGCGCGATCCCGAAGTCGACCAGCTTGACGCCCTCGGGCGCCGGACCGGCGAGGATGATGTTGGACGGCTTGACGTCGCGGTGGATCACGCCGAGCGCGTGCGCGGCGGACAGCGCGTCGGCGACGCCGAGCGCGACCGCGAGCGCCTCGTTCGCGGTGACGCCGATCGTGCGGAGCTGGGTGCCGAGCGTGATCCCGTCGACCCACTCCTGGACGAGGTAGTGCACTCCCTCGGTCTCGCCGTGCGCGACGTACTCGACCACGTTGGGGTGACGGATGGTCGAGACCATGCTGGATTCGCGCGCGAATCGCGCGACGTCCGCGTCGCCCTCGAGCGCGAGCACCTTGACCGCGACGTTGCGACCGGTCGCATGGTCCTTCGCGAGGAACACCGCACCCATGCCGCCGCGGCCGACCTGCGAGCGGAGCTCGAAGCGACCGGCGATGGTCGTACCGGGCGCGACTTTCATCGCCCACGAGTATAGACCCGGATCCAACCGCCACAGCGATCGCGTGTTATCGTCGCGTTACCGATGGAAGCCAGCGCGCGACTGGTCGGGCGTCAGGTCGGCGACTTTCGGTTGGTGGACTGGATCGGCGAGGGTGGGATGGGCGCTGCGTTCCGCGCAGAACAGCTCACCTTGCGTCGCGACGCCGTCGTCAAGGTGATCGCCGCGCCCGACGTCTCCGAGGAGGCCAAGCACCGCTTCCTGCGCGAGGCCCGCCTCGCGTCGCGGCTCGACCACCCCTACGCCGCGCACGTCTACGCGTTCGGCGCCGAGGACGACGGCCTGCTGTGGATCGCGATGGAGCTGGTCCGCGGCATCCCGCTCGATCGCATGCTCGCCGACCAGGGCGTGATGCCGCTGCAACGCTTCGTCCCGTTCTTCGACCGGCTGTGCGAGGTCATCTACTCGGCCCACGAGCAGGGGATCATCCACCGCGACATCAAGCCTGCGAACGTGATGGCGGTGCGCCGGGCCGGCCGGCTCTTGCCGAAGCTGCTCGACTTCGGGATCGCGCGCACCGCGCTCGAGGTCGAGGAGGCGCCGGCCGGGGAGGTCAGCGACTCGCCGCTCGACGCGAGCACGCGGCCGATCACGATGCGCGGCAAGCTGGTCGGCAGCCCGGAGTACATGGCGCCCGAGCAGTGGGTCGATGCCGCGCGCGCGACGCCGCGAACCGATCTCTACGCGCTCGCGATCACCGCGTACGAGATGCTGAGCGGGCGCCGGCCATTCACCGGGCCGACCGTGCTCGCGGTGGCGCGGGCGCACGCGCGCGCCGACGTGCCGCCGCTCGGCCCGGGCCTGCCCGCCGCGCTCGATCACGTGTTCGCGCGCGCGCTCGCCAAGCGCGAGGCCCAGCGCTACGACAACGTGCTCGAGCTCGCCGCCGCGATCCGCGACGCCGCGCGCGAGCTCGCGATCGGCTCGGTCACCGATCTCGACGAGGTCGTGCGCGATACGTTCGTGCAGAGCGGCCCGCAGCCGCTCGCCGAGGCGCTGCTCGAGCTCGCGGCGGCGCGCGAGCCCGGCGCGGCGTGGGAGGCCGGCTGGTGCGTGGTCGGCGTGCTGGCGCGCGTGCTCGGCGCGATCGCGCTCGGCTCGGCGGCGCGGATCGGCGAGCGCACGCTGCCCGACGCCGCGGCCGCGCGGGTGCGCGCGCTGGTCGAGCGCGGGCTCGATGTCGAGGAGTGGCTCGCGCTCGGCGCCGAGCTGACCGCGCCGTTCGCCGACAAGGCGCAGGGCCATCCGGTCCCGGATCTGGTCGCCGCGTTCGCGAGCGGGCTGTTCGCGCCGCTGCTCGCGCTGCGCGGCGGCGGCGACGCGGTCGATGCCGAGCGCGTCCAGCTGCTGCTCGGCGAGCTCGGCAAGGTGCTGCGCGGCTGCGCGTTCCTGGTCGACTACCGCTGGGTCGCGGCGCGCGCCGGCGGCGGCGAGCTGTGGATGGGCCCGCGCCGCCACCCGCGCGAGCGCGTCGAGCTGCCGGCCACCGCCCTGGCCGGCACGCTGTGGCTGGTCGACGGCGACGGCGCGCCCGTGCTCGAGCTGTCGCCGCTGGTCCACATCGCGCCGCCCGCGCCGGGCGCCGACGACGAGGCGTTCGTGCTCGACGGTCCCGCCAAGCGCGGCGCGCGCGCGGTCGCGTGGCCGCGCGAGTTCGAGCGCTACGACGACGGGCTATGGCAGTTCGTCGATCAGCAGCTCGTGCCGCTGCGCGATCGCGGCGCCGCCGCCGAGGCCGGCGACGTCGCGCCGTATCGCGGGCTGTCGTCGTTCGGCCCGGGCGACGCCGCGATGTTCTTCGGCCGCGAGCGCGAGGTCGAGGCCACGGTCAACCGGCTGCGCGTGCAGCCGCTGATCGCGGTGGTCGGCCCGTCGGGTGTCGGCAAGAGCTCGTTCGTGCACGCCGGCGTGGTGCCGGCGTTGCCCGAGACCTGGCAGACGATCTCGCTGCGCCCGGGCGCGTCGCCGCTGGCGGCGGTCGAGAGCCGGCTCGGCGCGGCGGGGATCGTCGCGTCGGGCCTGGCGGACAAGCTGCGCGGCGAGCCCCGGGCGCTCGGCGCGGCGCTCGAGGACGGCGCGCGCCGCCAGGGCACCCGGATCGTCGTCGTGATCGATCAGCTCGAGGAGATGTTCACCCAGTGCCGCGACGCCGCGACCCGCGATCAGTTCGCGCGCGCGCTGTCGGCGATCGGCGGCGAGAGCTCGCCGGTCCACGTCGTGCTCACGCTGCGCGACGACTTCCTGGTGCGCGCGGCCGAGCTGCCAGGGCTCGGCGCGCGGCTGCAGGCCGGGCTCGAGCTGGTCACGCTGCCCGATCCGAACGCGCTGCGCCGGATCCTGGTCGAGCCGCTGCGCCGGGTCGGCTACGCGTTCGAGAACGAGGCGCTGCCCGACGAGATGGTGAGCTCGGTGCGCGAGCATCCCGGCGCGCTCGCGCTGCTGTCGTTCGCCGCGGCCAAGCTATGGGAGCTGCGCGATCGCGGCTTCCGCCACATCCCCAAGCGCGCGTACGAGGCGATCGGCGGCGTGGCCGGCGCGCTCGCGCGCCACGCCGAGGACACGCTGTCCGCCCTGCCGGGCGAGGACCACGCGCTGGTCCGCGAGCTGTTCCGCCACCTGGTGACCAGCGAGGGCACGCGCGCGACGCTGCTGCGCGCCGAGGCGATCCAGCTGCTCGGCAAGAGCCACGGCGCCGAGCGCGTGATCGAGACCCTGGTCGAGCGCCGGCTGATCGTCGGCTACGAGGGCGACGCGCAGACCGAGCGGATCGAGGTCATCCACGAGGCGCTGCTCACCGCGTGGCCGCGGCTCGTCCAGTGGCAGCGCGAGGACGCCGAGGGCGCGCGGCTGCGCGATCAGGTGCGCTCGGCGGCGCGCCAGTGGGGCGAGCGCGGCAAGCCCAAGGGCCTGCTGTGGCGCGGCGAGGCGCTGGTCGAGCTCAAGCTGTGGCGGTCGCGCTACAACGCCGCGCTCACCGACCTCGAGCACGAGTTCACCGCGGCGAGCGTCGCCGACGACGCGCGCTCGCGGCGGCTGCGCCGGCTCGGCTTCGCCGCGGTGCTCGCCGGCCTGGTGATCGGCATCATCGTGCTGCAGCGCGCGAACGGCGTGGCCGAGCGCAACGCCGACGACGCCCGCCGCCGCGCGCTCGCGCTGCTGGTCGAGCAGGGCCGCGCGTCGCTGGTCGCGGGGCACCCGCAGGAGGCGATGGTCTATCTCGCGCAGGCCTACCAGGACGGCGCCGGCGACGCGAACCTGCCGTACCTGCTCGGCGTCGGCGAGCGCGCGCTGGTCGGCGAGCAGCTGGTGCTGCGCGGCCACGGCAAGGGTGCCAAGTGGGGCGAGCTGACCGCCGACGGCGCGCACGTCGTCACCGCCGCCAACGACGGCAAGATCCGGGTGTGGAGCGCGCGCACCGGCGCGCTCGAGCACGAGCTCGTGGCGTGCAGCGGACCGCAGTTCGTCTACCCGCAGCTCTCGCCCGACGGCGGCATCCTGACCTGGGGCATGATGGAGGCGCCTGCGATGTGGGACGCCGCGACCGGCGCCAGGCGGTTCGCGTTGCCGGTGCCGGCAGGATCGAGCGCGGTGATGTCGAAGGACGGCCGCACGATCGCGACGCTCGAGCCCGGCAAGCTGAGGACGTGGAACGCCGACGGCACGCCGCGCGGCGAGCGCGCGATCGCGACCGATCCGTCGCTCTACCTCCAGATCGACGGCGATCGCTACGTCGCCGACGTCGCCGACGGCACCGCGGTCGGGACGCTCGATCTCGCCGCGCCGCCGCGCGTGATCGAGAAGGCGCACAACTCGTTCTCCGGCGCCGGCGGCAGCAAGCTCGCCGCGATCCGCACGGGCAACCGCATGCTGCTGTGGGATCTCGATCAGCCGCAGCCCGAGCCGCGCGCGCTCGAGGGCCACGGCCGCGAGCTGCTCAACGCGGCGTTCTCGCCCGACGGCACGCAGCTCGCGACCGGCAGCGCCGATCACAGCGCGAAGATCTGGGACGTCGCGACCGGCCGGATGCTGGTCTCGCTCGACGGCCACGTCGGGTTCGTGTTCGCGATCGCGTGGAGCCCCGACGGCAAGCTGGTCGCGACCGGCTCGACCGATCGCACGGTGCGCGTGTGGGACGCCAGGACCGGGGCGACCCGCGCGGTGTTCTACGGCCACACCGACGCGATCACCGCGGTGCGGTTCGATCGCGGCGGCGACCGGCTGGTCTCCGCGTCGCTCGACGGCACGGTGCGGGTGTTCGACCTGCATCGCCAGACCCGCAGGATCGACCTCGCGCATCAGGGCCCGCTGACCGTGCGGTTCTCCGGCGACAGCCGCCGCCTGCTCGTGGTCGGCCAGGACAGCACGGCGTGGGTGTTCGACGTCGCGACCGGCGCGCAGCTCGCGGCGTTCGGCACCGCGGCCGGCGGCAAGTCGAACCGGATGATGTGGGCGCGCCAGCGCGCGTGCGGCGACATCGACGCGACCGGCGACGCGATCGTGGTGCCGGTGGGCAGCGAGGCCCATGTGATCCGGCTCGCCGATCCGCTGCACCCGACCGTGCTCGCGGCCGGCGCGCCGGTGACGTGCGCGCGGTTCGCGCCCGGCGATCGCGTGGTGCTCGGCACGGCGAGCGGTCAGCTCCAGATCTGGAAGCACGGCGCGCGCGAGCAGCAGGTCGCCGCCCACGCCGACCGGATCGGCGAGATCGCGATCGACTTCGCGTCCGGCGCGATCGCGACCGCATCCGACGATCGCACCGCGAAGGTCGGGCTGCTCGACGACCTCGAGCACACGCTGCACGAGGCGGTGCGCGCCAACGGTCCGGTGCGCGGCGTCGCGCTCTCGCTCGGCGGCCGGCTGATCGCGACCGCGAGCTCGGACACGATCGCGCGGGTGCACGACGTCGCGCGCGGCTTCCAGCTCGTCGCGTCGCACGGCCTGTCCGATGGCGAGGCGATCTCGTTCTCGCCCGACGATCACCGCATCGCGGTCGCGAACTCGAAGGAGGGCGCGGTGACGATCTACGACGCGCGCGACGGCCGCTTGCTCGCCCAGCTCGGCGATGTGCGCGCGAGTGGTTGGTTGTATGCGGCGCAGTTCGCTCCCGACGGCAGCGTCGTCGCAACCGCCGACGATCTCGGCCAGATCCGGTTCTGGCCCACGGCGATCGAGGCGCGCCCTCCCGACGTCGTGATGCACGACGTCACGTGTCATGTCCCGCTGGCCTTGATCGGATCACATGTCGTCGCTCGGGTAACACCCTCGTGCACCGACATGTCCGCGCAATGATTTGCCTTGCACGCTTGGAGCACAAACTGTTTAGATCGTCTTCGAGGGGAGTAACGACCATGAAGAAGACCACCAAGCCGAACCCGCAGAACGTTCAGGCCAAGGACCGGCTCGTGCTTCGTCGCGAGGTCGTCCGCGAGATCGCCAGCTCGCGCTTGCTCGAGCATGTCGCAGGCGGCAGCTGCTGCCGAGGCATGGTCACGCGCGAGAAAGAGCTCTAGCTCTAGAGGTCGCTGGCCGCTTCGGCCTGACGGACGAGCTCCTTCGGAAACTTCACCGAGCGTCCCGCGCGCGGCCTGCGCCGCGTGTTGAAGAAGCGCTTGCCATAGCGGCTCTCGTAGAGCACGTACCAGCGCAGCGCGGTCGCGTCGCCGAGCTTGTCGGCGACGATCGCGATGTCGGCGACGAGGCCGCGCTCGACCGCCTCGCGCGCGCCCCTGGGCGAGCGCTTCACCGCGGCCAGCGTGTCGCGCTGCTGCGCGGCGGTGCGCGGCCGGTGGTGGAGAAAGTAGCCCAGCGAGTGCTCGCTCCACCGCTGGTACTCCTCGGTGAACACCAGGAACATGTGCCACATCTCGTCGACGATCGCGACCGGCGCGACGTCGCCGCAGCCGGGCTGGCCGATCAACCACAGGTAGCGCATGAGGTCGGCGAACACGCGCTCGGCCTCGCGGCGCGGCAGGATCCAGTGGCGCAGGAAGCGGTTCACGACCTGCGGGTTGCGATACGCCACGAACTCGTCGAGCGGGCGGACTCGCCGCTTCGCGGGCATGGCGCCAGGATAGCCTACTTCGCGGGAGGCTTCGCGGCGACGTGCGGAGTGATCCGGCACACCAGGCCGGCCTGGATCTCGGCCGGCGGCTTCACCAGCTCGGCCTCGGCGAGGATCATCTGTGCCACCGGATCGAGCTCGGGCGCGACGTTGCGCACCGTGCCCTGGAGGTCGAGACCGCTGGTCTCGATGTGGACGTCGATCGCGTCGCCCGGCGCGAGCTTCTTGGCGTCGCTCGCCGGGATCGCGAACTTCACGAACAGCTCGTCGCTCGTGATCACGCGCAGGATCGGCTCGCCCTCGGTGACGCGCGCGCCGTCGACCGCGTAGATCAGCGCGACCTTGCCGTCGATCGGCGCGACCAGCGTCGCGTCGCCGAGCTGCTTCTCGAGCTCGTCGATCTTGGCCTTCTGTTCCTCGACGTCGGCCAGCGCGCGCTCGACCATCGTGCCGGCCTTGCTGCGATCGAACCCGGCGGCCGCGACGTCGGCCGGCGACGACACGTTCTCCTTGAGCGCCTTGCGCTCGCGCTCGAGCCGCGCCGCGGCAGCCGAGTGCTCGACCGAGGCCTGGGCGACCTGCGCCTGGTGCGACTTCAGCGACGCCTTCGCGATCGCGAGCTCGTCGCGCAGCGTGCGGTCGTCGAGCGTACCGAGCGTGTCGCCCTTCTTGACCGGATCGCCGAGCTTGACGTTCAACGTGACCGTGCGGCTGGTGAACGGCGCCGGGATCTCGGCGGTCTCGCGCGGGGCGAGCACGCCGATGTAGCCGGTGGGCTCGTCGTCGTCGGCCGCGCGGTGCTCGTTCTTCGCGATCGGCGTCGGCTGCTCGGTCGTGCCGGCCGGCGGCGGATCGGCGGTCGAGGCGTCGAACGCGCGGCACGCCGCGAGCGCGAGCGCGAGCGCGAAGAGCCGGCTCACGCGACCCCCCGCCCGGGCTTGGCGCGGACCTGCGCCGCGACCAGCCGGCTGTAGTGCGCGTTGGCGGCCATCAGCTGGTCGTGCGTGCCGGCCTCGACCACCTCGCCCTTGTCCATCACCAGGATCTGGTCGGCGTTGACGATCGTGCTCAGCCGGTGCGCGAGCACCAGCTTGGTGCAGCCGAGCCTGCCGAGGTTGGCCATCACGTCGCGCTCGGTCTCGGCGTCGAGCGAGCTGGTGGCCTCGTCGAGGATCAGGATCGCCGGGCGATGGACGATCGCGCGGGCGAGCGCGATGCGCTGGCGCTGCCCGCCCGACAGCGACGATCCGGCGTCGGCGAGGATCGTCTCGTAGCCCATCGGCAGGGTGTCGATGTCGTCGTGGATGCACGCGAGCTTGGCCGCGGCGACCACGCGGTCGAGCGGCATCCCCGGGTCGGTCAGCGCGATGTTGCTGCGCACCGATCCGGCGAACACGAACGGTTGCTGGAACACCACGCCGATCTGGCGGCGCAGCGATCGCAGGTCGAGCCGGGTCATGTCGTGGCCGTCGAACAGGATGCGACCCTCGACCGGCCGGTGCAGCCCCGCGAGCAAGCCGGCGACGGTCGACTTGCCCGAGCCGGAGCGGCCCACGATCGCGACCGTCATGCCGGGCTGCAGATCGATCGACACGTCGCGCACCACCAGCGGCGCCTTGTCGGTGTACTTGAACGACACGTGCTGCATGGTCACGCGGCCGCTGAGCTTGGGCGCGCGCGCGACCTCTTCGCCGGTCTGCTCGGGCTGCTGGTTCAGCACGTCCTCGATGCGATCCATGTAGCCGCCGAGCAGCTGGAGCTGGAGCGCGCCCTGGACCATCGAGGTCAGCGGGCCGAGCAGGCCCGCGGCGAGCGACACCACGGCGAGCATCGCGCCGAGCGTGAGCGAGCCGTCGAGCACGTAGAGCGCGCCGATCACCAGCACGAGCAGCGGCGAGCCGCTCGACAGCAGGCCGGTCACCGCGTCGACCCTCGCGTTCATCCGGCCGCGGTCGAGCGCGGCGTTGAGCTCGTCGACGTACAGGTTCGACCACTTCTCGACCGCGCGCGCTTCGGCGGCGGCCGCCTTGAGCGTCGAGATCCCGCCGAGCAGCTCGACCAGATACGACTGCGAGCGCGCCTGGGCGTCGAGCGCGCGGGTGAGCAGGTAGCGCATCCGGGTGCGCGCGGTGAAGAACACGACCAGCTGCACCAGCCCGAGCCCGAGCACGACCAGCGCCATCTGCCAGGTCATGAAGAACAGCAGCACGAAGTAGCCGAGCACGAACGTGCCATCGAGCAGCGCGGACAGCGCGTTGGCGGTGAGCACCTCGCGCACGGTCGCGTTGTTGTTGACCCGCATCATCAGGTCGCCCGCCGAGCGGCGCTGGAAGAAGTTGAACGGCAGGCGCGACAGGTAGTCGACGAAGCCGAGCGTGAGCCGGGTGTCGAGGTTGGTGCGGAGCTGGAGCAACAAGTGCGAGCGCACCAGCGTCGAGATCGTCTGGAACACGATCAAGCCGCCGAGCCCGATCGCCACGACCTCGAGCAGGTTGCGATCGCCGCGCGGGATCACGCGATCGACGATCACCGCGGTGACCAGCGGCAGCGCGAGCGCGAATACGCGGAGCAGCAGCGAGGTCACGACGATCCGCACCAGCACGTGGCGCTGACTCGCGAGCTGGCGCATGTACCAGCCGAGCCGCCCGGCGCCCGGCTTCTTGGGCTGGAACGAGTCGGTGGTCTCGAACACCAGCGCGACGCCGGTGAACGCCTCGCGCAGCGTCTTGTGGTCGACGTAGCGCCGGCCGCGCGCGGGATCGACCAGCTCGGCGCCCTTGCGGGTCATCCGTTCGAACACGACGAAGTGCTTGAACTCCCAGTGCAGGATCGTGCCCGCGGGCAAGCACTTCATCTGATCGACCTCGAGCGACACGGCGCGCGCGCGCAGCCCGTACCATTCGGCGCCGCGCACCATCGCCAGCGCGGTGGTCGCCTCGCGGCCGCCGCCGCCGATCGCCTCGCGCACCTCCTCGAGCGTGACGTGCCGCCCGAAGTAGCGCAGCACCATGGTCACGCACGCGGCGCCGCAGTCGGTCCACTCGACCTGCTGGACGAACGGGATCTTGCCCTTGCGGCTCTGCGCGAGCCGCTGCAGCGACGGGAACAGGTCGGCGCCGTCGACCGCGGACACGCCCGACACCGTCGCTGGCGCGCCGGCCTCCGCGGTCTCGCGCTGGGTGTCGCTCGGATCGGGCTCGCGCGCGCGCGCCATCACAACCCCGGTGCCAGGGTTTCGACCACCGACTTCGAAGCCAGCTCGACCTCCGCCGTGCCGAGCATGCCGTCGTGCAGCTCGTAGCGCTCGCCGTCGGACACGAACGTCGGCGACTTGATCCGCGCTTCCACGACGACCACGCCCTGCTGGAGCGGCACGCTGTCGCCGAAGCGGTCGCCGAGGTAGAGGTCGCGCGCCTCGCTCGGGCCGAGCACCTGCGACGACACCGCGCGCACGGTCAGCTCGAAGTGAACGTCGCGATAGCCGGGCAGCGACAGCCGCATGCGCTGGTTGCCGCGCAGCCGCGGCCGCTCGCGGCCGGGCAGGAACGCGAGCACCGCGAGGCCCTCGTCGCTGCCCTTGTCGACGATCGACGCGATCGTCTTGCCGGGCTCGACGCGCTGGCCGGTGTGGACGAGCACGTCCTTGACCGTGCCGTCGCGCGGCGCGCGCACGACGCGGGCCTCGACCCCGGCCTCCGCGCTCTCGCGCTGGGTGACCAGCGTGGACAGCGCCTGGCGCACGTTCGGATCGGCCGGAGTCTGGAGATAGGCGACGAGGTGGCGCTCGAACTCGGTGTTGAGCGAGTGCAGCCGCGCCGCCTGCTCGGTGTCGTGCAGCCGCGCGATCACCTGGCCCTGCTTGACCTGCTGGTTCGGCACGACCTCGATCGACGTCACCGTGCCGGCCTCCTGCGCCGCGACGTCGCTCCGACCGGTGATGCGCACGATCGCGGGGCCCTCGGCATACTCGTGGATGCGCGCGAAGTACGCGAACCCGCCGGCCCCGAGCAGCGCGAGCATGACGATCCAGTACGCCGAGCGGATCCAGCCCGGGTGGACGCGCACGACGTCGCCGCGCATGCCGCGCTTGATCAGGTGATCGATCGCCTCGCGGCGGAACAGCTCCTGGCGATCCTCGCGCACGACCTCGCGCTGCTCGAGCACGGCGTCGGCTTCCTGCGCGAGCGCGAGCTGGTGGATGAACGGCGCCCACGCCTCGGCGAGCGCGGCCAGCTTCTTGGCCTCGTGCTCGGAGAACGGCGGGCGGGTCGAGATCCGCGCGACGATCAGCACGGCGTGGACGCGGCCGTCGCGCCCGACCACCGGCTGGATCAGCAGGCGCTCGTTGCCGGTGCCCTGCGGATCGTCGATCTCGCGCCGGTACATCGCCTCCGAGCTCGCGATCGGCAGCGCGATCGTCGCGCGCGTGCGCACCGCGAACCCGGAGATGCCGAGCGAGGCGTGGGTCTCGGGTTCGGCGTCGCCGCCCTCCGACCACAGCGTGCCGGTCTCGTCGTCGTAGAACCGGCAGCGCACGCGCTCGGCCGAGACCAGATCGAGCACCGCGGCGATCACGGTCTGCGCGGCCGCGGCGAGATCCGGCTGCGCGCCGAGCCGCTTGGCGTGCTCGAGGACCTGGCGGGTGAGCTTGGCGTCCTCCTCGCTGGGCGGCTTGGCGCGCTCGGCCGGCATCTCGCCGATCGCCTGCGCGATCAGCTCGCGCGTGCGCGCCGGATCGAGCGCGGGCGTCAGGTGGTAGTAGATGTGGACGAGCTCGGCGTCGATCGGCGGCGCGGTCTCGGGATCGTCGGTGTTCGAGGCGTAGAACGCGATCGGCCCGTGCTCGGCCGGCGCGAGCAGGTTGTAGCGCGCGGCGTGGGCGAGCAGCGTCGCGCCGCTCAGGTCCGACAGATACGTTCCGACGATCAGCACGCGGGGCGGATCGGTGGTCAGGCGTTCGAGCGCGGCGCGCGCGTTGTCGACCTCGTCCACCGCGAAGAATCCGGCGAGCACCTCGCGCAGCCACTGGCGGCGGCGCGGGTCGACATCGGCGACCAGCACGCGGTTGGATTCGACGAACGAGGGCGCACGGATCTGCGTGACGCCTTCGTCCCATTCGCCCGGCATCGTCGAAAATACTAGCAGATCTCGCAAGAAACGCGAAGATCGCCCGATGAGGTGGATCATCGTCGTTGCGGCGATCGCGCCGTCGATTTCGGCCTCGGCCGAGCCCGATACCGCGAAGCCGACCTCGCTGGTCGACGTGCTGGCGGTCGCGGTGCGCGCCGCGCCCGAGCTGCAGCTCGCGTCGATCGATCTCGCGGCCGCGCGCGCGACCTGGCGGCGCACGCTCGGCATCGAGGACATCACGCTGACCGCGCAGGGCGGCTACGCTCGCAACCAGTACCTGAGCGGCAGCGACACCGACTACGACAACGTGAGCAGCGGCACGCTCGACCTCGGGCGGGCGCTGCCGACCGGCGGATCGCTCCACCTCACGTTCGGCGGCACCAAGACCTCGACCAACATCCTGGGCTACGTGCCAGGCACGCTGACCAGCGTGCAGGTCGCGCTGACCCAGCCGCTGCTGCGCGGGTTCGGCACGTGGGCCGCGCGCGCGCCGCGCTACGAGGCAGAGCACCGGATGGACGCCGCGCGCGCCGATCGCGAGGCGAGGGCGCGCGCCTTGGTCGAGCAGATCGTCGCAGCGTACTGGCAGGTCGCGCTCGCGCGCGCCGGGCTCGAGGTCCGCAAGAACAGCCTCGCGCTCGCCGAGCAGCAGCGCACCTACACCGACAACTCGATCAAGATCGGAAAGATCCCGAAGAGCGAGCTGCTCGCCGTCGAGGAGAACATCGCAGTCCGCAAGCAGGACGTGATCGCGGCCGAGCTCGAGATCACGCAGGCCTCGCTCGAGCTGCGCCGGATCGCCGGGCTCGAGATCGGCGCCGACGCGCTCGACATCGCGACCGTGGCGCTGCCCGCGCCCGACAGGGACGAGATCGACCTGCGCAGCGCCGTCGCCGCGGCGCTCGAGCACAGCGCGGCGCTCGCCTCGGCGCAGGACATCGAGCGCGCCGATCAGGCGCGGCTGTCGGGCGCGCGCAGCCAGCTGCTGCCGCAGCTCGACCTGTCGGTCAGCGGCGGGCCGCAGGGCTTCGGCGGCGGGCTGTCGAGCTCGCTGACCAGCCTGCGCGACGGCGACGGCTACCTGGTGGGCGTCACGGTCACGTCGAGCTACGCGTTCGGTCGCAACGACGCGCACGGCCAGGTGGACCAGAGTCACGCCGAGCTGCTGCGCGCGATGGTCGACACCCGCACGCTCAAGGCCACGATCGCCGCCGACACCGCGCGTGCGGTGCAACAGGCGCGCGCGGCGCGCGAGGCGGTCGAGCTCGGCGCCCAGGCGATCGAGCTCGCGAGCGAGAACGTCGAGGCCGAGCAGCATCGCTTCGAGGATCGCAAGTCGACCAACTTCGACATCATCCTGCGCCAGAACGAGCTCGAGAGCGCGAAGCTGCGCCACGTCGCCGCGATCGTCGACTACCTCACCGCGCGCGCCGAGCTCGACGCGCTGACCGGGGCGATCCTGCCGAAGTACGGCATCAAGCTCGATGATTGACCACGCGGCGCGCAGCGAGCGCGCGGCGCCGCGCGGCGCTGTCACGCGCGCGGCCGCCCGGCGGATTTTCCCGAGGCTCCGGCCGGTACGACGTTTGCTGTGCCCCGCGACATGGCCGCGATCACCAGGGTCACCGTGCTCGGAGGCAATGGCACGATGGGATCGGGCGCGGGCGCGCTGCTCGCGCTCGCCGGGATCCCGACGACGCTCGTCGCGCGCAGCCGCGACAAGGCAGAAGCCGGCCGGGCACGCGCGATCGCGCTGAGCCGCGGCGCGCTCGCGCGCGACGCGATCGCGCTCGGCACCTACGACGATCCGTGCGCGATAGGCGACGCCGACCTCGTCCTCGAGGCGGTCGCCGAGGATCGCGACGTCAAGCGCGAGGTGCTCGCGATGATCGATCGCGCGCGCGCGCCCGGCGCGATCGTCGCCACTGTCACCTCGGGGCTGTCGATCGCCGCGCTGTGCGCCGACGCGAGCGACGGCCTGCGCCGCCACTTCCTCGGCGTGCACCTGTTCAACCCGCCGACCGCGATCCGCGGCTGCGAGCTGATCCCGCATCGCGGGACCGATCCGGCGGTGGTCGCGCGCGTGCGCGAGCTGCTCGAAACCACGCTCGGCCGCGTCGTGGTGGCGTGCTCCGACACCCCCGGCTTCGCGGGCAATCGCATCGGCTTCAAGTTGCTGAACGAGGTCGCGCAGCTCGCCGAGCAGCACGGCGTGGCCTACATGGACCAGCTGCTCGGCACGCACACCGGCCGCGCGCTGCCGCCGCTCGCGACGATCGACCTGGTCGGCTGGGATGTCCATCAGGCGATCTGCGACCACCTGTGGCACTCGACCTGCGACGAGGGCCACGCGAGCTTCGCGCTGCCGCCGTACGTGCGGCAAGGCATCGCGCGCGGCCACCTCGGGCGCAAGACCCGCGATCGCGGCGGGTTCTATCGCGTCGAGGGCGATCGCCGGCTCGTGCTCGATCCCGCGACCGGCGGCTATCAGCCGCTCGAGCTCGCGCCGCTGCCTCCGCTGGTCGAGCGCATGGCCGCCGCGGTGCGCTCGGGACGCCACGGCGACGCGCTCGACGCGCTGTGCACCGCCGACGGCCACGACGCCGAGGTGCTGCGCGGCGTGGTGCTCGGTCACATCAGCTACGCGTTCGGTCGGGTCGGCGAGGTGGTCGACCACGCGCGCGATATCGATCGCATCATGGCAGCCGGCTTCCACTGGGCGCCGCCCGGCATGCTGGTCGACGCGATCGGCGCGCCGCGCGTGGTGCGCATGCTCGAGCGCGGCGGCTGGGCGGTGCCGCCGGTGCTCGACGTCGCGGCGCGCGCCGGGCTGCGGCTCCACGACGGCGACGCCGAACCGGCGCGGTTCTTCGTCGCGGCGTGAGCTACGGCCAGACGTTGACGCCCGGCGCGCTCGCCACGTCGTCGCGACGCACCACGCAGAACCGCTGGCCGGTCGGCGCCTCGAGCACCCACCACGACTTGATCTGCGCGACCCGACGCGCGCCGAGCGCCTCGAGCCGGGCGACCTCGGCGGCGATGTCGTCGGTCTCGATGTCGAGGTGGAGCCGGCTGTCGTGGCTGACCCGCTGGACCTCGATGTGGAGGTCGCGCGGGCCGTCGTCGAGCCGCTCGTAGTCGTCGCCGTCGCGCGAGCGGACGCGCATGCCGAGCGCGCCCGACCAGAACGGCGTGGCGCGGCCGAGGTCGTCGGTCTTGCAGTCGATGATGAAGCCGGCGAGGCGAGAGCGGTGCATCCCGCGACGCTACTGGCAGGCGTAGTAGCCGGGCAAGGCCGAGTACGCCGTGCACGTACCGCTCGCGCACGCTCCCGGCAGGTTCGGGTCACACAGGATCGTTCGGCTCCCGCCGCTGCACGACGACGAGCACGACACCGAGTCGACCGCGCCGCGGTAGGTGCTCGCGCAGCAGATGCCCGGCGTGCCGCGCGCCGCGCAGTCGGCGGCCGAGTCGCACGGCAGGTCGAGCTGCTGGCAGAAGCTCTTGGTGCAGCTGGTGTGCGAGCCCTCGGGATCGCAGCAGGTGTAGCCGGTGGCCGGGTTGCACTCGTTCGAGCCGCACTTGATCCCGGAGTCGCAGGTCACCGCGACGCTGGTGATCGGGTTGTTGGTCACGGTGCCGCTCGCCGAGGTCGGCGTGCAGTACTGGCTGGCCGGCTGGGTGTGCACGGTGACCGCGTAGGTCATGCCGCTCGCGAGCGGCGTCGCGAACGTGAAGCCGCCGCTGGCGGTGACGGACTTGTCATCGGTGCCATTGTCCTGGAGCACGACCGTGCCGGACAG